>NZ_PSVG01000018.1:0-76035 GCF_002930885.1 Rathayibacter sp. AY1F2 | reverse complement strand
ATCGAGGCGGCGGCGAGGACGAGTCCGTAGAGGACGGCGCCGACGCGGATCCGCGTCGGCGCCGTCCTCTACGGACTCGTCCTCGCCGCCGCCTCGATCGGCCTGCTCGTCGTCTCGGCCGACCCGGTGCTGCGCGCGCAGGTCGTCGAGCGCGGGATCACGCTCGAGCCCGGCGCCGCGCTCGCCCTGGCCGTCGCGGCGCTCGGCGCCATGGCGCTCCTCCTCGCGCTCGCCCGCCTGCTCGACCGCCGCGCCGCTCGCGACGACGGCTGACCCCGGCGCGGGACGCCGGGTGCTCGCAACCCCCTGCCCCGCATCCGCCGAGAGGCGCAGACTCGTCCCGGGCGATCGCCCGCCACCCCCTGGAGACGAGACCATGCCCTTCTGCGCCCTCGAGAGCCTCCGCTGATGGAGCTGGGCATCGCCGCGATCGTCGGCGTCTCGGTCCTCGTCGCGGTCGCCGTCTTCTCGCGGCGCCTCGGCGTCGCCGCCCCGATCGTCCTCGTGCTCGCCGGCGTCGGCCTCTCGTACGTCCCCGGGGTGCCGGAGGTGGTCGTCCCGCACGAGTGGGTGCTCGACGGCGTGCTGCCGCCACTGCTGTACGCGGCGGCGCTCAGCGTCCCGTTCATCGACTTCCGCCGGAACCTGACCACCATCACCGGCCTGTCGGTCGTGCTGGTGCTGATCTCGGCGGCCGGCGTCGGCGCGCTCCTCTTCCTCCTCCTCCCCGAGCTCGGGCTGGGCCTGGCGGTCGCCGTGGGCGCGATCATCAGCCCGCCCGACGCCGTCGCCGCGACCTCGGTCGGCCGGCGCCTCGGCCTCCCGCCGCGTCTGCTCACCCTGCTCGAGGGCGAGGGGCTGATCAACGACGCGACCGCGCTGGTCCTCCTCCGCTCGGCCCTCGCCGCCGCCGCGGGGACGCTCGCGACGCCGTGGGCCGCGATCGGCGACTTCCTCTACGCGGTCGTCGTGGCCGTCGTGGTCGGGTTCGTGGCCAGCGTCGTCACCGTCTTCGTCCGCTCGCGGCTCGAGGACCCGGTGCTCAACACCGTCCTCTCCTTCATCGTCCCCTTCGTCGCGTTCATCCCCGCCGAGGGCCTGGGCGCCTCGGGCGTGCTCGCCGTGGTCGTCGCCGGCCTGCACACCGGGCACGCCTCCTCCCGCGCTTTCACCGCCCAGTCGCGGGTGAACGACCGGATCAACTGGCGGACCGTGCAGTTCCTGCTCGAGAACGGCGTGTTCCTGCTGATCGGTCTCGAGATCCGCTCGCTGATCCACGACGCCGACAGCGCGCGCCTCTCCGTGCCCGGAGCGGTCGGGATCGGGCTGATCGCGGTGGTCGGGCTGATCGTCGTGCGCTTCCTCTGGGTCGGGCCGGTCCTCCTCGGCGAGCGCTGGCAGACCCGCCGGGCCGAGCGCCGGGCCCGCGAGCAGAAGGAGCTGCTCGAGTCGCCCGAGGCGCAGGAGCTGCCGAAGGAGGAGCGCGGCCGGGCGAAGCGGCGCTACCTGCTGCGGCGCAGCGACTACCGGCACTTCAGCCGCAACGGCATCGGCTGGCGCGGCGGTCTGGTGCTCGGCTGGTCCGGGATGCGCGGAGTGGTGACCCTCGCGGCCGCGCAGTCGCTGCCCGAGGACATCCCGTACCGTCCGCAGCTCGTGCTGATCGCCTTCACCGTGGCCGTCGCGACCCTGCTGATCCAGGGCAGCACGCTGCCGCTGCTGATCCGGGCGCTGGGCATCCGCGGGATCGACGTGCCCGAGGACCAGCGCGCGCTCGCGGGCCTGCTCGACGAGATCACCGAGAAGGGCCTCTCGGTGCTGGAACGCCCGGGCGACGCCGTCGAGGGTGCCGACGGCGTCGCTCCGGACGTCCTGGAGCGGGTGCGGCAGACGTCGTTCCTCCGCTCCGAGGCCGCCTGGGAGCGCTCGCGCGGCACGGAGAGGTCGGTCGCGGACACTCCGCACCGCCTCTACCGAGCGCTGCGCCTCGCCGTGGTCGCGGCCGAGCGGGAGGCGCTGCTGGACGCGCGCTCGCGCCGCGCCTACCCGCAGCGCATCCTCCGCGACGCCCAGTCGCTGCTCGACCTCGAGGAGACGCGGCTCCGCGTGCGGCGGGGCTCCGAGTCCTGAGGGCTCGGGATCGTGACGATCGTTCCCGGGGATGCCCGCGCTGATCCGCGCCCTGTGGAGGAGCGCCGAGCTCCTCGAGTGCGCCATCCGGATCGACCCCTCGGACCACGGCCGTCCGGCCTCCCCGGCAATAGCCCGCCGATGCGTCACCCCCCGTTAAGCCCGCGCGCCCCGCTTCCTCTGGCACTGCCGTCGCCCCGCCCGTAACCTGCGGATCGCCTGAGAACCGGAAGCTCGATTCGCCCGCACTCGAAGAGGGGTGGCGGGCCGGGGCGGATCCCCTCGGGGGATATCACGAGGGCCGATCCGCGCGCCAGCCCTCGCAGAGAGGGCAGACGGGGCGCTGAGAGGAACGCTATTCCGTGCGGCGCCGGAGCGCACGCCTCACTTCGTTCGAGTGCTCTCAGGTCCAGTCGAGAGCGGAGCGCTCGGCCCAGTAGCGGGCCGGATCCACGGCGAGTGCCGGGAGGTCCGGGAGCTCCCGGGGCTGCGCGCGCAGGTTGGCCCGCAGCTGCTCCGGAGTCGCCGCGCCGCTCAGCACGACGTCGGCCCAGGGCTGCGCGAGGACGGCCCCCAGGGCGACGGCGTCCGGCGCGGCGCCGGCGTGCTCGATCGGGTGCGCC
The DNA here is from genome assembly GCF_002930885.1 of Rathayibacter sp. AY1F2. Taxonomy (NCBI): domain Bacteria; kingdom Bacillati; phylum Actinomycetota; class Actinomycetes; order Micrococcales; family Microbacteriaceae; genus Rathayibacter; species Rathayibacter sp. AY1F2. The sequence goes on along the minus strand of NZ_PSVG01000018.1, from coordinate 73,282 downwards.
ACGAGCCTCCCGTTGGCGAGGGCCTCCTTGACCACCACCAGCCAGCCGTCGTCGTGCGCGGCGGCGAGCGCCCGGCCCGCGGACTGCTCGAGCGGGTTCCAGGTGCTCTGGACCGCGCTGAACGGCGACTCCGGGATCGCGCGGGCGAGCTCGATCACGCGCGCCTGCTCGGGTCCGCTCGTCGAGAGGCCGACCCGCACTCCGGAGCCGGCGAGGCCGCGGAGGCGGTCCAGCAGCGGGCGGTCGGTGAGGGCCGGGCTCTCGGGAGTGATCGAGTGGACGAGGTAGGAGTCGGGCGCCGAGCCGAGCGCGTCGAGCGTGAGCGGCCACTGGCGGTCGAGCATCGCGACCGAGTGCTCCTTGCGCTCGTGCACCGGCGCGTCCATCGCCCACCCGCCGACGTACTCGTAGCCCCACTTCGACTCGATCGTGAGCGCCGCCCGCCGCTCGGGGTGCCGGGCGAGCCAGCCGCCGAGGAACTCCTCCGCCCGCCCGTAGGAGCGCGCGGCGTCGAGGAAGCGGACGCCGGCGTCCCACGCCGCGTCGAGCAGCAGGTGCGTGCGCTCGCGCAGCGCGTCGACGCTCCGCTCGGCCGCGGGGCCGAGGTCGTCGTCGCGCCCTGCCGTGATGTACGCCGGCCGGCCCACGGCCGCCAGCCCGATCCCGAAGCGCTGCATCCCGCCCACGGTACGCCCGTCCCGGAGCTCCGGCAGCCGCTAGCGTCGAGCGGTGACCTCAGCCCTCGACCGCAGCATCCTCCGGCTCGCCGTCCCGGCGCTGGGCTCGCTGGTCGCCGAGCCGCTGTTCCTGCTCACCGACTCCGCCCTGGTCGGCCACCTCGGCGCCGTCCCGCTCGCCGGGCTCGCGCTGGGCGGCACGGTGCTGCAGACGGTCGTCGGCCTGATGGTCTTCCTCGCGTACAGCACCACTCCGCGGGTCGGCCGGGCCCTCGGCGAGGGCGACGAGCGGAGGGCCGTGGCGGCCGGGATCGACGGCGGCTGGCTGGCCCTGCTCCTCGGCGCCGGCATCGCCGTGGTGGGCGCGCTCACCGCTCCGGCCGTCGTGGCGCTCTTCGGCGCGGAACCGGCGGTGGCCGAGGCGGGCGTGCGGTACCTAGCGGTGAGCATGGCCGGGATCCCCGCCATGCTCGGCGTCTTCGCGCTCACCGGGCTCCTCCGCGGCTTCCAGGACACCCGCACTCCGCTGGTGATCGCCGCCGGCGGATTCGCCCTCAACGCCGCTCTCAACGCCGTGCTGATCTACCCGGCCGGCCTGGGGATAACCGGCTCCGCACTGGGGACGGTGATCGCGCAGTGGGCCATGCTCGCGGCCTACGCGGGAGTCGCGCTGCGGCTCGCCCGGAGGGTCGGCGCGCCGCTGCGGCCGCACCTCGCGGGCCTGGCCTCCTCCGCGGGATCCGGCGGCTGGATGCTGCTGCGCACAGCGAGCCTCCGCGCGGCGATCCTGCTCGCGGTCGCGACCGCCACCTCGCTCGGGGCGGAGGAGCTGGGCGCCTTCCAGGTGGCGATGACGCTGTTCTCGACGGTCGCCTTCGCCCTCGACGCGGTGGCGATCGCCGCGCAGGCGCTGCTGGGCCGCCTCCTCGGCGCGGGCGACGCCGAGCAGGCCCGAGCCGTCACGAAACGCTGTGTGACCTGGGGAATCGGTGCAGGAGTAGTGCTCGGAGCGCTGGTCACCGGTCTGAGCGGTGTCCTGCCGTACGTCTTCTCGAGCGACCCGGAGGTGCTGCGGCTGCTGCCCGCGGCGATCGCCGTCGTGGGCCTCACCGCTCCGCTCGGCGGCTACGTCTTCGTGCTCGACGGCGTGCTGATCGGCGCCGGCGACGGCCGCTACCTGGCGCTCAGCGGCCTCGCGAACCTCGCCGTCTTCGTCCCGCTCGCCCTGCTCGCCCCCGCCGCGCCCGCCGAATGGCGCCTCCTCGCGCTCTGGCTGGCCTTCGCCGTCGGCTTCCTCGGCGCCCGCGCGGTCACCCTCGGGCTCCGGGTCCGCAGCGACGTCTGGCTCCGCTGATCGCGCTCCTCCCCTGTGGAGAAGCCTGTGGACAACTCCGGTCAGCGCGGCGGAGCGCTGGTGTTCCCGCGGTGGAAGACGGCGTGGAAGCAGACCGCCTCCGCCTCCTCGTCGGCCAGGAGCGCGACCGCGGCCCGTCCCGCCGCACGGCCCTTCTCGACCGCGGGCTGGGCCATCGTCGTGAGGTCGTACTCGGCCGCGAGACCGGGCACCTGCACGCCGTCGAAGCCGACCACCGAGAGGTCCTCGGGCACGCGCAGCCCGCGCTCCTCCGCCGCGAGGATCACGCCCGCGGCCAGCAGATCGCTCTGCGCGACGACCGCGGTCGGCGGCTCCGCCCCCTCGAGCAGCGTGCGGCCCGCGGCGACGCCCTCGTCGACGGAGCTCGCCGCGGCGGCGACGACCGACGCCTCCGGGAAGACGTCCTGCACGCCGAGGAGGCGGTCGACCGGAGTGATGCTGGGGCTCGAGCGCCAGCCGGGCGGGATCGCGCCGCGGCGGCGGTCCTTCGCGAACGGGAGCGCGACCACCGCGACCCGCTCGTGGCCGAGCTCGCGCAGGTGCTCCGCGAGGGTGCGGCTGGCCTCGCGGTTGTCGAGCGAGATCACGGCGCCGCCCAGCTCCGAGAGGCCCTCGACCACGACGACCGGCACCCCCCGGCGGCGCAGCACGGCGACGGAGTCGTCGACCGACGGGCTGCAGCCGACCAGGATCATCGCGTCGACCGGGGCCGTCGCCAGCAGGCCTGCGCCGTCGCCGGTCTCGGTGAGCAGCAGGATCCCGGCGTCGACCCCGCCGAGCACGTCGGCGATCCCGTCGAGCATGGCGATCTTGATCGGGTCGCGGAACGCGTGCAGCATCCGCTCGTCCACGACGACCCCCACGATCCCCGAGCGGCCGCGGCGGAGCGAGCGCGCCCGCGGGTCGGGGCCGGCGTAGTCGAGCTCGGACGCCGCGCGCAGCACCCGCTCCTTCGTGGCCTCCGAGACGGGGCCGGAGCCGCTGAAGACCAGCGAGGCGGTGGAGGGGGACACTCCGGCCCGGCTCGCGACGCGGGCGAGCGTCGGCCGGGGGCTCTTGCGGGGTTCCACGTTCCTCCTCGTGGGGGCGGCGCGCTCGTCGTCGGTTGACCGTCCCCGGGGTTCCGGATAGCTTAGACCGGCTCGCTTCGAATCGATTCGACCGTGCCTCTCGATCCGATGCCCGGATCCCGCCCGCACCAGGAGAACCGCCATGACCTCGACGTCCGCGCTCACGCGCCCGCAGCTGGTCGCCTGGCGCAACGCCGTCTTCACGATCTTCGTCCTCAGCGGGATCTCGATCGCCACCTGGGTCTCGCGCACCCCCGCCATCCGCGACGAGCTCCAGCTCTCGACCGCCGGAGTGGGCCTGCTGATCCTCTCGATGTCGATCGGCGCGATCGTCGGACTCGCGTTCTCGACGCCGGTCATGGGCGCGATCGGCGCCCGGCGCGGCATGGCGCTCGGCCTCACCGTCTCGGCGGCGGGCCTCGCGGTGCTGGGCGTCTCGGCCGACGTCATCGGCGTCCTCCCCGCGGCCTTCGCCGGCATGGCGATGCTCGGCTTCGGCAACGGAGCGGTCGACGTGATGATGAACGTCGAGGGAGCGGCCAACGAGAAGGCCTTCGGCAAGACGCTCCTGCCGCTGTTCCACGCCTTCTTCAGCCTCGGCACCGTGGCCGGCGCGCTGATCGGCGCGGGCGCCTCCGCCCTGGCCGTGCCCGTCGCCGTCCACCTCGGCGCGATCGCCGTGGTGATCGCCGTGACCGCGGTGATCGCGATCCGCTTCGTCCCGGTCCGCGAGGAGCTCGACACCTCCGGCGCGGCGACCACGGTGAAGCCGCCGGTCCGCGAGCGCGTCGCCGCCTCCCTCGGCGTCTGGCGCGACGGCCGCCTCGTCCTCATCGGCCTGATCATGCTGGGCATGGCCTTCGCCGAGGGCTCCGCGAACGACTGGCTGACCCTGGCGATGGTCGACGGCCACGGCACCGACAAGACGACCGCCGCCGTCGTGTTCGGCGTGTTCGTCGCCGCCATGACGGTCGGACGCGTGATCGGCGGACCCGTGCTCGACCGCTTCGGCCGCGTCCCGGTGCTGCGCGCCTCCGCCGGGCTCGCGATCGTCGGCATCCTGCTGTTCATCCTCGCCCCGGTCGACGCGCTCGTCGTCGTCGGCGCGGTCGCCTGGGGTCTGGGCTGCTCGCTCGGCTTCCCGGTGGGCATGTCGGCCGCGGCGGAGGGGCCGCACTCGGCCGCCCGTGTCAGCGCGGTGGCGATGCTCGGCTACGTCGCGTTCCTGGTCGGACCGCCGGCGATCGGCTTCCTCGGCGAGCACTACGGCCTGCTGAACGCCCTCTTCCTGGTTCTGGCCCTGGTGGTCGTGGCGGGGCTCGCCTCCCCCGCCGCCCGCAGCCGGCGGAGCTGACCGCCGCCGCCGCAAGCCCCCGTGCGGCCCGGGCGCCCCGGCGCGCCTCCCCCTAGGCTTCCCAGGACGGCGGTGGAGGGGGAGCGGATGCGGTACCGAGCGCGCGACGGCGCCCTGCTCCACGTCGACGAGCACGGAGCCGGTCAGGGGCGGCCCCTGGTGGTCGTCCCCGGTGAGCCGGAGCGCCACCCCTCCTACCTCGGCTCGTTCGCCTCGATCGCCTGCACGCGCCGCGTCCTCGTGCTGCACCCGCGCGGAGTGGGCGACTCCGCGGAGCTGCCTCCCGCTCCCCCGGCCACGACGGCCGCCGACGTGGAGGACCTGCGCCGTCACCTCGGCGTCGACGAGCTCGATCTCGCCGCGCACGACTCCGGCTGCCGCGCCGTCCTGCTCGCCGCCGTGGACGCGCCCGAGCGCGTCGCCCACCTGCTCCTGATCGCCCCCGGCACCGCCTGGCTCGGGATCGACGACCGGGCTGCCGGTCACACGACTCCCGCCGGCTCCGACGACACCGCGGCGATCCGCGACGCTCTGCAGCGCCTCGACTGCCCCGCGGTCGTCCTCGGCGGCGAGGACGATCCGGTGACGGGCGTCGCCGCTCTGGAGGCGCTCACCGCGCTCCTGCCGCAGGCGAGCCTGGCCGTCATCGAGTCGAGCGGCCACCACCCGTGGGCGGAGGCGCCGGCCGAGTTCGCGGTCGCGCTGCGCGCCTCGCTCTCGGTGCCGCCGCCCGCTCCTCCGCTCGGCCGCCGGCCTCCCGTCGCCGCGCACTGAGCCGGGAGCCCGCCGGAGCCGTGCCGTCTATCCTCGACGGGTGCGTCTCGTCATCGCGCGCTGCTCCGTCGACTACACCGGCCGTCTCAGCGCCCACCTCCCGCTCGCCACCCGCCTCCTGCTCGTCAAGGCCGACGGGAGCGTCCTCATCCACTCCGACGGCGGCTCCTACAAGCCGCTGAACTGGATGAGCCCGCCCTGCACGCTGATCACGGGCGAGCCCGACGAGGAGGCGCGCACCGCGGGAGTGACGCAGCAGTGGACCGTCGCGCACCGCAAGACCGGCGACGCTCTCGTCGTCTCCATCCACGAGGTGCTGCACGATTCGGCGCACGAGCTCGGCGTCGATCCGGGACTCGTGAAGGACGGAGTGGAGTCGCATCTCCAGCGCCTTCTCGCCGAGCAGATCGGCCTCCTCGGAGAGGGGCACACTCTCGTCCGGCGCGAGTACATGACCGCGATCGGCCCGGTCGACATCCTCGCCCGCGATTCCTCGGGAGCCGCCGTCGCCGTCGAGATCAAGCGCCGCGGCGAGATCGACGGAGTGGAGCAGCTCACCCGCTATCTCGAGCTGATGAATCGCGATCCGCACCTCTTCCCGGTGACGGGAGTCTTCGCCGCTCAGGAGATCAAGCCGCAGGCGCGGACTCTCGCCGAGGACCGCGGAATCCGTTGCGTGGTGCTCGACTACGAGGCCATGCGCGGCACCGACGACTCCCACACCCGCCTGTTCTGACAGGCACGGCGAAGGCCCCCGCGATCGGATCACGGGGGCCTTCCGCTCACCGGGCGCAAGGCCCGGGAATGCGGCGTCTCACCGGGCCGAGAGCCCGGCGGCCGCTACTTGTGGGCGGCCTGGTAGGCCGCCTGGACCTCGGAGGGGATGCGTCCGCGGTCGGAGACGGGGTGGCCGTTGGCGTTCGCCCACTCGCGGATGGCCTTGAGCTGCTTGGGGTCGCTCTTGGAGGCGGTCGCGACGCTCGTGGCGGCCGCGGGGCGCGAGCCGACGCGGCGGGCGCTCGAGACGAACTTCTCGAGCGCCGAGTGGAGCTCGGCGATGTTGTCGGGGCCGAGATCGATCTCGTAGTTGGCGCCCTCGATGCTGAAGCGGACGGTACCGCCGTCACCGGAATCGATAAGGGTTCCGTCGATATCGTCGACAAGCGTGATCTTCTGGGCCACTTTTCCTCCTGGAGTTCGCGGGACCGGACTGTCTCGACCCGGACCGGGAGAGACATTACCCCCTTTCACAATCGAGTGCGCCATGAATGGCGCCATTCGTCCCTTTCTCGCGCCATGTCGAGGGGAATGTTCAGGATAAGCGGAGGCAATCACGGCTGAATCGAGCTGTTCGCCACCAGCCGTCGAATAGAGGACACGGTGTCCGCAGACGGCCGTAACGATTCCGGACACCGATCGCGCGCATTCCCGGGAACCGGTCCCGGCGATTCCGATCACGCCCCGGTCTTCGTTAGCGTGGAGCCATGGCACGACGAGGCGGACCCCCTGCACGCCCGGCGCGACCCGGTCCGTACCGCAATGCGGAGGCTCGGGAAGCACTGGAGGCGCTCGTCGCCGCTCCCACCGCCGAGGCCGTCGACCGGCTGCTCGAGGCCTGCCTCGACGGCTCCCTCGTGGTCGACGTCACGGGCTCCCAGCCCGGAGGCGTGCCGCACGTCCGCACCGTCGCGACGACCACCGGGGAGCAGGTCCTGCCGCTGTTCACCTCCACGGACGAGGTGCGCACCGCGGTCCCCCGGCAGCAGCATCCGCAGGTGCAGATGCTGGTCCTCCCCGGACGCGAGGCCTTCGCGCTGATCCGCACCGCCGACTTCGTCGCCGTGCAGCTCGACCCCGGCTCGATCGCCCAGGTCGTCACCCGTTCGTTCGTCGAACGGGCTCTGGACGCCGAACGGCCGTAGAGTGTGGCCCCCGGCGGGGCAGCGCCGGCGTCACCCCGTCCTCCGAGGTCAGGAGCCCGCCATGTCCGACACGACCCTCGCCGCCACCGGCCTCGACGCGCGAGCCGGCACCTGGTCCTGCATCCTGTTCGACCTCGACGGCACGATCACCGACTCGGCCCCCGGCATTACCGGCACCCTCGTCGAGACCTTCGTCGAGCTGGGCCGCCCCGTGCCCGCTCCGGCCGAGCTGCTGGCCTACGTCGGCCCTCCGCTGCTCGAGGCGTTCCGCGAGCTCGGCGGGATGACCGTCGAGGAGGCGCAGGCGGCGCTCGTGGTCTACCGCCGCCGCTACAACGCGGGCGGACTGTTCGACTCCTCGGTCTACCCGGGGCTGCCCGAGGTGCTCGCGCGCATCGCCGAGGCCGGCGTGCCGCTCTCGCTCGCGACCTCCAAGCCGGAGTCGGCGGCCACGCGCATCCTCGAGCACTACGGCCTGGCGCAGTACTTCACGGTGATCTGCGGCGCCTCCGAGGACGAGGTCCGCAGCGCCAAGGCCGACGTCGTGGAGGAGGCGCTGCGCCGGCTCCGCGAGCTCGGCGTCGACCTCTCGGCGCCGGTGATGGTGGGCGACCGCGAGCACGACGTGCAGGGCGCCGCCGCCCACGGCGTGCCGACGATCATGGTCGAGTGGGGCTACGGATCGCCGCTCGAGGCGGTCGGGACGATCGCGCTGGTGTCCGGCGCCGAGGAGCTCGCGGACCTCCTGCTCCCGTGACCTGCGTACGATGAGGGCATGACTGGTCTGGGCGTCGTCCTCTCGTTCGTGCTGTTCCTCGGCGGGATCCTCGTTCTCGGCAACTCGTTCCTGCTGCCCGACATCGCCGGATTCCTCTTCGTCGGCGGCATCCTGATGATCTCGGGATCGCTCGCCGTCGCGTTCCACGTCCTGCCGAAGTCGCAGTAGCCGGGTCGCTCCGGGCGGCCGCCTCCGCGGCTCGCCGCTCCGCTCAGCCCAGCGTGCTCGCGTCGAGGTTGATGACTGCATTGATGTAGACCGCCTCGCCGGCTCCGGCGATCGTCGGGTTCATCCGGAGCAGCTGCTGCACCGGGATCCCGAAGCGCTGCGCGATGTCGAAGAACGTGTCGCCCTGCACCACGGTGTAGCTCACGATGTCCCCCTCCCCGTCGCGGGTCGGCTCGCCGTTCGCCCCGGGAACCGCGCCGTAGTCGACCGCGAAGGCGGTCTCGGGGATGTCCGGTGTCGCGTTCGGCGTGAAGGTGACCGTCGCCTCGGGGACCGGCGCGAAGACCGTGGCCGTCGCTTGCGGGAGCGCCGCCGTGACGGTCGGGTCCGGCACCGGAGTCGGCGTCGCCGTGGCGAACACGGTGACCGTGACCGTCGGAGCCGGAGCGGGCGCCGAGCACCCCGCGAGCGCGAGCACACCGGCCAGTGCCGTCGCTCCGATGACCGTCCTGCGCATGTCCCCCGCCCTCCGCGCGCCCCGCGGCGCCCGCTCCACCCTAGGAGACGGGGCGGCCGGGGGCACGTGCGCTGTCGCAGGAGGCCGGTGCTGCGGATCCACCGTCGTGCAGGGAGCTCCGCGGTCGTCCGGGCCGGGTCGGCCTCACCGGGACCGGGTCACGACGGGGGCTCGGGGAGCAGGCGCAGCCCGCCGCCGCTGTTCGCCGCGTCCATCAGGAGCTCGACCCAGGTCGGGTTGATCGTCGGCTGCCGGCTCCCCGCGAAGTGGAACTGCAGGGCGATGTTCGGGTTCATCCAGAAGGAGTGGCGGCCGCGCGCGCCCTCGGGCATCGAGTCGAGGGTGAGGCTGAAGCGCTCGTCGCGGCGGAACTTCGCGTAGATCACGATCTGGAGGTGGGCCAGGGTCCGGTCCTCGATCTCGATGACGGCAGGAGGAGTGCCGTAGAGGAATTGACCCATGCCGCCAGACTATAGGCCCCTCGGCTTATTACTAGTCAGTCTAGCTATTTCGCCGCGGAGGGTTCCGCCGGGTCGGCTTCGTCCTTATCGTGCCCGTCGCCGTGCTCCGCGTCGATCTCGTCGACGGCCGCGCTCATCCGGCGGAGGAAGTTGACGACGACCTCGGCCTCGGGGGCGTCCAGGTCCTCGGCGATCTCGAGCATCCGGCGGTGCATCTCCTGGAGCGTGGCGCGCACCTCGTCGTCGCTGTCGACGGTCGCCTCCACGACGATCCCGCGCCGGTCGGTCGGGTTGGGCTTGCGCACGAGGTGGCCGCTGCGGACCAGGCGGTCGATGAGGACCGTGGTCGACGCGGACGAGATGGAGAGGTGCGAGGCCAGATCCTTGCCGGTAACCAGCTCGCCCTTGCGCTGCTGGCGGAGCAGGTACTGGATGGCGATCAGGTCCGTCTCGCCCATCGCCATCCGCTCGCGCGTGCGGCGGCGCATGGAGACCTCGGAGACGCGGTACGTGCGCATGGCGCTCAGCACCTCGACCGCACGCCGGGTGGACGACTCGTCCGGGTACCAGTACCCGGCGCCGCTCCGCAGGCTCGTGTCGCTCATCCGCACATCCTAGACCGGCTGATCACCAGGCCGTCTAGCGAGTCGCCCGCGCCTACGCTGGACCGGTGACCGCCACCCTCGTCGCCAAGGGCCTCTCCGGAGGCTATGCGCACCGCACCCTGTTCGACGGACTCGACCTGACGGTCGCCCCCGGGGACGTGGTGGGCGTCGTGGGGGCGAACGGAGCCGGCAAGTCGACGCTCCTGCGCATCCTCGCGGGCGAGACGGCTCCGCTCGGGGGCTCCGTCGTGCTCGCGCCGGGCGACGCCTTCGTCGGCTGGCTGCCGCAGGAGCACGAGCGCCGCGAGGGCGAGACCGTCGCCGGCTACATCGCGCGCCGCACCGGCTGCGCCGAGGCCTCCGCCGAGCTCGACACCGCCGCCTCCGCCCTGGCCGATCCCGATCCCGACGGCTCGATCGCCGACCGCTACGCCCTCGCGCTCGACCGCTGGCTCGCGAGCGGCGCGGCCGACCTCGACGAGCGCACCCCGGTCGTCCTGGCCGACCTGGGCCTGTCGCTCGGAGCCGCGGCCGCCTCCTCGACGATGACCTCCCTCTCCGGCGGGCAGGCGGCGCGGGTGGGCCTCGCGGCGCTGCTGCTCTCGCGCTTCGACGTGGTGCTGCTCGACGAGCCGACCAACGACCTCGACCTCGACGGCCTGGAGCGCCTGGAGGCCTTCGTCCGCGGACTCCGCGGCGGCGCGGTCCTCGTGAGCCACGATCGCGAGTTCCTCGCCCGCAGCGTCACCCGCGTGCTCGAGCTCGATCTCGCGCAGGGCACCAACCGGGTCTACGGAGGCGGCTACGACGCGTTCCTGGAGGAGCGCGAGACCGCGCGGCGCCAGCGCCGCGAGAAGTACGAGGACTTCGCCGAGCAGAAGGCCGACCTGGTCTCCCGCGCCCGCACCCAGCGGGAGTGGTCGAGCCAGGGCGTGCGCAACGCGATGAAGAAGGCCCCCGACAACGACAAGATCCGCCGCAAGGCCTCGGCGGAGTCGAGCGAGAAGCAGGCGCAGAAGGTGCGCCAGATGGAGAGCCGGATCGCGCGGCTCGAGGAGGTCGAGGAGCCGCGCAAGGAGTGGCAGCTCGCCTTCACGATCGGCAGCGCCCCGCGCTCGAGCTCGGTCGTCTCGACACTGAACGGCGCGGTCGCCCGCCGCGGCGCCTTCACGCTCGGGCCGGTGTCGCTCCAGGTCGACGCGGGCGACCGGATCGGCATCACCGGGCCCAACGGCGCCGGCAAGTCGACGCTGCTGTCGCTCCTCCTCGGCCGCGCCGAGCCGGAGGAGGGCGGCGCCTCCCTCGGAGCGAGCGTGGCGATCGGCGAGATCGATCAGGCCCGCGGGATGCTCGCCGCCGAGGTGCCGCTCGCGGACGCGTTCGAGGCGCTGGTGCCCGAGTGGCCGACCGCCGAGGTCCGCACGCTGCTGGCGAAGTTCGGGCTGAAGGCCGACCACGTCGGCCGCCGCGTCGGCGAGCTCTCGCCGGGCGAGCGGACGCGGGCCGCCCTGGCGCTCCTCCAGGCCCGCGGCACGAACCTCCTGGTGCTCGACGAGCCGACCAACCACCTCGACCTCGTCGCCATCGAGCAGCTGGAGGAGGCGCTCGAGGCGTACGAGGGCACCCTGCTGCTGGTCACCCACGACCGGCGGATGCTCGAGACGGTGCAGCTGACGCGGCACTGGCACGTCGAGGCGGGCGTCGTCACGGAGGCGTGACGCCCGCCGCCGCGTCAGTCCCCGGAGGCGCGGGCCGCCTCGTCCTCGCGCCAGCCGGCCTCCTTCTGCACGTACTCGTTGTCGGCGAACTCCGCGAAGTCGCTCTCATCGGTGATCCGGCGCACTTCGAGGCGGTTGCCGGGCACCAGCGGGCAGCGCAGCGCCCACTCGCGGGCCTGCTCCTTGGAGTCGACCCCGATGATCCAGAAGCCGTTGAAGAGCGACTCGGTCGGGCCGTAGGCGCCGTCGACGACGGTCGGCGGCTCGGAGGAGAAGTCGACCACGAAGCCGGAGGAGGCGACGTCGTCGGCCAGGCCGTCGCCCGAGAGCAGCACGCCCGCCTCGATCATCGCCTCGTTGTACTGCCCCATCCGGGTGATGATCTCGTCGAACGGGATCGAGGCGTAGGCCTCCTTCGCCGCATCGGTCGCGCGCATGATCAGCATGTACTTCATCGGGTCTCCCTGGGGTCGGTGCGCGGGGGCGCAGGGCCTACTCTGGCCCATCCGGGGTGCCGGCGGAACGGTGGGTCCCGAGCGTCTGCGCCACGGGGGCGAGCGCGGAGCGACGGACCTTGCCCGCGTCGCTCCGAACGGGCTCGTGCACGATCCGGAGGGCCCGGAGGCGCCGCTCAGCGCCCAGCTCGGCGTTCGCCCGAGCGAGCAGACCGGCCGGGTCCACGCCAGCGTCGCCCACGTCGACGACCGCCTCCACCGCCTGCCCCAGCTCCGTGTCCGGCACGCCGAAGGCGACCGCCCCGCGGACTCCGGGCAGGGCCTCCAGCACCCGCTCGACCTCGGCCGGCCAGACGCTCACTCCGCCCCGGAGGATCAGATCGTCGGCGCGGTCGACCACCCAGAGCCACCCGTCCCCGTCGACGCGGCCGACGTCGCCGAGGGTGTCCCAGCCCTCCTCCGTCCGCCGCGAGCCCGCGCCGAGGTAGCGGTAGGCGGGGGCCTCGCCGCGGTGCAGCCAGATGCGGCCGAGCTCGCCGGTCGGAGCCTCCGTGCCGTCCTCCCGCAGGATGCGCAGGGTCGTCCCGCTGATCGGCCGTCCGACACTGCCCGGGTGCTCCAGCCACTCCCGGCCCGTGATCATCGTCAGTCCGTTCGACTCGCTGCCCGCATAGACCTCGACCACCCGCTCCGGGCCGAGCCAGCCGATCAGCGCCCGCTTGTCGGCGGGCGCGCAGGGCGCTCCGAGGTGCAGCACCGTCGCGAGCGAGGACACGTCCGCCCCCGACCGCTCGGGCGCAGCCAGCAGGCGGCGGATCGTGGTCGGGACGAGCAGGGTCCAGGTGACGCGGTGCTCCTCGATCGCCGCGAGGACCCGGGCGGCGTCGAACCGCGGCAGCAGCACCAGGCGCTGCCCGGTCATCAGCCCGCGGAAGGCGTAGGTGAAGGTCGCCGAGTGCATCAGCGGGCCGCTCACCAGCTGCACGCCCTCGCGCGGCAGGAACGGCGCGACCGGCGCGTCCGGATCCAGCAGCGCCGGGCCCGCGGCCAGCACCACCTTCGGCCGCCCCGTGCTGCCGGAGGAGGTGGGCGCCTTCCAGGACGAGGCCCACCGGTCCTCGAGCGAGCCGGCCGGCACCTCCGGCCCGGGCCGCCAGTCGCCCGCGCGCCACGGGACAGCGGAGGAGGAGGGCGCGCCGATGACGAGCGCCGGCCGCGCGATCCGCTCCACCTCGGCGCGCTCCGCCGCCGACAGCCCGGTCGAGACCGGCTGCGGCACGGCGCCCGCCTTCCAGACCGCCGCGCAGACGACGAGCGCGTCCAGCGAGTTCGAGAGCGAGACGGTGACGAGGTCGTCGGTCCGGACGCCGAGATCGCGGTAGGCGCGGGCGAGGCGGGTGCTCTCGCGGTCGAGCTCCCCCGCCGTCAGCGCGCCCTCGTCGGCCACGGCGACGATCCGGTCGGGATCGGCGTCGGCGAGACCGGTGACGATGCGCGAGATCGACCGGCGGGTCACCGGCGGCGCCCGATCGTGTCCAGGCGGCAGGACGGAGTCATCCGGGCACGCCTGCTCGCGCGGATCCCGGCCCGTCCGGAGGAGTTCCTCCTGAGCTCTGAACCGAGCCGTCGAGCACCCGCTCGTAGAACCGCAGATGCGCGGCCGCGACGTCGTCCCAGGAGTGCGAGGCGGCCAGGGCCCGGCCGTCCGGCGAGGGCAGCGTCAGGGCCTCCTCCAGCGCGTCGGCGAAGGAGGCGGGGTCCCGCCCGTAGCGGACCGCGTCCCCGAACACCTCGTGGATCACCGGCAGCTCCCGCGCCACGACCGGCACCCCCGCGGCGAGCGCCTCCATCGCCGCCAGCCCGAACCCCTCCTTCACCGAGACGAAGCCCAGCGCGGAGGCGCCGGCGACGAGCGGAGCGAGCCTCTCCTCCGGAACGGTGCCGAGGATCACCGGAGCGATCCCGAGCTCGGCCGCCCTCCGGTCGAAGGCAGCCCGGTACTCGCGGTAGTCGAACAGGGTCTCGCCGCCGCCGAACACCAGCGCGACGTCGTGGCCGCGCTCGCGCAGCAGAGCCCACGCCTCGAGCAGCTCGATGCTGCCCTTCCGCGGCTCGATGCCGCCGAGGGCGAGGAGGTACGGGCCGAGCTCGGCCCGCCACCCCCCGGTCAGCGGATCGTCGACGGCGGCCGCGAACCGCGCCGCGTCGACACCGTTCGGGATCACGTCGGGCAGCAGCCCCCAGCCGGCGCGCACCTCCTCGGCGACCGCAGCGGACACGCACAGCCGGGTCAGGGGGAGCCGGACGGCGCGGTCGTGGCAGGCGCGCAGCTCCGGGGTGGTGAAGTCGTCCAGGTGGTGGATCGTGCGGATCGGCGCGAGTCCGGCGGCGAGCGCCGCGTTGGCCGAGATGCAGTCCTGCGCGTGGACGACCGGGGCGTCCTCGCCCCGCAGGGCCTCGGCCATCGCGGCGATGGACCGGACGATGCGGGCGCCGACCGGCTCGCCCTCGCGGTGCGGAAAGGGCACCACCCGCACGGTCACGCACGGATCGACGGGGCGGAAGAAGGAGTCGTCGCCGCCCCGGGCGAGCGTGCGCACCGTGACGTCGTGTCCGGCGCGCGCGAGCGCCTCGGCGAGGGCGAGGGTGTGCACCACCCCGCCGCGCGGCCGGGTGGAGTAGGTCAGCAGGCAGATCCGCATCTCAGCTCCGGTAGGCGTGCTCCGCGCGGTCGCGGAGGTGGTGCATCGTGCGGCGGGCGCGGGCGACGGAGCCGGCGACGTCAGCGGAGGCGAGCGCGAGCCCGCCCTTCGCCCAGGTCTTCGCGATGATCTCTCCCGCCGGATCCACGACCTTCGCCTGCCCGAGGAACCGCAGGCCGCCGAGCACGCCGGTCTGGTTCGAGGAGACGAGGTAGACCTGGTTCTCGGCGGCGCGGGCGCAGTCGTAGAGATCGAACAGGTGGGCCTGGCGGTCGTTGCGGATCCGATCGGAGCGGTCGGTCACGCTCGCGGGCCACGCGCTGAGGCAGGCCAGCACCTCCGCGCCGTCGAGGGCCAGCGAGCGCGAGGACTCCGGGAAGGTCTTGTCGAAGTCGATCAGCATCCCCATCCTCCCGATCGGCGAGTCGAAGGCGGCGAAGCCGCGACCCGGCAGGTACGCCTCGGACTCGCCCAGCGGCAGGTGGACCTTGCGGTGCGTGCCGATCACGCGCCCGCCGTGCACGCAGACCGCGGTGTCGTAGCGGACCTCGCGACCGCCCTCGAGCGCGCGCTCCGCGATCCCGAAGCACACGGTGAGATCGCCCGCCAGCTCGGCCACGCGGGCGACCTCCGGCCCATCGAGCTCGAGGCTCGGCGGCAGGTCCGGCCCGGGGTGCTGGAGGTCGAGCAGGTAGCCGCCGAGGGTCGCGTCCGGGAGCACGAGCAGGTCGACCGAGCGCTCGCGGGCGTGAGCGATGATGCCGGCGAGCTTGGCGAGGGTGCGGTCGATGTCGCGACCGAAGTGCGCTGCGACCGCACCCATCACCGTCTCCGTCATGCGAGGAGGCTATCCGGCGAGATCCGGCTCGCGCTCCCGAGCGAAGCGCCCCGCCTCGCGCACTCGCCGGACCTCCTCCGCCAGGTGCCCCGCATCGCGGGCGATCGCCTCGAAGCGGCCGGACCCCCAGGTGTGCAGCCACGGCAGCCCGAGGAACGACAGGCCCGGCACGCTCGTCACTCCGCGCTGGTGGGTGGGATGGCCGGCGCCGTCGAACACGCCGATCTCGACCCAGCGATAGTCGGAGCGGAACCCGACCGCCCAGACGACGCTGCCGATGCGCGCGAGGTCGAGCCCGGTCGCCTCGGACTCCGGCCGCCAGACCGGACGGCAGCGGTCCTCCTCGGGAGCGTCGATGCCGTGCGCCGCGATGTAGCGGTCGATGTCGTCCTTGATCGACTCCGCGACCGAGTCCGCGTAGTCGAGCGACGCCTCCGCCGTGGGGGCGAAGCGCAGCCGGGACCCCTCCACCCCGGCCAGTCGGCCGTAGAGGTGCATCCCGTCGCGGGCGAAGGCGCGCAGGTCGATGTCCCGCCCGCCCCCGCGCCCCGTCACGTAGTGGTTGGTCGACTCCCGCTTGGTGAGCCCGCCGACCTGCGCGTGGACGGGCACGTCGTACACGCCCATGTCCTGGAGCCAGGCGACGCAGTCGCGGCCCCGGTAGAAGCGCGCCACCCGCGGCGCGCTGCCGAGGGCGAGGTGGACCTCGCGCCCGGCGAGGAAGAGGTCCTCGGCGATCTGCGCGCCCGACTGCCCGGAGCCGACGACGAGCACGCCGCCGGGCGGGAGCGCCTCCGGCGAGCGGTAGTCGGCGGAGTGGAGCTGCAGCACGTCCGACGGCAGCCGCGCGGCGACGGCGGGGAGGACCGGGCGGTGGTAGCCGCCGGTCGCCACGACGACCTGGTCGGCCGTGATCGCGCCCGCGCTCGTGATCAGCTCGAAACCTCCCCCGGCGCGCTCGCGGAGCCGGCTCACCTCCACGCCCTCGACCACGGGGGCGTCGAAGCTCTGCGCGTAGCGGCGCACCCACGCGTGCACCTCGTCGCGCGTCATGAATCCGTCCGGGTCCGGCCCGTCGTAGGGGTACCCGGGGAGGCGGCACTGCCAGTTCGGCGTGACGAGGGTGAAGGCGTCCCAGCGGCGGTCGATCCAGTCGTGGCCGATGGTCGCGCGCTCGAGCACGACGTGCTCGATGCCGTCGTCGACCAGGTGCCGGCTGATCGAGAGCCCGGCCTGCCCGCCTCCGACCACCGCGACCTCGACGTGGCGCCCGGGCTCGATAGCGGCGCTCACGGCCGCACCCGCTGCCCGGCCGGAGCGGGCGGCTCCATCGCGAGCACCCTGACCGTGCCGCCCTCGAAGCGCTGCGCCGTGCGGAGGATGTCGGACTCCTGCTGCATCGCGGAGGTGCAGGCGAACCCGAACCGCTCCCGCACCCGGTCCGACGCGATGCGCAGCGCCTCACTCGAACGGGCGACGAAGTCCTCGAGCGAGTAGGCGGTCCCGGTCCCGAGGAACTCGTGCACGACCAGGCTCGGCGAGTAGCAGCGCTCCTCCGAGCCGTCCGGCCAGCGGACGTGGAAGGTCATCTCAGGCATGGACGAGTCCTCCGTTCCAGACCCGGTCGATGTCGTAGGCGTCGGGCCGCCGGTCGCGCAGGTGGAACATCCCGCCGCGCATCGCCTCGAAGGCGCCGCGCACGTCGATGTCGGCGACGGCCATGCCTGCTCCGAGCAGCGTCGTCGCGAGCACGTTGCCGCCGGGATCGACGACCTTCGCGTTCCCGACGTAGCGGAGCGAGCCGAAGGTCCCCGACTGGTTCGAGGCGAGCCAGAACACCTGATTGTCGAGGGCGCGGGCGATGTCGAACTGATTGAACCGGTACGTCCAGCGGTCCTCCTGCAGGTTCTCGGCCGTCGCCGTCCGAGCGGCCGGCCACGCCGAGAGCGAGGCGATGATCTCGGCGCCGTCCAGCGCCATCGACCGCGCCGCCTCGGGGAACGCCTTGTCGTAGCAGATCTGCAGGCCCACCCGGCCGACCGGCGTCTCGAAGGTGCCGTAGCCCGGGCCCGGCGAGTACGAGAGGTGCTCGCCCAGCGGCTGGTGCACCTTCCGGTAGCTGCCGTAGACCTGCCCGCCGTCCAGGAGCGCGGCCGCGTTGTAGCGGGTCTCGCCGTCGTCGTCGAGCTCGCAGAAGCCGATCGCCACCACCAGGTCGCCGACGATCTCCTGCACCCGCCGCAGCTCCGGCCCGTCCAGGCGCACCGCCGGCGGGAGGGAGCGGCGGGTGGTGGCGACCGTGTCGCCGTGGTTGCCGAGCGAGGAGAGGTAGCCGCCGATCGCGGCCTCGGGGAGCACCAGGAAGCGCACTCCCCTCTCGCGGGCCTCCTCGGCCAGGGAGGCGATGAGCGCGTAGTTCTGATCCAGGTCGCGGGTGAAGTTCGCCGCGACCGATCCGACGAGGGTCATCGCGATCGCCTACAGGTTGTAGGTGGAGTTGATGATCGCGCCCTTGCGGGCGTAGTGGATGAGCGCGTCCTGCACGTCGAGCGGGTGGCAGGGGATGCAGCCCTCGATCAGGTCCTCCTCGCGGAGGCCGTGGAGCGCCATGCCGAACCGGCAGACGAAGACGCGGTTCCCCTCCTGGATGAAGGTCTCGATGGCGTTGTTGAGGTTCTGCTCGCCGGGGAATCCGGAGTCGCCGACCGTCGGGAAGCCGCGGGTGGCCATCGCGTTGATGGTGCCGGGCCCGTAGAAGTAGAGCGCGGACTCGTAGCCCTTCCGCGCCGCGCGGGTGGCCTGGAGCACTGCGACGAAGCTGACCGAGGACTCGTGGGCGATGCCGTGCACGAGGGTCAGGTACGACTCCCCGGGCTCGGCCTGGTAGTCGGGGAAGACCTTGGTGGAGCCGTAGAGGTTGCTGCCCTTCGGGAGCGCCGGGTGGGCGATCTCGGAGCGCGACATCTCGATGTTGGCGCTGACCTGGTCTTCGATCTCCTGGGAGACGGACATGGTTCCTCCTGGTGTCGGTCCGCCGAAGCGGCGTGCGAGTGCATGGCTCCGGCGGGATGCGCTGAGACGACGCGGGACGACGTCCGCCGGGGTGGAGCAGTGGTGCGGAGTGGAACGCGTCCAGTCAACGGCCGGGATGTTTCGGAGTGGTTTCCACCGGAAGAAGCTCCCGTGACGGCGGATCCGTAACGAGACCGCGTTCCTCCCGTCACGAGGGCGAAACACGAGGCGCCTTGACTGGGGGGTGAGACGACCGCACCGACATCCCGGCCGCCGCTGTGCGCGGCCCGTCCGGCCCGCTCCGCGGTGCCACGAAGGAGTCCTCGTGACCGATCTCCGCAGTCCCTCCCCCGCGTCCTCGCCGCCGGCAACCGGTGCGGCGCACCCGGCCGCCGGCCCGCACCCGGTCGGCGGGGCGCACTCCCCGGGCGGGGCGCACTCGACCGGGATCCGCCGCACCGGCCCCTCCGCCCTCCGCACTCGCGTCGACATCGCCCTGCAGGGCATCCGCGTCGAGGCACCGGTGCACCGCGAGGCCGGCGCCGGCCCGAGCGACGACGGGCACGTGATGCTCGGCGGCCTGGGCGCCGCGATCCCGGTGAACCCCGACAGCCCCTACGTGGTGAGCGGGAACCGCCTCCTGCTCGAGGGCGCCGACATCGGCCTGGACGTGACTCCCGTCCGCCGCCCGCGCTTCTACGATCTCGACACCGCCGACGGCGTCTCCTACGAGAAGATCGCCCGGCTGCACGGCCGTGACATCCTCGCGACCACCGTCGTCCAGACCTGCATGCGCTATGACGAGGCGGAGCGCTGCCGCTTCTGCGCGATCGAGGCCTCGCTCGAAGCCGGTGCGACCATCGCGGTCAAGACCCCGGCCCAGCTCGCCGAGGTCGCGGAGGCGGCGGTCCGCCTCGACGGCGTGCGCCAGATGGTGATGACCACCGGCACCTCCAAGGGCCGCGACCGCGGAGCGGCCCACCTCGCGCGCTGCGTCCGCGCGGTGCTCGCGGCGGTCCCCGGGCTGCCGATCCAGGTGCAGTGCGAGCCGCCCTCCGACGTCTCGGCGCTGCAGGCGCTGAAGGACGCGGGCGCCGTCTCGATCGGCATCCACGTGGAGTCGATGGACGACGCGGTGCGGCAGCGCTGGACCCCGGGCAAGGCGCGGGTCAGCCTGGACGAGTACCGCTGGGCGTGGCGCGAGGCAGTGCGGATCTTCGGCCGCAACCAGGTCTCGACCTACCTCCTGGTGGGCCTCGGCGAGGACCCGGACGAGCTGGTCACGAGCGCCCGCGAGCTGATCGGGATGGGGGTCTACCCCTTCGTGGTGCCCTTCCGTCCGCTGCGCGGGACCCTGGCGACCGAGGTCGACCACGTGCTCCCGCCGGCCGGGTCACTGCTGGAGCGGGTCAGCGCCGAGGTCGCCGCGCTCCTGATCGAGGCCGGGATGCTGAGCAGCGGGCAGAGTGCGGGCTGCGCGGCGTGCGGGGCCTGCGGCGTCCTGAAGACGGCCGGCGCCTGATGGTGGAGCTCTCGATCCTCGAGGGTGTTCGGGTCGCGCCTGCGTTCACGGTGGTGCGGGCGGAGGAGCGCGAGCTCGCCGCGCACCGGGCCCTGCGGCGCGAGGTCTTCGTCGCCGAGCAGGGGCTGTTCGCGGGCGACGACCACGACGACGCCGACGACGATCCGCGCTCGGTGGTGCTCGTCGCGGTGGCTCCGGACGGCGCGGTGCTCGGCGGGGTCCGGATCGCGCCTGTCGGCGGCGGACGCGATCTGGGCTGGTGGACCGGCAGCCGCCTGGTGGTGGCGCGCGAGGCGCGGGGCGGCTCCGGGATCGGTGCCGCCCTCGTGCGCGCGGCCTGCGCGGAGGCGGAGGCGCGCGGGGTGCTCCGCTTCGAGGCCTCGGTGCAGCTGCGCAACGAGGTGCTGTTCCGGCGGCTCGGCTGGCGGAGGATCGGCACGAGCACCGTCGCCCGAGTCGAGCACGCCCGGATGCGCTGGCCGGTCGACCGGCTCGACCGGGCGGCCACCGCGGCCAAGGCGGCCCTCGGCGCCCTTCTGGCTCCGCTGGCGGCCGAGGGGGGCCTCGGTGGGGCCGGCTTCGTCGGCGACGACGGAGCACCGGTCCCGGGCAGCGACCTGATCGCCGTCTGCGACGCGATCGTCCCGTCCATGGTGGAGCGCCACCCGGAGTGGGCGGGGTGGTGCTCGGTGCTGGTCAACGTCAACGACCTCACCGCGATGGGCGCGACCGGCATCGGGCTGATGGACGCGATCGGCGCTCGCGACGCGGCCGCCGCCGCGCGCATCGTGAGCGGTCTGCGGGCCGCCTCCGCCGCCTGGGGCGTCCCCGTGCTCGGCGGGCACACCCAGCTCAGAGTGCCGGCGGCCCTGAGCGTCACCGGTCTCGGCCGTACCGCGGCGCCGGTGCCGGGCGCGGCCGCTCCGGGCGACGAGCTCTCGCTGACGGCCGACCTCGGCGGCGGCTGGCGGCCCGGCTTCGCGGGCGCCCAGTGGGACTCGACGTCGTCCCGGCGCGCGGAGGAGCTCCGGGCGATGGCCGCCTCCGTCGGACTCGCGCGGCCGAGGGCGGCGAAGGACGTGAGCATGGCCGGGCTGGTGGGGACGGTCGGCATGCTCGCCGAGGCCAGCGGAGGAGGAGCGGTGATCGACCTCGCGGCGGTCCCCGTCCCCGAGGCGGCCGGCACCGCCGACTGGCTCGGCTGCTTCCCCGGCTTCGCGATGATCACCGCCGACCGGCGGGGGGAGTCGAGGATGGGCACACCCTGGACCGCGACGGCCGCGGTGGGGAGCGTCGTCACGGAGCCGGGCGTGCGGCTGCGCTGGCCGGACGGCGAGGAGACGACGGCGATCGCCGGTGCGGTGACGGGGCTCGGCGCAGCGGGCTGACGGGCCGGGCCGGAGGCGCATCGTCCTCGGCGCGGCCGTGAGACGCAACCCCGCGCAGATCCTCGCCGAGCGGCGGAGACTGGCGGCGGCCCGTTGCTCGACGGGCGCTCATCGACGGAAGGAACGACCCCATGGTGGATCTCGGAGGACTCGCGGACAAGGCGAAGAACGCCGTGAACAGCGACAAGGGCGAGGAGCTGACCGACAAGGGACTCGACAAGGCGGGCGACGCCGCCGACTCCGCGACCGGCGGGAAGTTCGCCGGCCAGGTCGACAAGGCCCAGGAGGCCGGCGACCAGCACGTCGGCAACGACTGACCGCCGGGCGGCCCTTCCGCGCTGTCGCGGAGGGCCGCCCGTCCATCAGTCCCGGTCGCCGAGCCCGCGCAGCAGCGCCCGCACCACGGCGACGGAGCGATCGGCCGCGTCGTCGACGTGCGCCTCGAACTCGCCGGGGGCGCAGAGGTCCGAGATCCCGCGGACCGAGACGAACGGCAGCCCGTGCACGTGCGCCGTCTGCGCGAGGGCGACGGATTCCATGTCGGTGGCGAGCGCGCCGGGGAAGTCGTTCCGCACGCGGTCCACGTGGGCGCTCGAGACGAAGACGTCGCTCGAGACGATCAGGCCGCGGCGCACCGGCGGCCCCTCCAGCAGCTCGAGCTCCGCGGCGAGCGCCGCGTCGTCCCCGGAGTAGCGGGCGGGCATCCCCGGGACCTGCCCGAGCGCGTAGCCGAACGCCCGCGCATCGGCGTCGGTCTGCACGTACTCGGCGCCGATCACGACCTCGCCCACGCGGACGTCGGCGCCCAGGCCGCCGGCGGTCCCCGCGCTCACCACGAGCGGCCGGGAGCCGCCCTCCTGCAGGATCGCTGCGGTGAGACCGCCGGCCGCGTTGACGAGGCCGATGCCGGTGCGGACGAGCAGCACCGCGCGGGAGTCGAGCTCGAGCTCCCACTGCAGCGCGTTGCCGACGGCGCGCGGCTCGGAGGCGCTGGACGCGGCGGCGAGGAACGGCGCGGCCTCCTCGTCCATCGCGACCAGGACGATCGCCGTGCTCACGCGGTGACCGTCTCCCACTCCGAGCGGTGCGCGAGGAACGTGCGCGCCGCCTCCTGCGCCCCCTCGAGGGAGTGGTTGGCGCCCCAGCCGCACTGGGTCTCGTTGGCGGCCGGGACCTCGTCGGCCTCGGTGATGTCCTGGAGCGTCGCCTCGACCAGGCCGAGCACCTCGGAGAGCTCGGGCTCGCCCGAGAGGAGCAGGTAGAAGCCGGTCTGGCAGCCCATCGGCGAGAAGTCGATCACGCGGTCGGAGTGGTTGCGGGACTTCTCGGCGAACAGGTGCTCGAGCGAGTGCACGGTGGGCATCTCGAGGTGCCCGCGGTTGGGCTGGGTGAAGCGCACGTCGTACTTGACGAGGTGGTCGCCTCCGGGCAGCGTCTTCGCGTCGGCGAGGCGCACGTACGGCGCTGCGACGGTGCGGTGGTCGAGGTTGAACGACTCGACGTTCATGCGCGGCTGATCCACGGTGGTCTCCTTCGCTGGGGGTCCCTCCATTGTCCTCCGCTCCGCGGAGCGGAGGCGGACCCCGGCGGATCCGGCTGCTTCTTCTCCGGGGCTGCGCCCGGATGCGAAGAGCTCCTCGCCGGCCACGACGAGGTACGCCGTGTCGAGCGCGATGATCACCAGGACCGCCCTGAACAGGCGCGCGGAGACCGTGCGGTCGTCCAGCGGGACCCCGCCGCCCAGACCCGCACGGAGGCGTGGAGCACCCCGGACAGCACCAGCGCGACGAGCGCCGTCACGCCGAGCACACTGTCCGGAACGACCACCGCCACCACCTCCTCCGTCGACGGGTCGAGCATGCCGTCGCGCCCGGCGCAGCGGGGACCCGTGCCCCTGAGCGGTGGAGAACGGGCCGCTCCGATCCCTGGGGAGGAGCCTCGGCCGCTCCTCAGAACAGGTCCGAGAAGCCCATCGCGACGAGGTTCGCGTGCGAGGTCCGCAGGCAGTCGAGCGCGCTCCGCCCGTAGCGCTCGTCCTGCTCGACGAGGAGATGGTCGACGCCGAGCGCGAGGCTCGTCCCGATGATCCCCGGGAAGTCGGAGTTTCCCTCCCCCACCTCGGCGAACTGCACGTTCGAGGTGAAGGCGTGCACGGACCACCCGCCGGACATGTCGGCGGGCGGCCCGACCCGGTAGTCCTTCAGGTGCACCAGGGCGACGCGCTCCCCGTACCGGCGCAGCGTCGTCACGGGATCGAGCCCGCCCCGCTGCACCCAGTGCACGTCGAGCTCGAGCCCCAGCAGCGGAGCCCGGTCGGCGACGACGTCGAGCAGGAGGCGGCCGCCGTGCCGCGCGAACTCGTGGTGGTGGTTGTGGAGCAGCAGCCGCAGCCCGTCGTCGCGGAGCCTCGCCGCGGCGGCCTGGCAGCGGTCGGCGAAATCGAGCAGAGCGGCCGGCGAGGCCGCCGCGGAGGCGGGCAGCATGCCGATCCGGACCGTGCGCGTGCCGAGCGCGCGGGCGTCGGAGACGATCCCGGCGAGCCCGCCCTCGAGCGCGGCGCCCGGGGAGTCCCCCGGTGCCAGACCCGCCGAGATCGCCGCGATCTCCACACCGAGCTCGTCCCGCGCCCGCTGCAGCTCGGCCACGGTGGCCGCCGTCAGCGGGATCTGCGAGATCTCCACCGACCGGTAGCCGATCGCTCGGACCTCCCGGAGCGTCGCGAAGGCGCCCGCCGAGGCGAACGCGTCCTTCAGCATCATCGCCTGCACGCCGATCCTGGTCACGGCAGTCCTCCCGGTCGCGGTGGGGGCCGGCGTCTCCGCGGCCCGGAACGCCCCCGACGGTAGAGGCGCGCCTCCGATCTTGTCAATCGGTTGCCAATACGCGTATCGTCATGGCACGGCGGCGCTCCTGCCCGCCGGTTCCCGACGACGAGAACGAGGCACGCACCGTGACCACCGCACCCGCGACGACCGCACCCGCGAACCCCGCACCCTGGACCCTCTCCGGCTTCGGCGACGAGATCGACCCCGACCCGGTCGTCCAGGTCGCCGTCCTCCGAGCGCTCGGCGCGCACAGCATCGAGGTGCGCAGCGCCTGGGGCCGGAACGTCGTCGACCTCGACGACGAGCGCCTCGCCCGCCTCGCCGCCGTGCTCGAGCGCGGCGGCCAGTCCGTCTCGGCCGTCGCCTCGCCCATCGGCAAGGTCGACGTCGCCCTCGATCCCGAGCTCGAGGTCGCGCGCCTCGACCGCGTCATCCGCGCCGCGCACGCCCTCGGCACGCCGAGCATCCGCGTCTTCTCGTTCTACCGGGGCGAGGGAGTGCCGGTCGAGAGCATCCGCGACGACGTCCTGCTGCGCTTGCGCATGCTCGCCGACCGCGCCGAGCGCGAGGGCGTGGTGCTGCTGCACGAGAACGAGAAGGACATCTACGGCGACGTCCCCGAGCGGATCCTCGACCTGGTCGAGTCCGTCGGCTCGCCCGCCCTGCGCCTCGCCTGGGACAACGCGAACTTCGTGCAGTGCGGGGTACGGCCCTTCGACGACGGCTGGGCGACGCTGCGGCCCTACGTCGACTACCTGCAGGTGAAGGACGCGGTGGCCGCGACCGGCACCGTGGTGCCCGCCGGCGAGGGCGACGGCCAGCTGCGCGAGACGCTCACCGCCCTGCGCGACGACGACTGGACGGGCGTCGCCTCGCTGGAGCCGCACCTCGCGATCACGGACGCCCTCGGCGGATTCTCCGGCCCCGAGTCGTTCGGAGTGGCCGCTCGGGCCTTCCGGGGGCTCGCCTCCTCGCTCGGGATCGACCTGCGATGACCGTCCGCGCGGCGGTGATCGGCTGCGGCGACATCTCCTCCGTCCACCTCGCGGCGATCGGCACAGCGCCCGGCGCGGAGCTGGTGGCGGTCTGCGACACCGACCCGGGCCGGCTCGCCGCGGCCGCCGAGAGGCACGCGGTGCCGGGCTTCCCCGAGGCGGTCCGGATGCTCGACTCCGTCCGCCCCGACGTCGTGCACGTCTGCACTCCGCACAGCACGCACGCCGCGCTGGCGGTCGCGGCCCTGGACCGCGGCGTCGCGGTGCTCCTCGAGAAGCCGCTCGCCTCCTCCGTCGCCGAGGGCGAGCAGGTGATCGCCGCGGCCGAGCGGGGCGGGGCGCGCATCGGCGTCTGCTTCCAGAACCGCTACAACCCGCCCGTGCAGCGCCTCCGCGAGCTGCTGGCGTCCGGCTCCCTGGGTGCCGTGACAGGTGCGGCCGCGACCGTGCTCTGGCACCGCGCTCCCGGCTACTACCTCGACCGCCCCTGGCGCGGGATGCGGGCCGAGGGCGGCGGCGGGATGCTGATGAACCAGGCGATCCACACCGTCGACCTCCTGCAGTGGCTCCTCGGCGAGGTGGTCGCGGTGAGCGGCTCCGCCTCCACGCGCCTGCTGCCGATCGAGGTCGAGGACACCGCCGACCTGGTGCTCACCCACGCCTCCGGCGCGCGCAGCGTCCTCTACGCGACCGTGGCGAACGCGTGGGACGAGCCGGTCGAGCTCCGCCTGCGCACCGAGCGCGCCATCGTCTCGCTGCGCGGTGCCCTCACCGTGCGGCGCGACGACGGATCCGTCGAGGTCGTCCCGGACACGGAGCGCCGATCCGGCGGGCGCTCGTACTGGGGCGCCTCGCACGAGCTGCTCGTGCACGACTTCTACGCCCGCCTCGGCGAGGACGAGCCCTTCTGGATCTCGCCCCGCGAGGCGGCGAGGTCGCTCGCGATCGTCCAGGCCGCCTACGCCCCGAGCGCGCCCGCGCGGATCCCCCACTCCACCCCGAACGAAGGACTCCTTCCATGACCACCGTCCGCCTCGGCATCATCGGATTCGGCGCCCAGGGCTCCTCCTACGCCCGCTTCCTCGCCGACGGCAGGGTGCGCGACCTCGTCGTCACCGCCGTCGCCGACGTCGACCCCACCCGGGAGGCGGCGGCCGCCGCGCTCGCGCCCGGAGCGTCCTTCCACGCCGACCACCGCTCCCTCCTCGCGAGCGGGGAGGTCGACGCCGTCGTCGTCTGCACTCCGCACTACCTCCACCCCGGGATCGGCATCGACGCTCTCGAGCACGGGCTGCACGTGCTGGTCGACAAGCCGGCGGGCGTCTACGCCGCGCAGGTCGCGGAGCTGAACGAGGCCGCCGCCGCCCGTCCCGGTCAGCGCTTCGCGATCATGTTCAACCAGCGGGCGAACCCGCTCTACCGCCGGCTCAAGGAGGTCGTCGACGAGGGCGGGATCGGCCGGATCCTGCGCTCGAACTGGATCATCACGACCTGGTGGCGGCCGCAGGCCTACTTCGACCAGAGCGCGTGGCGCGCGACCTGGGGAGGCGAGGGCGGAGGCGTCCTGGTCAACCAGGCGCCCCACCAGCTCGACCTGTGGCAGTGGCTGTGCGGAGTGCCGGAGTCGGTGGTCGCCAAGGCCGGCTACGGGCGGTGCCGCGACATCGCGGTGGAGGACGAGGTGACGGTGCTCGCCGACTTCGGCGGGGGCACGACCGGCGTGCTGGTCACCACGACGCACGACCCGATCGGCACCGACCGCCTCGAGATCATCGGCGACCGCGGCCGGATCGTCGTCGACGACTCCCGGGTCGCGACGATCACCCGGCTGAACGCCCCCGAGCGCGAGGTCAGCGCCGCCCTCAGCGCCGAGGACGTGGGCCTCCTGCTCAGCGGTCGCTACGACACCGCGGGCCTCTCCACGACGGAGCGGATCGAGTCGGCGTCGGTCTGGGGCGAGCAGCACACGGCCGTCCTGCAGGACTTCGCGGACAGCATCCTGCACGGCACGCCGCTGCTCGCACCCGGGGCGGAGGGGATCCTCGGGGTCCGGCTCGCCAACGCCATCCACTACTCGAGCTGGACGGGACGCGAGGTACCGCTCGACCTCGACGAGGGCGTGTTCCTGGCGGCGCTCAACGAGCGGATCCGCGAGGAGGGGGCGTTCCCGGAGCGGAGCTGACGGGGCGGAGCCGCGCGGACCCGCGCTGGAGGGGCCGGAGCGGTGGGCGGCCGACCGGCGACGGCGGCCTCCCGGAGCGCGGGCTCCCCGATCCGGCCCGACCCGGACGCGAGCGACGGGCCGGGCGGCCTTCTCGGCCCTGTGGCAGCATGGGCGGCGGACGGCGCCCCGTCCGCCGCCGTGCCCCTCGAGAGAAGACCGCGATCGTGCCCAGCGAAGACGCGCCCACCGGCCCCTCCGCCGCGAGACGCCGCGGCCGCTCCGCGACGACGATCTACGACGTCGCCCGACTCGCCGGCGTCGCCCCCTCCACCGTCTCCCGCGGGCTGAGCACGCCCGGACGGCTGAACGCCGCGACCGAGCAGCGGATCCGCGCCGCCGCGAAGGAGCTGGGCTACCGGCTCAACCCGATGGCGCGCGCGCTGCCGACGGGCCGCACCTCGACCCTCGGGCTGCTGGTGGCCGACATCACCAACCCGGCCTTCTTCCCCGCCGTGCGCGGAGCGGAGCGGGCGGCGTCGCTCCGCGGCTTCACGATGATCCTCGCCGAGTCGCAGGAGTCCGGGGAGCGCGAGGCCGAGGCGGCCGACCGCATCGCCGCCTCCACCGACGGGCTCGTCCTCGTCAGCACCCGCCTCAGCGACGAGGAGATCATCGCGCTGGCCGGGCGCATCCCGGTCGTCGTCCTCAACCGCGTGGTCCCCGGCGTCGCGGGGATCGTGCCCGATCTCGCCCCCGGGATCGACGCCGCGCTCGACCACCTCGCGGCCCTCGGCCACCGCTCCCTCGCCTTCATCGCCGGTCCGCCCGACTCGTGGATGAGTGCCGCGCGATGGGAGCTCCTCCTCGACCGCGCTCCGCAGCGGGGCATGACGGTCGTCGAGATCGGGCCGGGCGTCTCGACCCTCGAGGGCGGGAGGAGCGCGCTCGCGAGGGTGACCGCCTCCGGCGTCGGCGCGGTGATCGCCTACAACGACCTGGTCGCCATCGGACTGATGCGCGCGGCTCAGGAGTCGGGCGTCGCGATCCCGGAGCAGCTCAGCATCATCGGCTTCGACGACATCTTCGGCAGCGACTTCACCTCGCCGCCGCTGTCGACCATCAGCGCGCCGCTGGGCCGGATGGGCGAGCGGGCGGTCCGCCGGGTGCTCGGCGACGAGGAGCCTCCGGAGCGGGCCGACGACCTGCCGACGGAGTTCGTCCCGCGCGCCTCGACGGGACCCCGCCGCGACTCCTGACCCCGGTCCGCGCCCCGGCGCGCCAACCGGTGCGACAGTCTTGGCAATCGGTTGACACTCCTCCGCACCCATACTTGGATGGCCCCGTGCCGACGAAGCTGCTGAACGATCCCGACCGACTCCTGCCGATCGACCCGACGACCCGGGCGATCGCCCGCGATCTCCACGCGAGCGTCGCCGACCTGCCGATCCTCTCCCCGCACGGGCACGTGGATCCGCGCCTCCTGCTCGAGGACCGCCCCTTCGCCGACGCGTCCGAGCTCTTCCTCCGGCACGACCACTACGTCACCCGGCTGCTCCACTCCGCCGGGATCGACCTCGGCGATCTCGGCATCCCCGGAGGCGTGCGCCTCGCCGGCCCGGAGGAGGTGTGGCGCACGTTCTGCGCGCACTGGCGGATCTTCGCGGGAACCGCCTCGGGCTACTGGCTCCAGTCGATCCTCGCCGAGCAGTTCGGCATCACCGAGCAGCCCGACGCCTCCACCGCCGACGCCCTCTTCGCGGCGATCGGGGTCCGGCTGGCGTCCGACGCCTTCCGCCCGCGGGCGCTCTTCGAGCGGTTCGGGATCGAGGTGCTGGCGACGACCGACGATCCGCTGGACGACCTGGCCGTCCATCGGGCTCTGGCGGAGGATCCGGCGTTCCCGGGCCGCGTGCTGCCGACCTTCCGCCCCGACGCCTACCTCGATCCCTCCGCCCCCGGCTGGCCCGAGCGCGTCGCCGCCCTGGCCGCCGCCACCGGAACGAAGGAGTCCAGCTTCCCCGGATTCCTCGAGGCCCTCCGCGCCCGGCGCCGGCACTTCCTCGACCACGGCGCCGTCTCCGCCGACCACGGAGTGCTGGAGCCGCTGACCGTCGACCTCGATCCCGCCGAGGCGCAGTCCCTCTTCGCCCGCGCCCGCGCCGGCACGATCGACGCCGAGGGCAGCCGCGTCCTCGCCGGCCACCTGCTGCTGCAGTCCGCCCGCATGAGCGTCGACGACGGCCTGGTGATGACCGTCCACGCCGGCGTGCTGCGCAACCACGATCGGCCGACCTTCGAGCGCTTCGGTCCCGACACCGGCCACGACATCCCCGTCGCGACCCGGTTCGCCGAGCCCCTCCGCCCGCTGCTGCAGGAGCTCGGCAACGCACCGGGCTTCCACCTCGTCCTCTTCGGGATCGACGAGAGCACCCACTCGCGCGAGCTCGCTCCCCTCGCCGGCTACTACCCGTCGGTGTTCCTCGGAGCGCCGTGGTGGTTCCTCGACGCGCCCGACGCGGTGCTGCGCTTCCGCGCCGCCGTGACGGAGACCGCCGGCTTCTCGCGGAGCTCCGGCTTCATCGACGACACCCGCGCGTTCCTCTCCATCCCGGCCCGTCACGACATGGCGCGGAGGCTGGACGCCGCGTTCCTCGCGCGCCTGGTCGCCGAGGGGCGCATCGACTCCGAGACGGCGAGCGCCGTCATCCTGGACCTCGTCGACGCCCAGCCGCGGAAGGTCTTCAAGCTGTGAGCGGGCACGGCGGAGGAGGCGGTTTCGATCGCGCGTCCGCGGGCCTGCCGGCGGCTCCCGTCCGCATCGTCCACCTCGGCCTCGGCGCCTTCCACCGAGCGCATCAGGCCTGGTACACGCACGCCGTCGACGACGACCACGAGTGGGGCATCGCCGCATTCACCGGCCGGAGCCCCCGCGCGGCCGAGGAGCTCGCCGCGCAGGACGGCCTGTTCACGCTGATCGAGCGCGGACCGGAGGGCGACTCGGCGACGGTCGTGGGCAGCATCGTCGAGGCGGTCGACGGCGCGGACGTCGCGCGTCTCGTCGAGCTCGTCGCGGCTCCAGGGACGGCGATCGTCACGCTGACGATCACGGAGGCCGGGTACCGTCTCGCCGCGGACGGCGGCCCCGACCTGGACGACCCCGCCGTCCGGAGCGACCTCGCCGCCCTCCGATCGGGAGGAGCGCCGACGACCGCGCTCGGCCGCCTCCTCCTCGGCCTCACCGCCCGGCGCGACGCCGGCTCCGGCCCGCTCGCCGTCGTCCCCTGCGACAACCTCTCCGGCAACGGCCCTCTCGTGCGCCGTGGACTGCTCCTGCTCGCCGAGCGGCTCGACCCGTCGCTCGCCGACTGGATCGACCGCACCGTCTCGTTCGTGTCGACCTCCGTCGACCGGATCACCCCGGCCACCACGGCGGCGGACCGGGAGGCGGCGGCCGAGCTCACCGGCATCAGCGACGCCGCGTCCGTCGTGACCGAGCCGTTCCGCGACTGGGTCCTCTGCGGCGGGTTCCCCGCCGGCCGACCCGCCTGGGAGCGCGTCGGAGCCCGCTTCGTGGACGACATCGAGCCCTTCGAGCGGCGCAAGCTGCGACTCCTCAACGGCGCGCACACGCTCCTCGCCGCCACCGGCCGCCGGCGGGGCCTCGCCACCGTCGCGGAGGCGATCGCCGACCCCGCCTGCCGGAGCGCCGTCGAGGCGTTCTGGGCGGAGGCGGCGGCCGGCCTCCCCGCCGGTCTCGACGCGGACGCCTACTGCGCCGCCCTCCTCGAGCGCTTCGGCAACCCCCGGATCGAGCACCGGCTCGAGCAGATCGGCGCCGACGCGACCGCCAAGCTCCGCATCCGGATCGTGCCCGTGCTCCTCGCCGAGCGCGCGGGCGGACACGGCGGAGCCGCCTCCCTCCGTGCCGTCGCCGACTGGATCGCACTGCTGCTCCAGGGCGACCGCCTGCCCGACGCGCAGCGCCCCGCCCTCGACCGCGCCCTCGGCTCCGCCCAGCCCCTCGAGGCGCTGCTGCGGCTCGTCGACCCGCGCCTCGTCGACGACCCGGCCCTCGTCGCCGCGGTCGCCGCTCAGGCGGCCTAGACCTCCACCCCGCCTCTCCGCGCGGTGCCTTCCGGCACCGTCGGCAACCGATTGCCACCCTCGCACCGTCTCGATGCGGCGCGGATCCCCGACGGGTCCGCGCCCGGGTAAAGGAGCCCGCATGACCCCCCGCACCACCGCGCCCGGAGCGCCCGCCGCTGAGAAGCTCTCCAAGCTGAGCATCGTGGGCTACGGCGCCGGCGACACGGCGAACAACCTCGCCTTCACCACCGCCACGATGTTCCTGCTCGTCTACTACACCGACGTCGCCGGGATCTCCGCGGCCGCGGCGGGCACGCTGCTGCTCGTCGTGCGGATCTTCGACGCGTTCGCCGACGTCTTCGCCGGCCGGGTCGTGGACCGCACCTACAGCAGGCGCTTCGGCAAGTTCCGGCCCTTCCTGATGTTCGGGTCGGTCCCGCTCCTGCTGCTCTCGGCCGCGACCTTCTCCGTCCCGCAGATCGGCGAGAGCGGAACCCTGCTCTACGCCTACCTGAGCTATGCCGCGCTCGGCCTCGCCTACAGCCTCGTCAACATCCCCTACGGCTCGCTCGCCGGAGCGATGACGCAGGTCGGCACCGAGCGCGCGAAGCTCGCCAGCGCCCGCGCCATCGGCGGCGCGATCGTGGGGGCCGGGCTCGGCACCTTCATGGCCCCGCTGGTCGTCCCCGGCGCCGATCTGCAGTCGCTCTTCTCGATCGTCACGCTGAGCTTCGTCGTCGTCGGCTCCGCGCTCTACCTCTTCACGATCCTGACCGCGAAGGAGCGCGTCCAGCGCGACGTCGCGCACGTCACGTTCCGTCAGAGCATGACGACCCTCCGCTCCAACCGGCCGCTGCTCTTCCTCTGCCTCAGCTCGTTCCTGTTCCTCACCGGGACGCTCGCGCTCCAGACCGTGCAGCTCTACTACCTGCGCGACGTACTCGGATCGGTCCAGCTCTACGCCGCGATGTCGCTCATCCAGCTCGCCCTGACCTTCGGCCTGGCCGCCCTCGTCCCGACGATCGTGCGGCGGTTCGGCAAGCGCAACGCCTACATGGCCGGAGTCGGGGTCCTGATCAGCGGCGGAACGGTCGTCTTCCTCGCCCCGGGCGACGCGGTGGCGGTCGGCTTCGGCGGACTGGTCCTCGCCTACGTCGGCATCCAGCTCGTCAACATGCTCGTCTGGGCGATCGAGGCGGACACCGTTGAGTACGGGGAGTGGAAGACCGGCATCCGCTCCGAGGGCACGATCTACGCCCTGTTCTCCTTCACCCGCAAGACCGGCCAGGCGGTCGGAGGCGCCCTCGCCGCGTACGCGCTGGCCTGGGGCGGCTACGTGGCCGGGGCCGCGGAGCAGAGCGAGCACGCCGAGTGGGGCATCCGCGCCGCCGCCGGCCTCATCCCGGCCGTCGCCGCCCTGCTCGCGGTGCTGATCATGGCGTTCTACCCGCTGACCGACCGCCGGCACGCGCAGATCGTCGCCGAGATCGCCGAGCGCCGCGAGAGCACGGGGCAGGCCGCGCCCGTGGCGCCCGGCCTCTCGACCGCCGCGTTCTCGATGGACCGCGCTCCCGGCCGGAACCCCTGACCCGATCCCCCACCACGAAAGGCACCCCATGAAGATCGACAAGGCCGAGGTCGTCGTCACCAGTCCCGACCGCAACTTCGTCACCCTCAAGCTCACGACCGACGACGGGCTGACCGGCCTCGGCGACGCGACCCTCAACGGCCGCGAGCTCGCCGTGGTCTCCTATCTCGCCGACCACGTCGTGCCGCTGCTGCTCGGCCGTGACGCCTCGCGCATCGAGGACACCTGGCAGTTCCTCTACCGGTCGTCCTACTGGCGCCGCGGGCCGGTCACGATGGCGGCGATCGCGGCGGTCGACACCGCCCTCTGGGACATCAAGGGCAAGGCCGCGGGCATGCCGCTCTACCAGCTGCTCGGAGGCGCGTCCCGCACCGGCCTGCTCGCCTACGGCCACGCGTCCGGGCGGACGGACGCGGAGCTGTTCGACAGCATCCGCGAGCACCAGGAGCAGGGGTACCGCGCGATCCGCGTGCAGACCGCGGTGCCGGGACTGACCTCGATCTACGGCATCGCCTCCAACGCCGTCCTCGAGGGCAACGCCGGTGTGCGCTACGACCACGAGCCGGCGCAGCGCGGCGGCCTGCCGACCGAGGAGGACTGGGACACCCGCGCCTACCTGCGCCACGTCCCCCGCGTCTTCGAGGCCGTCCGCAACGAGTTCGGGCCGGGGCTCCCCCTCCTCCACGACGGCCACCACCGGATGACGCCGATCCAGGCCGCGGCCCTCGGCAAGTCCCTCGAGCCGTACGACCTCTTCTGGCTCGAGGACTGCACGCCCGCCGAGAACCAGGAGGCCCTCCGCCTCGTCCGGCAGCACACCACGACGCCCCTGGCGATCGGCGAGGTCTTCAACACCGTCTGGGACTACCAGCTCCTCATCCGCGAGCAGCTGATCGACTACATCCGCAGCGCGGTCACGCACACCGGAGGCGTCTCCCACCTCCGGAGGATCCTCGACCACGCCGCGCAGTACCAGATCAAGTCCGGGATGCACGGACCCACCGACGTCTCCCCGGTGGGAATGGCGGCCGCGATGCACCTGGGCCTGGCGATCCACAACTTCGGGATCCAGGAGTACATGAAGCACGGCGAGCGGACCGACAGCGTCTTCCAGCAGTCGTTCACCTGGAGCGAGGGACGGCTGCACCCGGGCGACGCCCCCGGTCTGGGCGTCG
The DNA here is from genome assembly GCF_002930885.1 of Rathayibacter sp. AY1F2. Taxonomy (NCBI): domain Bacteria; kingdom Bacillati; phylum Actinomycetota; class Actinomycetes; order Micrococcales; family Microbacteriaceae; genus Rathayibacter; species Rathayibacter sp. AY1F2. The sequence goes on along the minus strand of NZ_PSVG01000018.1, from coordinate 39,113 downwards.
AGCTCGACGTCGACGCCGCCGGGAAGTACCCCTACGTGCGCGCGTACCTGCCCTTCAACCGCCTCGCCGACGGCACCGTCCACGACTGGTGACCTGCCCGGCGATCCCGGCCCGTCGAGGGAGCCACGGCCAGCGGGCCCCCTCGACGGTCCGGGGTTCCCCCGCCGAGCACAGGCCGGTCAGGGCACGAAGCGGTAGCCCATGCCCGCCTCGGTCAGCAGGTGCCGCGGATGCGCGGGGTCGGGCTCGAGCTTCTTGCGCAGCTGCGCGAGGTAGAGGCGCAGGTAGCCGGTGTCGGTGACGTGCGCGGGGCCCCAGATCTCGGCCAGCAGCGAGCGGCGGGTGACCAGCTTGCCCGCGTTGCGGATGAGGATCTCGAGCACCTGCCACTCGGTCGGGGTGAGCCGCACGGAGACGCCGTCCCGCGTCGCGCTCTTGGCCACCAGGTCCACGGTCACCTCGCCGATCACGACCAGCGGCTCGCCGTCGGCCGGCTGCACCCGCCGCGAGAGGGCCCGGATGCGCGCGAGCACCTCGTCCATCGAGAACGGCTTGGTGACGTAGTCGTCCGCGCCGGCGTCGAGCGCGCCCACCTTGTCGGCCGCGCCCGTCCGCCCCGACACCACCAGGATCGGCGCGCTCGTCCAGCCGCGCAGTCCGTGGATGACCTCGACCCCGTCGAGCCGGGGCATGCCGAGGTCGATCATGTAGAGGTCCGGATGCTCGTCCACCGCGCGGTTGATCGCCTCGGTGCCGTCGCCGGCCGTCACCACGTCGTATCCGCGGGCGGTGAGCGTGATGCGCAGGGCGCGCAGGATCTGCGGGTCGTCGTCGGCGATCAGGATCTTCATGCGGCTCCTCCGGAGTCCTCGTGCGGGGCGGCGCCCGACCCGCCGTCGTGCGGGGCGGCAGGAGCGACGTGAGCCGCAGGAGCAGCGGCAGCAGTCTCCTTCGCCAGCGGCAGCGTCACCACCATCGTCAGCCCGCCCCCCGGAGTGTCCTCCGTCTCGAGCGTGCCGCCCATCCCCTCCGTGAACCCCTTGGAGAGCGCGAGGCCGAGGCCCAGGCCCGTCAGGTTGTCGTCGTCGCCGAGTCGCTGGAACGGCACGAAGATCTCGGCGCGCCGCTCCTCGGGCACCCCGGGGCCGTGGTCGACGATCCGCAGCTGCGCGCTCCCGCCGAAGGCGCTGGCGGCCACGCGCACCCGGGTGCCGGACGGCGCGTAGCGGACGGCGTTCGCGAGCAGATTGACCACGACGCGCTGCAGCAGAACAGCGTCGGCGAGCAGCGCCGGGCCCTCCGGATCGAGGTCGAGGTCGACCTCGCCGGGACCGAGACCGAGCTCGTCGAGCGCGGGAAGCACCACGTCGGCGGCGTCGAGCGGGGCGAGCGCCACGGCGAGCGCCCCAGCCTCCAGCCGCGTCACGTCGAGCAGGTCGGTGACCAGCGCGGCGAGCACGGTGAGGCTCTCGTCGGCGGTGGCGAGCAGCTCCTCCCGGTCGCGCTCGCTCCAGACCACCTCGGGCGAGCGCAGTCCGCTGACGGCCGCGGTGGCCGCGGCGAGGGGCCGGCGCAGGTCGTGGCTGACGGCCGAGAGCAGGGCGCTGCGCACCCGGTCGGTCTCGGCCAGCGGAGCGAGGGAGCTGGCCGTCTCGCTGAGAGCCGCGTTCTCGAGCACCGAGTCCAGCTGGGCGGCGACGACCTGGAGCAGCCGCCGCTCGCTCCCCTCCAGCTCGCGGCCGTGCAGCTCGAGCACCGCGCCCTCGCCCACCGCGATGCGCGCGGGATCGCCCTCCGGCTGCGGCTCGCCGTCGGCCGCGACGAGCTCGCCGCCGCGCAGCAGCCGCACGCCGGTCAGCCCGAACGCCTCGCGCGAGCGCTCGAGGATCGCCTGCAGCGCCCCCTGCCCGCGGATCACGCCGCCCGCGATCGTCGCCAGCAGCTCCGACTCCGCCCCCGACCGCTTGGCGGCCCGCGCCCGCCGGGCCGCGCGGTCGACCACGGCGCTGACGAGCGCCGCGTTCAGCACGTAGAGCACCAGCGCGAGAGCGTGCAGAGGCTCGTCGACGGTGATCGTGTAGAGGGGATCGACGAAGAAGAAGTCGAGGGTCAGCCCCGAGAGCACGGCCGCGAAGAGGGCCGGCCAGAGCCCGCCGACCAGCGCGACCACCACCACCAGCAGCTGGTACGAGAGCACGTCGCTCGTGATCGACTCGTCGCTGCGGAGGGTCGAGAGCAGCCAGGTCACCAGCGGGCCGCCCACGAGGGCGAGGGCCAGTCCCAGGAGGCGGCGCCGCAGCGTCAGGGCCCCGTCGAGCCTCGGCAGCACCGCGGTGCGCCCGGCGGCGGAGTGGCTGACGATGTGCACGTCGATGTTGCCGGACTCGCGGATCACCGTCGACGCCGTGCCGGGCGTCAGCGCCGAGGCGAGGCGGCTCCGCCTGCTCACGCCGATCACCAGCTGCGTCGCGTTCACCGAGCGGGCGAACTCGACCAGCGTCCGCGGCACGTCCTCGCCGACCACCTGGTGGTAGCTGCCGCCGAGCTTCTCGACCAGCACCCGCTGCGCCTCGAGCACGTGCGGCCGAGGAGTGCGGAGGCCGTCGGTGGTCACCACGTGCACGGCGAGCAGATCGCCCCCGGAGGCGCGGGCCGCGATCCGCGCGCCGCGCCGCAGCAGTGTCTCCCCCTCCGGCCCGCCGGTGAGGGTCACGACCACGCGCTCGCGCGCCTCCCAGGTGCTGTCGATGCCGTGCTCGACGCGGTAGTCGCGGAGCGCGCTGTCGACCTCGTCGGCGAGCCAGAGCAGCGCGAGCTCGCGCAGGGCGGTCAGGTTGCCGAGCCGGAAGTAGTTGGACAGCGCCGCGTCGATGCGCTCGGGCGGGTAGACGCGGCCGTCGGCGAGGCGGTCGCGCAGCGCCTGGGGCGCCAGGTCGACGACCTCGATCTGGTCGGCGGCGCGGAGGACCGCGTCCGGGATCGTCTCGCGCTGCGGCGCTCCGGTGATCGCGTGCACCACGTCGTTGAGCGACTCGATGTGCTGGATGTTCACGGTCGAGAAGACGGTGATGCCGGCGTCGAGGAGCGTCCGGACGTCCTCCCAGCGCTTCTCGTGCCGGGAGCCGGGGGCGTTGGTGTGCGCGAGCTCGTCGACCAGCGCGACGTCGGGCCGGCGGGCGAGCACCGCGTCGAGGTCCATCTCGTCGAGCAGCACGCCGCGGTGCTCGACGGCCCTCCTCGGCACGACCTCCAGCCCCTCGACCATCGAGGCGGTGGCAGTGCGGCCGTGCGTCTCGACCACGGCCACCACGACGTCGCGGCCCTCGGCGGCGAGCCGGCGGCCCTCCTCGAGCATCGTGTAGGTCTTGCCCACTCCGGGCGCGGCTCCGAGGAGCACGCGCAGGCGGCCCTTCGTCATGCTCCCGGCCTCCCCTCGTGCTCGCGGCTCCGGGGTGTCCCGGGCTCGCGGGTCCGGCGTCGATCCGCTCGATCGGACGGTCCCGACGAGCCGATCGCGATTCTACGAGCCGGAGGCGCCACCGGAGCGGTCACAGCCGCGCGAGAGCGGCGTTGAGCTCGAGCACGTCCACCGTCGGCTCGCCGAGGTACCCGAGCTCGCGGCCCGCGGTGTGCTCGTCGACCAGCGCGCGCACGGCGCTCACGTCGAGCCCGCGGGCGGCGGCGACGCGGGGCGCCTGCAGCTGCGCGTAGGCGGGGCTGATCGCGGGGTCGAGCCCCGAGGCGGAGGCGGTCAGCGCATCGGCCGGAACCGCGGCCGGGTCGACGCCCTCGAAGGCCGCGATCGCGGCCCGGCGCTCCTCGACGGACGCGACCAGGTCGGCGTTCTCGGGGCCGAGGTTGCTGCCGGTCGAGGCCGCGGCGTCGTAGCCCGCGGCGGAGGGACGCGACTGGAACCACTCCGGCAGGGGCGCTCCGTCGGCGTCCGTGAACGACTGGCCGATCAGCGACGAGCCGATCACCGCGCCGTCCTGGCGCAGCAGCGAGCCGTTCGCCTGGGCGGGCAGGGCGAGCTGCCCGATCCCGAGCACCGCGAGCGGGTACGCCGCTCCCAGCAGCACGGTGAGCACGATCATCGCGCGCAGCGCGACACCGTAGGGACGGAACATGGTCTCTTCTCTCTGTCTTCGGTGGTCGGGACGGGCGGGTCAGAAGCCGGGGATCGCGGCGACGATCAGGTCGACGAGCTTGATCCCGAGGAACGGAGCGATCACTCCGCCCAACCCGTAGACCAGGAGGTTGCGGCTGAGGATGCGCGAGGCGGCGACCGGGCGGTACGCCACTCCGCGCAGCGCGAGCGGGATCAGCACGACGATCACCAGCGCGTTGAACACGATCGCCGAGAGGATCGCCGAGGCCGGCGAGTGCAGCTGCATCACGTTCAGCACCGCGAGCCCGGGGAAGACCCCCGCGAACATCGCCGGGATGATCGCGAAGTACTTCGCCACGTCGTTCGCGATCGAGAACGTGGTGAGCGCGCCGCGGGTGATCAGCAGCTGCTTGCCGATCCGCACGATGTCGATGAGCTTGGTGGGGTCGGAGTCGAGGTCGACCATGTTGCCCGCCTCCTTCGCCGCCGAGGTGCCGGTGTTCATCGCCACGCCCACGTCGGCCTGCGCGAGGGCCGGGGCGTCGTTGGTGCCGTCGCCGGTCATCGCGACCAGCGCGCCGCCCTCCTGCTCGCGCCGGATCAGGGCGAGCTTGTCCTCGGGGGTCGCCTCGGCGAGGTAGTCGTCGACTCCCGCCTCCGCCGCGATCGCCTTCGCGGTCAGCGGGTTGTCGCCCGTGATCATCACGGTGCGGATGCCCATCGCGCGCAGCTCCGAGAAGCGCTCGGCGAGCCCGTCCTTCACCACGTCCTTCAGGTGCACGACGCCGAGCAGGCGGGCGCCGTGGGCGTCCTTCACCGCGACGACCAGGGGCGTGCCGCCGCTCTCCGAGACGCCGTCGACGAGCACCGTGAGGCGCGCCGCGACCGCGGAAGGCAGCGGCCCCTCCTCCTCCACCCAGGCGCGCACGGCCGAGCCGGCGCCCTTGCGGATGGAGGAGCCGTCGGGGAGGTCGAGCCCGCTCATCCGGGTCTGCGCGGTGAACGGCACCACGGCGGCCTGAGCGGGCTCGACGGCGGGACGGCCCGAGTCGCCCGCGAGGTCGACGATCGACTTCCCCTCGGGTGTCGGGTCGCTGAGCGAGGAGGAGGCGGCCGCGTCGACGAGGGCGGCCTGCGCCACTCCGTCGAGGGGGAGGAACGCCACAGCGCGGCGGTTGCCGTAGGTGATCGTCCCCGTCTTATCGAGCAGGAGCGTCGTGACGTCGCCCGCCGCCTCCACCGCCCGGCCGGACATCGCGAGCACGTTGCGCTGCACGAGCCGGTCCATGCCGGCGATGCCGATGGCCGAGAGGAGGGCGCCGATGGTGGTCGGGATGAGGCAGACGAGCAGGGCGACCAGCACCGGGACGCTCACGGAGGCTCCCGCGAACGAGGCGATCGGGTTCAGGGTCAGCACGACCACGACGAACACGATCGAGAGGCTCGCCAGGAGGATGTCGAGCGCGATCTCGTTCGGCGTCTTCTGCCGCGACGCGCCCTCGACCAGGCCGATCATACGGTCGACGAAGGTCTCGCCCGGCCGCGAGGTGATGCGCACCACGATCCGGTCCGAGAGCACTCGCGTGCCGCCCGTCACCGCGCTGCGGTCGCCCCCGCTCTCGCGGACGACCGGCGCCGACTCGCCCGTGATCGCCGACTCGTCGATGGAGGCGATGCCCCAGACGATGTCGCCGTCGCCGGGGACGAGGTCGCCCGCCTCCGCCACGACCACGTCGCCCAGCTGCAGCTCGGCCGAGGAGACCTCGACCAGGCGGGCCGACAGGGCGGAGGGGTCCGCGGGGTCGTAGTCCGTCACGCGCCGGGCCGGAGTGCTGGTGCGGGTGGCGCGCAGGCTCTCGGCCTGCGCCTTGCCGCGGCCCTCGGCCACCGACTCCGCGAGGTTCGCGAACACCACGGTGAGCCAGAGCCAGATCGCGATGCCGGCCGTGAAGGTGCCGGGCACCGTCGATCCGCCCGACTCCTCCGGCCCGCCGAGGAACGGCTCGGCGATCGCCAGCACCGTGGTCAGCGCGGCGCCGACCTCGACGATGAACATCACGGGGTTGCGCCACATCAGGCGCGGATCGAGCTTGCGCAGCGCTCCGGGGAGGGCGGCGGCGAGCTGGCGCGGCCCGAGGGCGGCGCGGGTGGGGCGCGCGGGTTCCGCGGGGGCCTCGGTGAGTGCAGTGGTCATCGGAGTCGCAGTCCTTCCGCCAGGGGGCCCAGCGCGAGTACGGGGAAGTAGGTGAGCGCGGTCACGACGACCGTGACGCCCACGAGGAGGCCGACGAACTGCGGCCGGTGGGTGGGCAGCGTGCCGGCGCTGGAGGGCACCGGCGACTGCGCCGCGAGCGAGCCGGCCAGGGCGAGCACCAGCAGGATCGGGAGGAAGCGGCCGAGGAGCATCGCGACGCCGAGCGCCGTGTTGAGCCAGGGCGTGTTCGCCGTCAGCCCCGCGAACGCCGAGCCGTTGTTGTTGGACGCGGAGGTGAAGGCGTAGAGCACCTCCGAGAGCCCGTGCAGCCCGGGGTTCAGGATCGACGTGCTCTCCACGTCCTCCCGCACCGCCGGGATCGCGAAGCTCAGGGCCGTGCCGGCCAGCACGAGCGTCGGCGTCACGAGGATGTAGAGGCTCGCGAGCTTGATCTCGCGCGGGCCGAGCTTCTTGCCCAGGTACTCGGGCGTCCGGCCGACCAGCAGCCCGCCGACGAACACGGCCAGCACCGCGAGCACGAGCATCCCGTAGAGGCCCGAGCCGACGCCGCCGGGGGCGACCTCCCCGAGCATCATGTTGAGCATCGGCAGCATGCCGCCGAGCGCGGTGAAGGAGTCGTGCATCGCGTTGACGGCGCCGGTCGAGGTGAGCGTCGAGGCGGTCGCGTAGAGGGCGGAGCCGGCGATGCCGAAGCGCGTCTCCTTGCCCTCCATCGCGGCTCCGGCGGCCTGCGCCGCGGATCCGCCGCCCGCCGCCTCCAGCGCGGTGAGGGCCGCGAGCGACACGACGAAGATCGTCGCCATCGCCGCGAGGATCGCGCGGCCCTGCCGCACGTCGCCGACCATCCGGCCGAAGGTGCGCGGCAGCGAGAACGGGATCGCGAGGATCAGCACGATCTGCAGCAGCGACACCCACGCCGAGGGGTTCTCGAACGGGTGCGCGGAGTTGGCGTTGAAGTAGCCGCCGCCGTTGGTGCCGAGCAGCTTGATCGCCTCCTGCGAGGCCACCGCGCCGCCCGGGATGCTCTGCTCGCCGCCGGTGAGCGTGGTCACCGTCAGCGGGCCGTTCAGGTTCTGGATCACGCCGCCCGCGATCATCACGACCGCCGCCACCACCGCGAGGGGCAGCAGGAGGCGCAGCGTGCCGCGCACGAGGTCGACCCAGAAGTTGCCGAGCGTTCCGGAGGAGCGGCGCGCGAATCCGCGGATCAGCGCCACCGCCACGGCCAGGCCCACGGCCGCCGAGACGAAGTTCTGCACGGCGAGGCCGCCGAGCTGCACCGCGAAGCCGAGGGTCGCCTCCGGGGAGTAGGACTGCCAGTTGGTGTTGGTGACGAACGAGACGGCGGTGTTGAACGCCAGCCCCTCCGGCACCGCGGGCAGGCCGAGGGAGCCGGGCAGGACCGCCTGGAGGCGCTGCATCCCGTAGAGCAGGAGCACGCCGACGAGCGAGAAGGCCAGCACGGCCCGGAGGTAGGCGCGCCAGCTCTGCTCGCCCGCGGAGTCGACGCCGATGAGGCGGTAGACGCCGCGCTCGAGGGCGAGGTCGCGCGTCGAGGTGTAGACGCGGAACATGTGGTCGCCGAGGGGGCGGTGGAGGAGGGCGACGGCCAGGCCGACGGTCGCGACCTGGAGGACGGCGAGGAGCGGATCCATCAGAAGCGCTCCGGTCGGATCAGGGCCGCGACGAGGTAGACGACGGCGGCGAGCGCCAGCACGGCCGCGAGGGCGTCGAAGACGATCACCGGCCCGCCTCCTTCTCGCGGGTCCCGCGGGTCGCCGAGGGGGGCGGTCCGCCCAGCCGCTCGACCCCCTTCGCGGCGAGAGCGATGAGCGAGAAGAGGGCGAGCACGCCGAGGAGGTAGGCGAGGTCGAGCACGGAGGACTCCATCCGGGGAGCGGACGACGCCCGGGACCGGACGCCTGCCGGGAAGCGGCACAGGAAGCGATGCAACACCTCGCGGGGGCTCCTCGGAGCGGTCCTCACGGTTCCCCTACGGCCCGGCCCGGAGTCCTCGCGTTTCCCTCACGCGGACGGCGGCGGGCGCCCGGCGGAGGGGCGCGAGCCGGGCGGGAGCCGAGCGGTGAGAGCGTTCTCCCCCAGCAACGGCGGGGGTCGACGTCCCGAAGATCACATTTCGGCATCGCCTGGACAAATTCGCCGCCCGCGCTTTACTCCCCCCGATCGAAGGAATATGTTCTCTCCGTGGACAAAGCCCCTCGGGGCTCTCCCGCCCTCCCGGGCGACGACACGACGACGTGCGCCACACGTGCACGCCTCTTGTCGTCCTCTCCCTCGGACACTGCTTTCAGAGAGGAATGCACTCCATGAAGTTCTCCCGCGGCATCACCACGCTGGCCGCCGCCGGCATCATCTCCCTCGGCCTCGCGGCCTGTTCCGCGAGCCCCGCCAACTCCGGAGGCGCCGCTGCCGGCGCCGGCGCGGAAGGCGACTGCACCGTCGGCATCTCGATGCCCACGCGCAGCCTCGAGCGCTGGATCAACGACGGCGAAGGCCTCCAGTCGCAGCTCGAGGGCGACGGCTGCACCGTCGACCTCCAGTACGCCGACAACAAGACCGATCAGCAGATCTCGCAGATCCAGAACCAGATCGCCGGCGGCTCCAAGATCCTGGTCATCGCCGCGATCGACGGCGAGGCGCTCGCGCCCGTCCTCGCCGAGGCGAAGAAGCAGAACGCCACCGTCATCGCCTACGACCGTCTCATCAACGGCACCGCGGACGTCGACTACTACGCGACCTTCGACAACTACAAGGTCGGCCAGCTCCAGGGCCAGTACATCGAGTCGACCCTCGACCTGAAGAACGCCGCGGGTCCCTTCACCCTCGAGCCCTTCGCCGGCAGCCCCGACGACAACAACGCGAAGTTCTTCTTCTCCGGCGCGTGGGACGTCCTGCAGCCCTACATCGAGAGCGGCAAGCTCACCGTCCCCTCGGGCAAGTCGCCCGCGTCGGACGACGACTGGGCCTCGATCGGCATCCAGGGCTGGGCCTCCGACAAGGCGCAGTCCGAGATGGACAACCGCCTCTCCTCCTTCTACACCGGCGGCCAGAAGGTCGACGTCGTGCTCTCCCCCAACGACAGCCTGGCCATCGGCATCGAGGCCTCGCTGAAGTCGGCCGGCTACACCCCCGGCGCCGACTACCCGGTCATCACCGGCCAGGACGCCGACAAGGCCAACGTCAAGGCGATCCTCGCCGACGAGCAGTCCATGACGGTCTGGAAGGACACCCGTACCCTCGGCGACCGCGTCTTCCAGATGGTGCAGTCGATCGTCGCGGGCGAGGAGCCCGAGGTCAACGACACCGAGACCTACGACAACGGCGAGAAGGTCGTCCCGTCCTACCTGCTGGAGCCGCAGGTCGTCACGAAGGACGACGTGCAGTCGGTCCTCGTCGACTCCGGCTTCCTCAAGGCCGGCGACGTCGGACTCTGATCCGTCGGGCGGGGGCGGGGAGGAGCGATCCTCCCCGCCCCCGCCTCCCCGTCCGCACACCACTCCCCCCCAACGAAGTGAGGCCCTGTTGGCCAGTCCCATCCTCATCATGCGCGACATCGTCAAGGAGTTCGGCGGCGGCGTCCGCGCCCTCGACGGCGTCTCGCTCTCGGTCCAGCCCGGCGAGGTCCACGCCATCTGCGGCGAGAACGGCGCCGGCAAGTCGACCCTGATGAAAGTCCTCTCCGGCGTGTACCCGTACGGCAGCTTCGAGGGCACCATCGAGTTCGAGGGCGAGGAGGCGCAGTACCGGTCGATCAACGACAGCGAGGCCGACGGCATCGTGATCATCCACCAGGAGCTCGCCCTCAGCCCCTACCTCTCCATCGCCGAGAACATCTTCCTCGGCAACGAGAAGTCGACCCGCGGCGTCATCAACTGGAACGCGACCAACGCGGAGGCGGCCAAGCTGCTCGCCCGCGTCGGCCTCGCCGAGAGCCCCGCGACCAAGATCCTCGAGCTGGGCGTCGGCAAGCAGCAGCTCGTCGAGATCGCCAAGGCCCTCGCCAAGGAGGTGAAGCTCCTCATCCTCGACGAGCCCACCGCCGCCCTCAACGACGAGGACAGCGACCACCTGCTCGGCCTGATCGACCAGCTCCGCAAGCAGGGCATCACCTGCATCATCATCAGCCACAAGCTGAAGGAGATCCGCGCCATCGCGGACACCGTCACGATCATCCGCGACGGCCGCACCATCGAGAGCTTCCCGATGGCCGGCGAGGAGGCGTCCGAGAGCCGGATCATCCGCGCGATGGTCGGCCGCGACCTCAACAGCATGTTCCCGCCGCGCGACCCGCAGATCGGCGAGGAGAAGCTGCGCGTCGAGAACTGGACGGTCCACCACCCCGTCGACATCAACCGCGTGGTCGTCGACGACGCCTCCTTCACCGTCCGCGCCGGCGAGATCGTCGGCTTCGCGGGCCTGATGGGCGCCGGACGCACCGAGCTCGCGATGAGCATCTTCGGGAGGAGCTACGGCACCGGCATCTCCGGCCGCGTCTACAAGGACGGCGAGGAGATCCAGACCCGCACCGTCGACGAGGCGATCCGCAACGGCCTCGCCTACGCGACCGAGGACCGCAAGCGCTACGGGCTCAACCTCATCGGCGACATCACCGTCAACGTCTCGGCCGCCGCGCTCTCGCGCCTGGCCCGGCTCGGCGTGATCGACAAGCACCGCGAGTACAAGGTCGCCGACTCGTACCGATCGAAGATGAACATCAAGGCGCCGACCGTCTCGGCCGTCACGGGGAAGCTCTCCGGCGGCAACCAGCAGAAGGTCGTCCTCTCGAAGTGGATCTTCTCCGGTCCCGACGTGCTGATCCTCGACGAGCCCACCCGCGGCATCGACGTGGGAGCCAAGTACGAGATCTACGGGATCATCAACGAGCTCGCGGCCCAGGGCAAGGCGGTCGTCGTCATCTCGTCCGAGCTGCCCGAGCTGATCGGCCTCGCCGACCGCATCTACACCATCTCCGAGGGACGGATCACGGGCGAGATCGATCGCGCCGACGCCACCCAGGAGCACCTCATGCACTACATGACCGCCGGAAAGGAACAGGCCCGATGAGCGCCACGACCACCACAGCGCCGGCGGACACGCCCGCCAACACGCCCTCCACCCCGCCCAAGCGCTCGCGCCGGCTGAACATCAACCTCCGGCAGTACGGCATCCTCGCCGCGCTGGCCATCATCATCCTGCTCTTCCAGGTGCTGACCGGCGGGCGCCTGCTCCTGCCCGGCAACGTCAACAACCTGATCCAGCAGAACGCCTACGTGCTGATCCTCGCGATCGGCATGGTGATGGTCATCATCGCCGGCCACATCGACCTCTCGGTCGGCTCGGTCGTGGCGATGGTCGGCGCCATCTCGGCGATCGCGATGAACAACTGGGGCCTGCCCTGGTGGGCGGCCGTCGTCGTCGCCCTCGTCACCGGCGCCGCCGTCGGAGCATGGCAGGGCTTCTGGGTCGCCTTCGTCGGCATACCGGCATTCATCGTGACCCTCGCTGGCATGCTGATCTTCCGCGGCTTCACCCTCGTCCTCCTCACCGGCGGAACGATCAACGGCCTCCCCACCGAGTTCACCGCGATCGGCGCCGGCTGGCTCCCGGGCGTCCTCGGCGGCATCGCCGGGCGCGACGCGCTCACCCTGGTCCTCGGCCTGATCGTCTGCGTCGTCCTCGTGGCCCAGCAGCTCCGCAGCCGCGCGACCCTCCGCCGCCTCGAGCTGCCCCGAGAGCCCATCGGCTCGCTGGTCGCGAAGTCGGCCATCGCCGTCATCGCGATCATGGCCCTCTCCTGGCTGCTCGCCGGCTACAGCGGAACCCCGATCATCCTGATCGTGCTCGCCGTGCTGATCCTCGCCTACAGCTTCGTGCTCGGCCGGACGGTCTTCGGCCGCCACATCTACGCGATGGGCGGCAACCTGTTCGCCGCGATGATGTCCGGCGTCAAGACGAAGTGGGTCAACTTCTTCATCTTCGTCAACATGGGCGCACTGGCCGGAGTCGCGGGCATCGTCAGCACCGCCCGCGCCGGCGGTGCGGTCGCCTCGGCCGGACAGAACTACGAGCTGGACGCGATCGCCGCGGTCTTCATCGGCGGCGCCGCCGTCCAGGGAGGCGTGGGCACCGTCGTAGGAGCCGTCATCGGCGGACTCGTGATGGGAGTGCTCAACATGGGCCTGTCCATCCTCTCGGTCGACGCGGCCTGGCAGATGGCGATCAAGGGCTTCGTGCTCCTGCTCGCGGTGGCGTTCGACATCTTCAACAAGCGCCGCGCCGGCGGCCGCTAGGCGAACGCCGGGCGCCGCCCAGCGGCGCTCCTCGTCCTTCTCTTCTACAGTTCTCGGGCGCGGCTTCTCCTCGGGGGAGCCGCGCCCGAGTGCATCCGAGACCCGTCGGGGTCCAGCGACAGGCAGGCGATCATGGCAGGAGCAGTCGGAGCCTCCAGCAACGCGCTGCTGCGCCGCACGAACCTCGCGAGCCTCGCGACGCTGGTGCACCGCTCCGGTCCCACCAGCCGCGCCGAGCTCGGCCGCCTCACCGGGCTGAACCGCTCCGCCGTCGCGAACCTCGTCGGCGAGCTGAGCGAGCTCGGCTGGGTGGCGGAGGAGACCACCGCGCCCGACGGCCGCATCGGCCGCCCCAGCGCCACCGTCGTCCCCGGCGACCGGTTCGCGGCCGTGGGCGTCCACCTCGACACCGACGCGATCATCGTCGGCCTCGTCGGGCTGCACGGCGAGCTGCTCCGCCGCGTCCGCTTCGACACCCCCAAGCCCGCGAGCCCCGCCACGGTGGTCCGCGTCGTCACCGGAATCGTCGAGGGCTTCCGCTCCGAGCGGGAGTCGCTGCGCACGCTGGTCGGCGCGGGCGTCGCCGTCCCCGGCCTCGTCCAGGCCGACTCCGGCTTCGTCCACCGCGCCCCGCACCTGGGCTGGCGCGACGTCGACCTCGCCACCCAGCTCAGCCGCGCCCTCGACCTCCCGGTCGCCGTCGGCAACGACGCGACCCTCGGCGCCATCGGCGAGTCCCTCTTCGGAGCGGCGCACGGCGTGGCCGACGTCGTCTACGTCACCGGCGGCGCGGGCGGCATCGGCGGAGGAGTCATCATCGGCGGCGTCCCGCTCCAGGGCTCCTCGGGGTTCGCGGCCGAGCTGGGCCACACCCTCGTCGCCACGAACGGCCGCCTCTGCGGCTGCGGCCGGCGCGGCTGCCTCGAGGCCGAGGTCCGGATGCGCTCCCTCCTCGACGTCCTCGGCGCCCGCGTCCTCGACCAGGACGAGCTCGACATCGCCCTGGGCACCTCCCGCGACCCCGCCGTCCTGGGCGAGGTCGCCCGCCAGGTCGACCTGCTCTCGGAGGGCCTGTCCACCTACATCAACCTCTTCAACCCCACCGCGGTCGTGCTCGGCGGCTTCCTCGGCTCGCTGCTCACCGTCGACCGCGAGCGCCTCGCCGCCCGCGTCTCGGCCCGCGCCCTGAGCGACCTCGCGCGCGGCGTGCGGATCGAGCGCGCGGCCCTGCGCTCGAGGCTGGAACTCGTCGGCGCCGCGGAGCTACCCTGGCGGCGGGCGCTGGCGGATCCCGCCGCCGTCACCGGGGGCGCACAGCCGCCGGGTGGGAGCAGCAGCCGCGAGGACGCTCTGGGCGCCCGCGCCTGACCCCGGCACTCGAGTGCCGGCACCGCGTCGAGGAGGACGAGCATGGCCGACTGGAACGACACGATCATCGAGGAGTTCCGCGCGAACGGCGGGACCGTGACCACGGGCGGCTTCGGGAGGAGCCTCGTGCTGGTGCACCACCGCGGCGCCCGCTCCGGTGAGGAGCGCTTGACTCCGCTGATGGCGCTGCACCCCTCCGAGGACGTCTGGCTGCTCGCCGCGTCCGCCGCCGGTGCGCCGAAGCACCCCGCCTGGTTCCACAACATGGTCGCCCACCCGGACCTGGCGATCGAGACCCCCGACGACGGCACCGTCGACGTCCGGGCGCGCGTCCTCGCCGGGGAGGAGCGCGACGCCGGCTGGGCCCGCTTCACCACCGCCTCCGCCGGCTTCCTCGACTACGAGAAGCGCACCACCCGTATCATCCCGGTCGTGGAGCTCACCCGCCGCTGACCGCGAGCCGTCAGCGCAGCAGCACGGGCACCGTGTCCGGCGTGCTCCAGCTCAGCGCGATCCGCTCGCGGAAGCCGCCGCTGCGCAGCTCGGCCTCGAGCGCGTCGATCACCACGGGGAGCAGCGCGCGCCGCTCGATCAGCAGGTCGAGCACGAGCCGGTCGCCGGCCGTCAGCAGCACCGGGCCCGATCCGGGCAGCACCGCGATCCACTGGCACTCCCCCACCTGCACGCTCCGGTGCCGGCGGAGACGTCGGAGCAGCTCGGGCAGCGCCCGCGGATCGAGGGCGGACACGTCGGCACGGAGGGCGATCACCCCGCGAGCGTGCCCGCGCCGGACGACCTCGCGCCGACCTCCCGGTGAACACCGCCCCTCCGCGGGACACCGTCCGCGAGAACGACACGACAGGAGCCCGCCCCGGAGCGCACCGCACCCGGGAACGGGAGAAGCCCCCGACCGGACATCCGATCGGGGGCTTCTTCTCCGGTTCTCTCGAACCCGGTTCTCTCGAACTCCGGTTCTCATGAACTCTGGTGCGCGAGGGGGGAGTTGAACCCCCACGCCCTTTCGGGCACACGGACCTGAACCGTGCGCGTCTGCCTATTCCGCCACTCGCGCTCACCAGCGGCACCGAAGCGCCGACGAGAAATCGTAGCATCCCCCGGCCTCCGAGCCGAACCGGCACCCGCCGCCCCGGGCCGTCGCTCCCCCGGGAGCCGCCTCCGGGCCGCCCTGGTGAGAGCGCGCACACGGCACTCCGGCCGCGAAACCACCGCGGAGGATCGCGCATCCAGACCATCCCAGTAACATGCCCGTAGCCGTGCGCGGCGCAGACCAAGAAGAGGAAGCGGCGACGGGCGCGCAGACATCTCGATCCGTGCGCGACCGCCGAGAAGGCGAAGAATCGGAAGATCGGAAGACTGTGGGCATACTGGACAACTTCGAGAAGGGACTCGAGCGCGTCGTCAACGGCGCGTTCGCGCGGACCTTCAAGTCGGGTCTGCAGCCGGTCGAGCTCGCCTCCGCCCTCCGCCGGGAGCTCGACACCTCCGCCGCCGTGGTCAGCCGCGACCGCATCCTCGTCCGCAACAGCCTCGTCCTGCGGATGTCCGCGACCGACCTCGACCGGATGCAGCGCCTCGGCGCCACCCTGATCGACGAGCTCACCACCGTGGCCACCGAGCACGCCACCAAGCAGGGCTTCCGCTTCCCCGGCCCGATCGACATCTCCCTCGCCGTCGATCCGGCGCTCAGCGACGGCATGGTCGAGGTCGACTCCCGTAGCGTGAAGGGCACCGTCGCCTACACGCCCGTCCTCGACATCGACGGCCGGCGCCACCCGATCACGAAGGCGCGCACCGTCATCGGCCGCGGCAGCGACGCCGACATCACCGTCGACGACTCGGGCACGTCCCGCAAGCACGTCGAGATCCTCTGGGACGGCTCCCGCGCCCAGGTGCACGACCTCGGGTCCACGAACGGCTCCAAGCTCGACGGCCGGCCCGTCACGCAGGCGCCCCTGGCCCCCGAGCAGACCATCACGATCGGGCGCACCTCGATCGTCTACCGCGTCGTGCAGGGCTCCGCGCCCGCACGCACCGACCGCCCGTCGTCCGGCAGGGCAGCCGGACGCGGCTCCGAGGGATTCTGGGACGACCGGCTATGAGCGAGCTCACTCTCTTCCTCCTGCGCATCGCGTTCCTCGCGCTGCTGTGGTTCTTCGTGTTCGGCATCGTCTACGCGCTGCGCTCCGACCTGTTCGGGCAGCGCGTGCGCAAGCTGCCGCCCGGCGCGCAGGCCGCGTCCCCCGAGGCCCCGTTCGTGACGGCGGCCCAGCCCGTGGTCGCCGCGGCCGCCGCGGCTCCCACGCCCGCGCAGCCCGCCTCTCCGTCGGCCCCCTCGGCCCGGAGGAGCCGAGAGGCCGCCGCCGAGCGCGCCGAGCAGGGAGGCGCCGCCACGGTCCACACGGCGCAGCGCCTCGTGATCACCTCGGGCCCCAAGCGGGGCACCGAGCTCGAGCTGACCGGCGACCCGCTGACGATCGGCCGCTCCGCGGAGTCGACGCTGGTCATCCGCGACGACTACACCTCGACCCACCACGCGCGCCTGCTCCTCTGGAACGACGAGTGGATGATCCAGGACCTCGACTCCACCAACGGCACCTTCCTCGACGGCCGCCGCGTCGGCGCGCCCACCAAGGTGCCGCTGGACACGCCCGTGAAGGTCGGCACCACCACCTTCGAACTGCGGCGGTCGTAGCGCGTGGCCCCCACTCCGGAGAGCGGCTCCGGCCACGGCGCGGTGCGCGAGAGCGCCGCCGTCTCGCACGTCGGCAGGATCCGCTCCAACAACCAGGACTCCGGCTACGCGGGCCGGCAGCTCTTCGTCGTCGCCGACGGCATGGGCGGCCACGCGGGCGGCGACGTCGCCTCCTCCATCGCGATCAAGCGCATCGCGGAGGCGGACCGCGTCTACGCCTCCACCTACGAGGCCGAGGACGAGCTCAAGCGCACCCTGCTGGCGGCCAACACCCTGCTGGCCGACGCCGTGGTCGACCACCCCGAGCTCACCGGCATGGGCACCACCGTCAGCGCGATCGCCCGCGTCGGCGAGTCGGTGGCGATCGCGCACATCGGCGACTCCCGCATCTACGTCCTCCGCGACGGCCGGCTCGAGCAGGTCACGACCGACCACACCTTCGTGCAGCGCCTCGTCGACTCCGGCCGCATCACGGAGGAGGAGGCGATGACGCATCCGCGCCGCTCCGTCCTGATGCGGGTCCTCGGCGACGTGCACACCAACCCCGAGATCGACACGCTCACGCTCGAGACCGAGCCGCACGACCGCTGGCTGATCTGCTCCGACGGCCTCTCCGGCGTCGTCCCGCACGACGAGATCCTCAAGGAGCTCAGCCGCGACGAGACCGCGCAGCAGGTGGCCGACCGCCTGATCCGCGACAGCCTCTCGCACGGCGCCCCGGACAACGTCACCGTCGTCGTCCTCGACATCCCCGGGGCGGGCGACACCGCGCGCATCCTCGCCCCCGTGGAGGAGCCGGTGGTCGTCGGATCCGCCGCCGCGCCCACGCCCTTCAGCACCGACGACTCGCAGAACCGCGTCCGGATCCCCGGCCTCCGCCTGCACACCCGGGCTCCCGCCGCGCAGGGCCCCACCCACTTCGAGCCCGCGTCCGAGGACTACCTCGACGAGCTGATCGAGGAGGACCGCCGCCGGCACCTGCGCCGCCGCATCACCTGGCTCGTCGGCCTGTCCCTCGTGCTCATCATCGGATTCCTCGGGATCCTCTTCGCCTACGACTGGACGCAGTCGCGCTTCTACGTCGGCACCGACGGGGACACCGTGATCATCTACCAGGGCATCCAGCAGTCGGTCGGCCCGCTCTCGCTCTCGGAGGTGAAGGAGGACACGGGCATCCCGCTCGACTCCCTCCGCGCCTACGACGTCGAGCAGCTGGAGCAGACGATCAGCGCCGACTCCTACGCCGGCGCGGTCGACATCGTCGAGCGCCTCACGGACGCGAACGGAGCACCATGACGGACGCCGCCACGGCCACCGCCCGCCCCGCCCCCGAGCGGCAGGGCTTCTTCCGCCAGAAGCTGCGCAATCTCGAGCTCCTGCTCCTGATCGGCGCATGCCTCATCGATGCCGGCGCGATCGTGCTCGTGCAGCTCGGCGCCCTCGGCTCGATCGACACCACGCTGGTCTCGCTGGGCGCCGGCCTCTCGGCGCTCGTGCTCGCCGTGCACGTCGTGCTGCGCTTCGCGGCCCCGGCGGCCGACCCCTTCCTCCTCCCGATCGCCACCGTGCTGAACGGCCTGGGCGTCGCGGAGATCTACCGGATCGACATCGCCGACGGCGCGACCGGCTGGGAGTCGGTGGCGGTGCGGCAGATCTTCTGGAGCGCCCTGGCCGTCGTGGCGGCGATCGTGGTGCTGCTGGTCATCCGCAACCACCGCGTGCTGTTCCGCTACACCTACGTCGCCGGGTTCGCGGCGATCGTGCTGCTCCTGCTGCCGCTCCTGCCCTTCATCGGCCGCGAGGTCAGCGGCGCGCGCGTGTGGATCGGGATCGGCGACGTGGCGAGCTTCCAGCCCGGCGAGATCGCCAAGATCGCCCTCGCGGTCTTCTTCGCCGGCTACCTCGTGCGCAACCGCGACTCTCTCTCGATGGTGGGCCGCACCGTCCTCGGGATGCGCTTCCCGCGCCTGCGCGACCTCGGCCCGATCCTGGTGGTCTGGGCGGTCACGATGGGCGTCATCGTCTTCCAGCGCGACCTGGGGACGGCGCTGCTCTACTTCGGCCTGTTCCTGGTCATGCTCTACGTCGCGACCGGCCGCACCAGCTGGGTCCTCATCGGCGTCGGCCTGTTCCTCGGCGGCGCGCTGCTGGCGAGCCAGACGCTCGACTACGTGGGCAACCGCTTCGCCAACTGGCTCGAGCCCTTCAGCGCCGAGCGCTACGGGGCGGATCCGGGCGGCAGCTACCAGCTCGTGCAGGGCCTCTTCGGCCTCGCGCACGGCGGGCTGCTCGGCACGGGTCTCGGCCAGGGGATGCCGGATCTCACGCCGGTCCCGCAGTCCGACTACATCATCGCCAGCCTCGGCGAGGAGCTGGGCCTCGCCGGGCTCTTCGCGATCTTCGGCCTCTACCTCCTGCTGGTCTCGCGCGGGTTCCGCATCGGCTTCGCCGGGCAGGACGACTTCGGGCGCCTCCTGGGAGTCGGCCTCTCGTTCGTGATCGCCCTGCAGTGCTTCATCGTCATCGGAGGCGTCACCCGTGTCATCCCGCTGACCGGCCTGACCACGCCGTTCCTCGCCGCCGGCGGCTCCTCCCTCGTGGCGAACTGGATGATCGTGGCGGTGCTGCTGCGCCTGTCCGACACAGTCCGCAGTCAGCCTCGTCTGGTGGTGTGATCCGTCGATGAACCGAGAACTCAAACGGGTGAGCCTCGTCGTGCTGACGATGTTCGTGGCACTCTTCCTCTCCACCACCACCATTCAGGTGATCCAGGCCGACTCCCTCGACGAGGACGGCCGCAACACGCGGACCCTCTACGAGAGCTTCTCGACCGAGCGCGGTGCGATCCTCGCCGGCGGTCAGCCGATCGCCTCCTCGACGCCGTCGGACGACCTCTACAAGTTCCAGCGGCAGTACGCGAACGGCCCGCTCTACTCCGCCGTGACCGGCTACTTCACTCTGAACCAGGGCACCACCGGCATCGAGCGCACGCTCAACGACTACCTCTCGGGCACCTCGAACTCGCAGTTCTTCGACGAGATCAACAACCTCGTCACGGGCCAGGACCCGAAGGGAGCGTCGGTCGAGCTCTCGATCGACCCGGTCGCCCAGCAGGCCGCCTTCGACGCGCTCGGCGACTACACGGGGGCCGTCGTCGTGACGGAGCCGGCCACCGGACGCATCCTCGCGATGGTCTCGAAGCCCACCTTCGATCCCACCGCGCTGGCCTCCCACGACACCGACGACGTCCTCGCCGCCTACCGGGCGCTGAACGACGACTCCTCCGAGCCCCTCGTGAACCGTGCGATCGGCGGCTCGCTCAACCCGCCCGGCTCCGTCTTCAAGCTCGTCGTGGCCTCGGCCGCCCTCGAGTCCGGCCGCTTCACCGCCGACTCGAGCTTCCCCAACGTCGAGTCGTACACGCTGCCCGGCTCCTCGTCGCAGGTGATCAACTCCGGAGGCGGTCTCTGCGGCTCCGGAGAGACGGTCACGCTGGCCACCGCCGTCTCGCTCTCCTGCAACGTCCCGATGGCCGAGATGGGCGTGCAGCTGGGAGCGGACGCGATCCGCTCGCAGGCCGAGAAGTTCGGCTTCGACACCGAGCTCGAGATCCCGATGTCGGTCGAGGCGAGCACGTACCCGACGAAGACGGACGACGCCCAGACGGCCCTCACCGCCTTCGGACAGTACGAGGTGCGTGCGACGCCGCTGCAGATCGCCATGGTCTCCGCGGCGATCGCGAACGGCGGCGAGGTGATGCAGCCGAACCTGGTCGACTCGATCCGCTCGCAGGACCTCAGCGTGCTGCAGCAGTTCCAGGAGAAGTCGCTCGGCCGGGCGGTGAGCACGCAGACCGCGGACGCCGTCAAGGCGATGATGGTCGCCAGCGTCCAGGGCGGCGCGGCGACGAATGCAACAATAGGGGGCGTCACTGTGGCCGGTAAGACCGGTACCGCCGAGAACGGCGGGGACGACCCGTACACCCTCTGGTTCACCGGCTTCGCGCCTGCGGACGACCCGCAGTACGCCATCACCGTGCTCGTGGAGAACGGTGGAGGGCTCGGCCAGACCGGGTACGGCAACCTGATCGCCGCACCCATCGGACAACAGGTACTAGAGGCGGTGCTGAACAAATGAGACCCACGACAGGCCTCACCTTCGGGGGACGCTACGAGCTGCAGTCCCGGATCGCCATCGGCGGCATGGGCGAGGTGTGGCAGGCGACCGATCTGGTCATCGGCCGCACCATCGCGATCAAGATCCTGAAGGACGAGTACCTCGGCGACCCCGGCTTCCTCGAGCGCTTCCGCGCCGAGGCCCGCCACGCGGCGCTGGTCAACCACGAGGGCATCGCCAACGTCTACGACTACGGCGAGGAGGACGGCTCGGCCTACCTGGTCATGGAGCTCGTCCCCGGCGAGGCGCTCTCGACCGTCCTCGAGCGCGAGCGCGTCCTGTCGACCGACAAGGTCCTCGACATCGTCGCGCAGACCGCGCTCGCCCTGCACGCCGCGCACGCCGCGGGCCTCGTGCACCGCGACGTGAAGCCGGGCAACCTGCTCATCACGCCGGACGGCCGCGTCAAGATCACCGACTTCGGCATCGCGCGCATCGCCGATCAGGTCCCGCTGACGGCGACCGGCCAGGTCATGGGCACGGTCCAGTACCTGTCCCCGGAGCAGGCGAGCGGCCAGCCCGCCTCCCCCGCCACCGACATCTACTCGCTGGGCATCGTCGCGTACGAGTGCCTGGCCGGGCGCCGCCCCTTCACGGGCGAGTCGCAGGTCGCCATCGCGATGGCGCAGATCAACGACACCCCGCCGGAGCTGCCGGTCACGGTCGCGGAGCCGGTGCGCAACCTCGTCTACTCCTGCATCGCCAAGAAGCCGGCCGACCGCCCCGCCACCGCCGCGCACCTCGCGCGGGCGGCCCAGGCGCTGCGCTCGGGCGACGTGCGCGGAGCGGCGCTGGCCGTCCCCGCGGTCCTCAGCGACCTTCCCGCGACGCAGGCGACCACGGTCCTCCCCTCCAACCAGGGCGCGACGCAGGCGACCACGGTGCTCCCCTCCGGCGCGCCCGCGGCCGAGGCCGCCGCTCCGTTCGTGCCGATCGAGGAGCCGCTCGAGGCCTCCGAGGAGCCGCGCAGGCGCAGCCCCTGGACCTGGCCGCTGATCGCCCTCATCGTGATCCTCGCCGTCGTCATCGCGGGCACGATCTTCGCCCTGACGACCGGCGGGAGCAGCGGCCCGGCCGCCTCCCCCACCGCGACGACCAGCACTGCCCCGTCGCCGACGCCGTCCGAGACTCCGAGTCCCACGCCGACGCCGACCTCGAACACGGTCGTCATCGACAAGGCCGACTACGTCGGGCGCTCCTTCGACGACGTCGAGACCGAGCTCGAGGCCCTGGGCATGGGCGTCCGCCGCGCGGACGGCCCGAGCGCCCCCGCCGCCGAGCAGGTCGGACTCGTCGAGGACGTGAACCCCACCGCGAACGTGGTGAAGGGCACGACCATCGAGGTCTCCGTCTTCACCGAGGTCGCGACCCCGGACGCACCGACCGCCGTGCCGACCGTCACCCCCGCCGCCTCCAGCGTCGAGGCGGGCGCGACGTTCAACGTCACCTGGAGCAACTACAACCAGTGCCCGAGCGGAACCTCCGTGAGTGGTTACCGGGTGACCGCGACCGGTGAGGGCGCGAGCGTGACGAGCACCAACCCGTCGAACTCGACGACCGCGACGATCCAGGCCGGCACCACGGCCGGCACGATCGACGTCACGTACACCGTGCTCTGCGGCGAGTCGGAGTCGGCGGCCTCGCCCACCCTCTCCGTCACCGTCGAGGAGCCGGCTCCGACCCCGGCGCCGACCCCCACCTCGAAGGCCACCTCGACGCCCACCCCCTCCGAGTAGCGGCGGCGCGCCGGCTCGGGGCACTGCTCCGGCCCGGCGCCTCGCGGCCGTCGCGTCGCGCCCCCGCCCGGAACACCAGGGGCCCATAGGTACACTTGCCGTGGCTCCTCGGGGCCGCACCACACGGAAGTACAGGGCGGGAGCGTGCGCGTGACGGATGAGGGTCGCCTGATCGCGGGACGGTACCAGGTCGGGCCCCGGCTCGGCCGCGGCGGGATGTCCGAGGTGTACCTCGGCACCGACACCCGGCTCGGCCGCACCGTCGCCATCAAGGAGCTGAAGCTCTCCCTCTCCTCCGACTCCGCCTTCCGCCTGCGGTTCCGGCAGGAGGCGCAGTCCGCGTCGCGCATGTCGCACCCCACGATCGTCCGGGTCTTCGACGCGGGCGAGGAGGTCTCGCTCGACGACAACGGCGCCGAGTCGCGCCGGCCCTTCATCGTCATGGAGCACATCGAGGGCCGCCTCCTCAAGGACCTGATCGCCGAGGGCCCCCTCGACGTGGACGAGGCCGTCCGCATCACGGAGGGCATCCTCACCGCCCTCGAGTACTCGCACCGCGCAGGCGTCGTCCACCGCGACATCAAGCCCGGCAACATCATGCTGACCCCGTCGGGCCAGGTGAAGGTGATGGACTTCGGGATCGCCCGCGCCGTCTCCGACTCCGCCGCCACGGTCGCTCAGACCACGGCGATCCTCGGCACCGCGGCCTACTTCTCCCCCGAGCAGGCGAAGGGCGAGCAGGTCGACGCCCGCAGCGACCTCTACTCCGCCGGCATCGTGCTCTTCGAGCTCCTCACCGGCCGTGCGCCCTTCCGCGGCGACACCCCGGTGGCCGTCGCCTACCAGCACGTCAGCGAGACGCCGCCGGCGCCGAGCTCCATCAACCCGGCCGTCACCCCCGCACTCGACGCGGTCGTCGCCCGAGCACTCTCGAAGGACCGCTACGAGCGCTTCCAGGGAGCTGCGGAGTTCCGCGACGACCTGCGCGACGCCGCCGCCGGACGCCTCCCCGACCACCGCCCGATCGACGAGCTGACCACCTCGCTCTTCGCGGCCCGCAGCCAGGGCGGAGTCAACGACTCCGAGCTCGCCCTCCGCCAGCTGGCCGAGGACAACTCGATCGTCCGCACCCAGCGCCGCCCGCCGGTCCTCTGGATCTGGTCCTCGATCGTCGTGCTGGCCGTGATCGTCGCCGCACTCGTGATCTGGGTGCTGACGCTCCAGCCCGCGTCGACGCTGCCGTCGCAGTCGCGCGAGGTCCCCACCCTCACCGAGACCACCTACGACAGCGCCCAGTCGACCCTGACCGAGCTCGATCTCGTGCCGAGCCAGGTCGCGGAGTACAGCTCGACCGTCCCCGAGGGCGAGGTGATCCGCACGGATCCGGGCTCGGGCACGATCGTCGCACCCGAGACGGTCATCCGCATCGTCGTGTCCCAGGGCCCCCAGCCCGTCGCCGTGCCGGACACCGTCGGGCAGAGCCTCGCCGAGGCCATCGACGCGCTCACCGCCGTAGGCTTCGTCGAGGGCTCTCAGACCCGCGAGAACTCGCCGACCGTCCCGGGCGACGTCGTGCTCTCCGCCTCCCCCGGAGCGGGCCAGCAGGTCGCCCCGGGCACGCCGGTCGACCTCACCGTCTCCTCCGGCCAGGTCACGCTCCCGGACCTCGTCGGGACGTCCCTCAGCAGCGCGCTGGCCACCCTCGCCTCCGAGAAGCTGCAGCTCGTGGGGGTCGAGGTCCCGGACGAGACCTGCGACGCGACCCGGGCGAACCCGCCCATCACGACCCAGTCCCTGGCTCCGGGCGACGTCCCGCAGGGATCGACCGTCCAGCTCGGCTACTGCGCGGGCTGACCCGGCCTGCAGCCCGCTGCGGCTGCGGCGTCGGCCGACGGTGCCCGGTGGAGGCCGGGTCGCTGCTCTGCGCGCCGAGAAGGGCTCGTCCGGACGTTGCTCGTCGGGTTCGATGCTCCACGGGGGCCGACGGCCCCGAGCTGAACGGCTAGGCCCTGCGCGCGTCGGCGAGCGGGGGCTGGAGCCGCACGACCTCGCCGGCTGCCGATCCATCGGCGGGGCGCGCGATCCTGCCGCGGATGTCGCTCGGGGTGAGCCCCTCGCGGCGCTTGAGCGCACGGCGGAGGTGGTCCGCCGAGGAGAATCCGGACGCGGCGGCGATCGCCTCGAGCGGGACCTCCCGCGGGCGGCGGCGCAGGAGCTCCACGGCGCTGGCGACCCGGGAGCGCTCGATCTCGCTCGCGACCGTGGTGCCCGCGTCCTCGAAGAGCCGCTGGAGGGAGCGGGTGGACACGTTGACCGCGTCGGCCACCGCCTCCGGGGTGCAGCGCGGCGTGCGGTGCGTCCGGTCGATGACCGTGCGCGCGCGCCCGAGCGTGGCGGCCCGGACGCTCGTGGTGCCGGGCTGCGAGCTCGCCGCCGCGAGGAACGCGCTGGTGAGGAGCTGCTTGACAACGTGGGCGAAGCCGGTGACCTCGCCCTCGCCGGGCAGCCCCGTCCCGGACTCCGCCGCGAGGGCGAAGGCGGTCGTGAAGGCGTATGCGGCGCGGGTGGACCGGGCGTCGGGGTCGAGCGCGTAGACCGGGGCCGACGTGTCGAAGCCGTAGCGGCGCATCTCGTCGGCGCGCAGCGAGAGGTGGAGGATCGTGGCCGGAGTCGTCGACTCGGTCGTGAACGTCGTCGTCCCCTGCTGGTACGAGATCGAGCCCGGACGCAGCAGCACCGTTCGGTCCGGGGCGACCATGCGCACGAAGCCGTCGATGAGGAAGCTGAAAGTGAGGAAGGAGGTGTCGTCGGCCGGCCACGTCCCGCGGAGGACGCGCAGCGGCGAGACCGTCATCAGCACGACGCTCAGATCGGCGGTGCCGAATCCCGAACCGGTGATGCTCGGAACGGTGCCGGGTTTGACGACGATGCGCGGTCCGAGATTCTCGAGCTCTCGGATTCCCGAGAAAGCCCAGGAGATCGATGCGACCATCTGGTCCCCCCGGACTTCTCTTGTGACGCCGACCCCCTGTCGACGCCCTCTGATTATGCAGCGAAAAGGGGCCGCATCCTCCGCCGGGAGCCCGTCAAATCCCGCCACCTGATCGGGGGGTGCGCAAGGGGGTGGACAAGGTCACGCTCATACCCTGTCGCGGCGTTCTCCTCCGCCCGCCGTCATTTAGCCGTCAGATGGCGGATTTCTACGTGAGAACGCACTCAGGGCAGCATCCCCGTTCGGGGGACGGTGGTCGCTGATCATTCTCAATGCTCTCGACTCGATAACGAGCCCGATAAGCCCGGCGAATTCCAATTCATCGAGCCGGGATCGAGAGTCCGGGCGTGTCGTCGGCCGATACGGACGCTCCGCCCGGCCTCACCTCGCGCAGCCAGTTCTCGAGAAGGCGCCGCCCGCCCTCGGTGAGGACCGACTCCGGATGGAACTGCACGCCCACGAGCGGAGCACTCCGGTGCCGGACGGCCATGACCACTCCCTCCGGTGTCCGCGCCGTCACCCGCAGCTCCTCGGGAAGGCTCTCACCGTCGACCGCGAGCGAGTGGTACCGCATCGCGGCGAATCCGGAGGGCAGGCCGTCGAAGAGCGGATCTCCGTCGTGGAGGACCGCGGACGTCCGGCCGTGCAGCAGCTCCGGCGCCTCCGTGACGCGGGCACCGAGAGCGTGGGCGAGCACCTGGTGGCCGAGGCAGACTCCGAGCAGCGGCCGCCCGGTCGCCTCCGCCCGCTGCACGAGCGCCGTCGACGCGGGGACGTCCTCGGGACGGCCCGGCCCGGGTGAGACCAGGACTCCGTCCGCCTCCTCCGCGCGAGCCAGGAGCGCCGTCGTGCCGAGGTCGTCGCCCTCGACCACGTCGACCTCGGCACCGAGCTCGCGGAGGTACGAGACGAGCGTGAAGACGAAGCTGTCGTGGTGGTCGACGACCAGGATCCGCGGGGCCGCGCCGGCGGTCACGAGCCGACGGTCACGTTCCGGTCGAGCACGAGCGACTGCACCCAGGGGAACACCCACTCGTCGAGCGCCACCAGGACCGCCGCGACGAGGACGAGGACGATCAGGAGGCGGACCCACCACGGCCCGGGAAGGAGCCGCCACAGCGCTGCGTACACGGTCAGCCCTCCTGAGCCAGCGAGGCGGCGATCTCGGCGGGGGCGCCCGCGGACCGCGGCTGGAACGAGTCGAAGACGCCGTACGCGATGATCCGCTCGGCCGTCGAGTAGAGCGGGTTGCAGCTCGTCAGCGTGATCAGGCGGTCGGTCGGAGCCGCGTCCGGAGTCCACGGGACCGGGTCGATCACCTGGACGTCGGAGGGCTGGACGTACTCGAGGTTGCGGAAGCGGTAGGTGTACCAGCCGTCCGCCGTCTCGATGTAGATCGGATCGCCGAGCTGGAGCTCGTCGATCAAGTGCATGCCTCCGCCGTACGCGCTGCGGTGCGCGGCGAGCGCGAAGTTGCCGGCCTGCCCGGGCATCTGCGTCCCGGGGTAGTGGCCGATGCTCCCCTCGTCGAGCACGTTCTCGGCGTCGATGCCCTCGGCGATCGTGCGCACCCACCCCTCGCCGTAGCGCGGGATGTAGAGGTTGCCGAAGGAGGTGTCGAGGGCGGCGACCGACGCGACGACCGGCTCCGCCGGGGCGGCCTCGGTCGGCTGCGGTGCCGGCGAGGAGTCGCCCCAGGCCTCGCGGAGCTCCGCGGCCTGCGTCGTCTGCCGGCCGGCGATCACCGCGTCGTTCCACCAGAGCTGCCAGGCCAGGAAGAGCAGGACCATGACGCCGGCGGTCATCAGGAGCTCACCGACGACTCCGAAGAACGAGAGTCGTCGGACCGGGCGGGCCCTCCGTCGCTTCGCTCGCGGCCGCAGAGCCGCCCCGTCGGGGTTCTGGGCGGTCATGCGACGAGTCTAGGCGCGAGCCGTGACCGGCTGTGGCGCACGATCCGGACCTGTGGAGAGCCCTCCAGAATGGCCGCCTGAGGAGGCCCGATGGGATCACTCGAGCGCCCGCACCGGCCGCTCCGCGAGTCCGCACAGCACCCGCGCAGCCCCGGCGCTCCCGGCCCGGAGCCTCCGCCCGGTACAGTGGTCGGCATGGCACGAGCGACGAAGAGCCCGAAGCCCGAGCGCGACGAGGCCCGGACCGGCGAGAACGCACCGAATCCGGTCTGGTTCAAGCCGGTGATGTTCGGCTTCATGCTGCTCGGACTCGCCTGGATCATCGTCTTCTACGTGAGCCAGGGCACCCTGCCGATCCCCGATCTCGGCAACCTCAACATCCTGATCGGCTTCGGCATCGCGTTCATCGGCTTCCTGATGACGACGCGCTGGCGCTGAGCCTCCCCCAGTCGTGAACGACGCCCCGTCCGGTCCGCCGACGGGGCGTTCGTCGTCGGTGGAGCGTCTGCGCGCCGCCGGCTGCGTCTTCGCCGAGGAGGAGGCGGGCCTGCTCGAGGAGGCCGCCGACTCCTCCTCCGACCTCGAGCTGCTGCTCCGCCGCCGCGAGACGGGCGAGCCCCTCGAGCAGATCCTCGGCTGGGTCGCCTTCCGCGGCCTGCGCGTCCCCGTCGCACCCGGCGTCTTCGTGCCCCGCGTGCGCACCGAGTGGCTGGTCGACTGCGCCCTGGAGATCCTCCCGGAGGGCGCCGTGGTGCTCGACCTCTGCTGCGGATCCGGCGCCCTCGCCCGGTCGATCTCCGAGGAGCGGCCGGACGTCCGCCTGCTCGCGGCCGACCTCTCCCCCGCCGCCGTCGCCTGCGCGCGCCGCACGCTCGCAGGCCGCGCCGACGTCCACGAGGGCGACCTCTTCGACGCGCTCCCCGGGAGTGAGCGCGGGCGGATCGACGTCGTCGTCGTCAACGCCCCCTACGTCCCCTCCGCGGCGATCGCGCTCATGCCGCCGGAGGCCCGGGTGCACGAGCCGATGCTCACGCTCGACGGCGGGTCGGACGGGCTCGCCCTGCACCGCCGTATCGCTCAGGAGGCGGGGGCGTGGCTCGCACCCCACGGCGTCGTCGTGATCGAGGTCGGCGCGGATCAGGCCGCTGCGAGTGCCTCGGCGTTCCAGGCGGCCGGGTTCGCCACCTCGCTGCACCGCGACGACGACCGTGAGGCGACGGCCCTGGTGGCCGTCCGCCGGAGAACTACACCGCTGTAATTATCCCCAGCTGTGGAATCTCCTGTGGAGAACTCCGCGGTCTCCGCCGCGCTGGCCTGCTCGAGGCGCGGAGGGCCCCGATCGGCACCAGCCCGCCGGTTCTCGGACGCGCCGCCGTCCCCGGATCGTCCTCCCGAGGAGGACACCCGGAACGTTCTCCCCAGTGTTAACAACTCTGTGGATAACTTCCTCCCCACCTGTTGAGAGCACCTGTGGACAGCGGTGGAGACGGTCGCCGCGGGAACGACGAAGCGGCGGGCCCGGGAGTGCGCGAGGCACTGCCGGACCCGCCGCTGCGGGAGGGGGGATCAGCCGAGGACGTAGGCGCCCGCGGTGATCGCCACCAGTCCGACTCCGATGAGCCCGACGAGGAGGTTCTGCGTGCGCCGCTGGGCGCGCTGCCGGGTCTTCGTGAAGACCAGCCCGATGAGCGCGCCCGCCACCAGACCGCCGACGTGCGCCTGCCACGCCACGTTCATCCCGGGCAGGAAGCCGATGACGAGGTTCAGTCCGACCAGCACCAGCAGCTGCGACGCCTGACCGCCCAGATGCCGGAGGATCACCAGGTACGCGCCCATCAGCCCGAAGATCGCACCGGAGGCGCCGATCACCGGGGTCAACGGGTTCGCGAGGAGCAGGACGCCCACCGATCCGGCGAAACCGCTCAGGAGGAAGAGGGTGAGGTAGCGCCCGCGGCCCAGCATGCGCTCGAGCACCATGCCGAACACCCACAGCGTGTACATGTTCAGCACCAGGTGGAACGGGATGACGATGAAGAGCGACGTGCTGTGGAGGAACACCGAGGTGAGCATCCGCCACGGCTCGAAGCCGGCGCCGAAGCCGGGGAGCGTGTAGGCGGGGGCGTACAGGAGCGCGTTGACCGCCGGCCCGCCGACGAAGGGAAGGATCTCGACGATCCACAGCACGATGCAGAGCGCGATGATCGCGTAGGTCACCGTCGGCTGGTCGGCACGGGTCATGGCCCGCACGCGGGAGAGGAGGGGACCGCGGGTGCGCGGTGCGGTGGCGCGCTGCTGCGCCATGTCGTCCGGGCAGATCACGCCGACCGGAGCCGGCGTCTGGCACTCGCCGCAGATGGTGCGGCCGCACCGCTGGCAGCGCACGAAGCTCTGCCGGTCGGGGTGTCGGTAGCAGGAGTAGGTGCTGCTCGGCGGGACCTGGGTCACGGACGTGCCTCCGGGGAGAACGAGGGCCGGGCCCTGACGGACCCGGCCCTCGAATGAGTGGTGGATGAGGCGATCAGACCTCGGTGATCTCGACGCTCTCGATCACGACGTCCTCGAGCGGCTTGTCACGGCCGTCGGTGGGAACAGCCGAGAGCGACTGCACGAGCTTCTTCGACTCCTCGTCGGCGACGGCGCCGAAGATGGTGTGCTTGCCCTGGAGCCAGGTGGTCGGCGCCACGGTGATGAAGAACTGCGAGCCGTTGGTGCCGCGGCCCGCCTGCTTGCCGGCGTTCGCCATCGCGAGGATGTAGGGCTGGGTGAAGTCGAGCTCCGAGTTGATCTCGTCGTCGAACTGGTACCCCGGGCCGCCGATGCCCTGACCGAGCGGGTCGCCGCCCTGGAGCATGAAGTCGGGGATGATGCGGTGGAAGACGGTGCCGTTGTAGAGCGGCTCCTTCGTCTTCGCACCCGTGGCGGGGTGGGTCCACTCGATGTCGCCGGTCGCGAGACCGACGAAGTTGCGGACCGTCTTGGGAGCGTGGTTCCCGTAGAGGTTGACGACGATGTCGCCCTTGTTGGTGTGGAACGTCGCGACTGCGGTGTGCAAAGGCATGCTCGGATTCTCGCACAGCGCGTCTGTAGGCCCCTGCAACGCCCGGTGTCAATGCGCTGGGTGCGCGATGCGGACGCCGATCGATGAGTGGCAGTATTGAGGCGTTCGCTGCTCGTAGCCGATGGAGGACCAACATGGGTCTGTCACGTAAGCACAAGAAGGACCTCAAGCGTCTTCGCAAGAACGCCGAGGCGGTCTGGGGCGAGCAGCAGGAGGTGCTGGCGCACGCGGCCTCCGTGCTCGAGAAGAGCCGCCGCCACGCGTCGAAGTACGCCAAGAAGGAGCTCGTCCCCTTCGTCAAGGACACGTACGACTCGCGCGTCAAGCCGGTCTACGACAACGGCGTCTCGGCCGTCGAGGGCACGTACTCCTCGGCCCGCCACGCCTACAAGCACAAGGTCGTCCCGACCTTCGCCGCTGTCGGTGGCACGGCCGCCGCCGCCTTCGAGGCCGCCAAGGACTCGAAGAACCGCGCGAAGCTCGCCGAGATCTCGAAGGCGCGCTGGGAGGAGCTCACCACTCCCCCGAAGAAGAAGAGCAAGGTCGGGACGGTCTTCGCGATCGGCGCCGCGCTGGTCGCCGTCGGCGGCATCGGCTACGCCGTCTGGCAGACGTTCCGCGCCGACGACGAGCTGTGGGTCGCCGAGGACGAGCCGCAGAGCGCCGCGCAGAACGCGGCCTCGACCGCTTCCTGACGTTCTCGTCGCTGGAGCCGGGCCCCTCAGGGGGTCCGGCTCCTTTGCATGCTCGGGTTAGGCTTCTGCGGTGGACATCCGGGTCGCCGCGTACGGCGTGATCATCGACGGTGAGCGGATGCTGCTCGCGCACTGGAGCCAAGGCCCCTGGTCGGCCTGGACGCTTCCGGGCGGCGGGATCGACGAGGGCGAGTCGCCCGCCGACGCCGCGGTCCGCGAGATCTTCGAGGAGACGGGCTACCGTGCCGAGCTCGAGGCCCTCATCGGCGTGGACTCGCACGTGATACCCGCGCACCGGCGCAGCGATCCCGGAGCCGGCCCCCTGCACGCCATCCGCGTCGTCTACCGCGCCCGCATCGTGGGCGGCGAGCTCACGCACGAGGTGGACGGCTCCACGGACGCCGCCGCCTGGTTCCCCCTGAGCGACGTCGAGGAGCTGGAGCGCGTCGAGCTCGTCGACGCGGCCCTCACCATGAACGAGGCCTGGCTCCTCCGCTGACGGTGCCCGGGAATCCCCGGCCGCGCCCCGGCGTTCCCTTCGTCGTGATCGTCGAGCTCTACACCTCCGCCTTCTGCGGCGCCTGCCATGCCGCGCGCTCGGTGCTGGAGCGCGCCGCGGAGCTCGTCCCTGCCGCCGAGATCCGCGAGCGCGACGTGGCCTTCCACCCCGTCGAGGCCGAGGCCGCCGGCATCCGCTCGACGCCCACGGTCGTCGTGCGGGACACGGCCGGAGAGGTGGTCTTCCGGGCGGAGGGCGCCCCCTCCCTCCCGCAGGCTCTCGCCGCTCTGGCCCTCGCCCTGCCCGCGTAGGGTGGCCGCGGGAGGACCCATGCACCGTCGCGCTGCGCTCGCGAGCACCGTCGCGCTGCTCGGCGCCCTCGCGCTCTCGGGATGCGCCTCCGAGGAGCCGGTGACCACGGCCGCGGTCGGGCTCGGACGGGGCGGCGAGCGAGGCGAGGTCCTCGGGGTCGTCGTCGTGTGCTCGGGGTCCGTCGACGGCCTCGACCTCGCCGCCTCCGACTCCGCTCCCCTGACCATCGGCGACGGGCTGCGGAGGGTCACCCGCTGGGTCTCCCCGTCCCCGGTCACGCAGCTGGGCGCGACCGACCTCTCCGGATCCACGGTCTGGCCGGCCGACACGGTGATCGAGCGGTTCCCGCTCGGCGTCGACCTCGCGCTGGGCGCCTACGCGACCGACCGCTCCGTGCTCGCCCGCCCGGTCGTCTTCACGGCCGAGCAGTTCGACACGCTCTCCGTCGGTGAGATCATCGTCGGCGACATCCGCGACGGCACGTCCGAGACCCTCTCGGTCCAGCAGTTCCTCGGCCTCGCCTGCGTGGACCGCTGAGCGGGCGGCTCGGCCGTCCGAGTGGCGACCTCGATCGCACGACCCCGCGGTCGGCGACAGGAGAGCCCGCCGGCGATCACGCTGACGAGAGTGCCGACACACGGGACCACCCCGGATGTCGGCCGGTGGACCAGAAGGGCCGGCGAAGGGGAAGCACCCGCGAGAGGGAGGAAGTGTGGAGCCTAGGAGATTCGAACTCCTGACATCCTGCTTGCAAAGCAGGCGCTCTACCAACTGAGCTAAGGCCCCGGGCCGGAGACAGGGCGATCCGTCTCCGAGAGTCGAACGGCCCGCCACCGCGAGGTGACGGGCCGTTCGGACCGGGTGGGGGTACCAGGACTTGAACCTGGGACCTCTTCATTATCAGTGAAGCGCTCTAACCGCCTGAGCTATACCCCCGGAATGGCCAGAGGAGACTCTACCCGACATCGAGCAGGAATCCCAATCGGCCGGACCGTGCGCCCTACTGGTTGGTGAAGCCCACCAGGAGGCCGCCGGTGATCTTGACGCTGAGGTTGTACAGCAGCGCCACGATCGCGCCGAGCGCGGTGGTGACGATGGTGTTCAGCACCGCGACGACGATCGCGAAGCCCATGACCTGCGGCAGCGAGATGATCGTGTTGAGGTCGAACGCCTCGGCGCCGGCGATGTCCTGCACGAGGCCGTTGACCTCGTCGAACACTCCCGTCTGGGCCAGGACCGTGTAGACCAGGTAGACGACGACGATCGTGATGATCGCGAGCGTCAGACCCAGCAGGAACGAGAGCTTCACGGCCGACCAGAAGTCGACGTAGACCAGCTTCAGGCGGACCTGCTTCGCCGCCGGGCTCTTCGCGGACTTCCTGGCGAGCTTCTCGGCGACGGTGCTACTCATCTACGGACCCATCCTCCTCCGACACCGGGGCGGACTCGGCCGGCGCCGCGGCGTCGGGATCCTCGTCCTGGGCGTCGAGATTGCGTTCGGTGTTCTTGGCGAGTGCGATGATGCGGTCGTCCTCAGCGAATCGTGCGAAGACGACTCCCATGGTGTCGCGACCCTTGGCCGGTACCTCGGCCACCGCAGAGCGTACCACCTTGCCGCTGGCGAGCACGACGAGCACCTCGTCGTCCTCTCCGGTGATGATGGCGCCCACGAGGTCGCCGCGCTTCTCCTCCAGCTTGGCCACCTTGATGCCCAGCCCGCCGCGTCCCTGGAGGCGGTACTGGTCGACCGCGGTGCGCTTGGCGTAGCCGCCCTCGGTGACCACGAACACGAAGCCCTCGTCGCTGACGACGTTCGCGTCGAGGAGGCGGTCCTCCCCGCGGAACGACATGCCGCGGACTCCGGAGGTGGAGCGGCCCATCGGACGCAGCGCCTCGTCGGACGCGGTGAAGCGGATCGACATGCCCTTGCGGGAGACCAGCAGCACGTCGCTGTCCTCCTCGACCAGGAGCGCCGAGACGAGCTCGTCGCCGTCGCGCAGCTTGATCGCGATGATGCCGCCGGAGCGGTTCGTGTCGTACTCCGAGAGGGCCGTCTTCTTCACGAGGCCGTCGCGCGTGGCGAGCACGAGGTAGCGGGCCGCCTCGTAGTCGCGGATGTCGAGGATCTGCGCGATCTGCTCCCCCGGCTCGAGCGCGAGCAGGTTCGCGATGTGCTGGCCCTTGGCGTCGCGGCCGGCCTCCTGCAGCTCGTAGGTCTTGGCGCGGTACACGCGGCCGGTGTTCGTGAAGAACAGGAGCCAGTGGTGCGTAGTGGTGACGAAGAAGTGCTCGACGATGTCGTCGGCCTTCAGCTGCGCGCCGCGCACGCCGCGGCCGCCGCGGTGCTGCGCCCGGTAGGAGTCGCTCCGGGTGCGCTTGAGGTAGCCGCCGCGGGTGACGGTGACGACCATCTCCTCCTCGGGGATCAGGTCCTCGACGCTCATGTCGCCGTCGAACCCGAAGAGGATCTCGGTGCGGCGGTCGTCGCCGAAGCGGTCGACGATCTCGTCGAGCTCGTCCGAGATGATCGTGCGCTGGCGCTCCGGGCTCGCGAGGATCGACTTGTAGTCCTCGATCTCGGCCTGGATCCGGTCGTGCTCGTCGATGATCTTCTGGCGCTCGAGGGCCGCGAGGCGGCGCAGCTGCATGTCGAGGATGGCGCGGGACTGCACCTCGTCGATGTCGAGCAGCTCCATCAGGCCGTCGCGCGCCTCCTCCACGGTGGGGGAGCGGCGGATGAGGGCGATGACCTCGTCGAGCGCATCGAGCGCCTTGAGGTAGCCGCGCAGGATGTGGATCCGCGCCTCCGCCTCGTCGAGGAGGTACTGGGTGCGGCGCACGATGACCTCGACCTGGTGGTCGACCCACGCGCGGATGAAGCCGTCGAGCGAGAGCGTGCGCGGGATGCCGTCGACGATCGCGAGCATGTTCGCGCCGAAGTTCTCCTGCAGCGGCGTGTGCTTGTAGAGGTTGTTCAGCACCACCTTCGCCACGGCGTCGCGCTTGAGGACGACGACGAGGCGCTGGCCGGTGCGACCGGAGGTCTCGTCGCGGATGTCGGCGATGCCCGAGACGCGCCCGTCCTTGACCAGCTCGGCGATCTTGATCGCCAGGTTGTCCGGGTTCACCTGGTACGGCAGCTCGGTGACGACGAGGCAGGTGCGGCCCTGGATCTCCTCGATGGAGACGACGGCGCGCATCGTGATCGAGCCGCGGCCGGTGCGGTACGCGTCCTGGATGCCGCGGACGCCGAGGATCTGCGCACCGGTGGGGAAGTCGGGTCCCTTGATCCGCTGCAGCAGCGCCTCGAGGAGCTCCTCGCGCGTCGCGTCGGGGTTCTCGAGCGCCCACTTGGCGCCGGCGGCGACCTCGCGCAGGTTGTGCGGCGGGATGTTGGTCGCCATGCCGACCGCGATGCCGACGGAGCCGTTGACGAGCAGGTTCGGGAACCGGGCCGGCAGGATCGCCGGCTCGCGCGTGCGGCCGTCGTAGTTGTCCTGGAAGTCGACGGTGTTCTTGTCGATGTCGCGGACCATCTCGAGCGCGAGCGGCGCCATCTTGGTCTCGGTGTACCGGGGGGCGGCGGCGCCGTCGTTGCCGGGGGAGCCGAAGTTGCCCTGCCCGAGCGCGAGCGGGTAGCGGAGGCTCCACGGCTGCACCAGGCGGACCAGCGCGTCGTAGATCGCGGAGTCGCCGTGCGGGTGGAACTGGCCCATCACGTCGCCGACGACGCGCGAGCACTTCGAGAACGCCTTGTCGGGCCGGTAGCCGCCGTCGTACATGGCGTAGATCACGCGGCGGTGCACGGGCTTCAGGCCGTCGCGCACCTCCGGCAGGGCTCGCCCGACGATGACGCTCATCGCGTAGTCGAGGTAGGAGCGCTGCATCTCGAGCTGCAGGTCGACCGGCTCGATCTTGTCGTGACCGTGGATCACCACACCGGTCTCGGTGACGATGTCGTCGCTCTCGTCCGGGCCGGTGGGGGTGGTGGGTTCTTCTGCCATGATCTCTGGTCTCTCAGGTGGGTCCGTGCCCCGGAGGAGCGGGGGCGGCGGTCGCGCTGGGTGTCAGGTGTGCGGGCCGGTGAGGGCTACTGTCGTGTTCTGGTCGAGGATGCGGCCCATCGAGGGCCGCCGTCACGTGTTCGAGGTGGTCGCGAGGACGGTCCACTGGACCGCCCGGCCGCCGTCTTTCGAAGGACGTCCGCTTCCTCGACCACTAGATGTCGAGGAAGCGCACGTCCTTCGCATTCTTCTGGATGAAGGAACGGCGGGACTCGACGTCCTCGCCCATGAGAGTGGAGAAGATCTCGTCGGCCGCGGCCGCGTCGTCGAGCGTGACCTGGAGGAGGGTCCGCGTGGCGGGGTCCATCGTGGTCTCCCACAGCTCCTTGTAGTCCATCTCGCCGAGGCCCTTGTAGCGCTGGATGCCGTTCTCCTTGGGCATGCGCTTGTTGGTCGCCGAGCCGTGCGCGATCAGGGCGTCGCGCTCGCGGTCGCTGTAGACGTACTCGTGCGGGGAGTTCGACCACTTGAGGCGGTACAGCGGCGGCTGCGCGAGGTAGACGTAGCCGAGGTCGATCAGCGGGCGCATGTAGCGGAAGAGGAGCGTCAGCAGCAGCGTCGTGATGTGCTGGCCGTCGACGTCGGCGTCGGCCATCAGGATGATCTTGTGGTACCGCGCCTTGTCGGGGTTGAAGTCCTCGCCGATGCCGGCGCCGAACGCCGTGATCATCGCCTGGACCTCGTTGTTGCCGAGAGCGCGGTCGAGCCGGGCCTTCTCGACGTTGAGGATCTTCCCGCGGAGGGGGAGGATCGCCTGCGTCTCGGGATTGCGGCCCTGCACCGCGGATCCTCCCGCCGAGTCGCCCTCGACGATGAAGATCTCGGAGATCGACGGGTCCTTGGACTGGCAGTCCTTGAGCTTGCCCGGCATGCCGCCGCCCTCGAGCAGGCCCTTGCGGCGGGCGGTCTCGCGCGCCTTGCGCGCCGCCATGCGGGCCGAGGCCGCCTGAATCGCCTTGCGGATGATGTCCTTGGCCTGGCTCGGGTTGCGGTCGAACCAGTCGGCCAGCTGCTCGCCGGCCACGCGCTGCACGAACGCCTTCGCCTCGGTGTTGCCGAGCTTCGTCTTGGTCTGACCCTCGAACTGCGGCTCGCCGAGCTTGATCGACACGACGGCGGTGAGGCCCTCGCGGATGTCATCGCCCGAGAGGTTCTCGTCCTTCTCCTTGAGCAGGTTGTTCGCGCGCGCGTAGCGGTTGACCAGAGTGGTCAGCGCGGCGCGGAAGCCCTCCTCGTGGGTGCCGCCCTCGTGGGTGTTGATGGTGTTCGCGTAGGTGTGGACGCTCTCGGTGTAGGCCGTGGTCCACTGCATGGCGACCTCGAGCGAGATGCGGCGCTCGGTGTCCTCGGACTCGAAATCGATGATCTCGGAGTGCACGAGGTCCGACTTCTTCAGCGAGTTGATGTACTCGACGTAGTCGACGAGGCCCTTCTCGTAGTGGAAGACGTCGGTCCGGTCGCCCTCGGTCTCGTTCTCGCCCTCCCCCTCGAACTCGACCTCGTTCTGGTCGGTCAGCGCGATGCGCAGGCCCTTGTTGAGGAACGCCATCTGCTGGAAGCGCGCGCGCAGGGTCTCGTAGTCGAACTCGACCGTCTCGAAGATGCCGGCGTTGGGCCAGAAGGTGATCGTCGTGCCGGTCTCGTCGCTGGCCTCGCCCTTCTCGAGCGGGGCGTCCGGCACTCCGTCGGTGAAGCTCATCCGGTACACGGCGCCCTGGCGCTTGACCTCGACGTCGAGTCGCGTCGACAGCGCGTTGACCACGGAGGAGCCGACGCCGTGCAGGCCGCCGGAGACCGCGTAGCCGCCGCCGCCGAACTTGCCGCCGGCGTGCAGCACGGTGAGGACCAGCTCGACCGTGGAGATGCCCTCGGTCGGGTGCATGTCGACCGGGATGCCGCGGCCGTTGTCGGAGACGGTGACGCCTCCGTCGGCGCGCATCAGGATCTCGATGTTGTCGCAGTAGCCCGCGAGCGCCTCGTCGACGGCGTTGTCGACGATCTCGTAGACCAGGTGGTGCAGACCGCGCGGACCCGTGGATCCGATGTACATGCCGGGGCGCTTGCGGACCGCCTCGAGGCCCTCGAGGACCTGGATCTGGTTCGCGCCGTAGTCACCGGACGACTTGGTCGACATGCTCTCGTGCGGAGCGGAGGGGGCTGCTGAGCCGTTCGCGTCCAGGTCGTTCGCTGCGGGTGACGTGGAGTCGTTCGGCTCGTGAGTCATAGCTGTGGAGTTCTCCTCTGACGGTCCGTCGCGACGCGCACGGTGATCTGGAGATCGCCCGCACGGCGGCGTCACTGCGGTTCGGCGGCCCTCCATTCTACCGCGTGCCGGGTCGATCCGAAGCGCTGGACGGCGATCTGAGGCGCGAAAGATCGGCGGTCGACCGAAAATGCGTCCTCAGCCGTAGGTGTCGCGCGGACCACGCCCTGGAATCGACCTGGGACCCTTTTTCCAGTTCGGGACGTCCGGGCCCTGGAAACGGATCGACGCGATGCCCGCGTCGGGGAAGTTCACGGCGATGTGGTTCATGATCTCGATCCGCATCAGCCGGAGCTGCGTCGACCACGCCGTGGACTCGCACGCGACCGTCAGCACGCCGTCGACGACGCCCACCGGAGTCGAGTGCTTCGCGGTCTCCTCGCCGGCGATCGCCGTCCACGACGACATCAGGTCGCCCTGCGCCAGCGGCGCCGTCCAGCCGAGCTTCACGGTGAGGGAGTCGAGGACGTCGCCGAGGTCGTGCGGGTCGCGGCCCTTGCCGAACGGGATCGCGTCGCCCTTGGGCTCGGCGCGCTCGACGGTCTTCCGGATGCGGCGCGGGCCGTCGGCGCCGAACACCTCCTTGAGGTGGCGGTAGACGCGGGCGGCCTCGTCATCGACGGCGGCAACTCCCGCTTCACCGAGGACTTCAAGCACGACGCGCTGCTGAAGCCCAAGGGCATCCACTAC
>NZ_PSVG01000017.1:0-79994 GCF_002930885.1 Rathayibacter sp. AY1F2 | reverse complement strand
GGCGGCGACCAGCGAGGGCTACACGATCGTGTTCGGCGGGGGCGTCAGAGGTGTATAAGGGACAGGCGTGGTGGTGCCGGTCATGCGCGTGCCGCCCCGTAGACCTCGTAGGCCCCCGTGACTCCGCCGCCCACCGGCACGGAGGCGCCCGCGCGGCGCAGCACCGCCTCCAGCGCCGCCAGGGTGGTCAGCACCGCGTCCGTCCGGGCGTTGTAGCCCATCGTGCCGATGCGCCAGACCTTCCCGTGTAGCGGCCCGAAGGACGTGCCGATCTCGATGCCGAAGTCGGCGAGCATCTCCCCGCGCACCGCGTCACCGTTCACGCCCTGCGGGATGCGCACCGCGACGACGTTCGTCATCTTGTGCCCGACGTCGCCGAACACCTCGAGATCGAGGCCGCGGACTCCGGCGAGCATCGCCGACCCGTGCAGCGCGTGGCGGGCGACCGTCTCGTCCAGGCCCTCCTCGACGACGATGCGGGCGCACTCGCGCGCGCCGTAGAGCATCGTGGTCGCCTCGGTGTGGTGGTTGAGGCGGCGCGGCCCCCAGTAGTCGAAGATCATGCCGAGGTCGAAGTAGTTGGAGCGGACGCGGCGGGCGCTGACAGTGTCGCCCTCGTCGCGGATCCCCGCCTCGATGCTTTTGCGCGACTCGATCACCGCGACGGCCTTCTCCGAGAAGGTGACGGGAGCCGATCCGGACGGGCCGCCCAGGCACTTCTGGAGCCCCGCGGTGACCGCGTCGAGCCCGAGCTCGTCGGTCGCGAAGGCGTTGCCCGCGACGGAGGCGGTGACGTCGGTGTAGAAGAGGGCGCCGTGCTTCTCGCAGAGGGCGCCGAGCTCCTCCAGCGGCTGCGCCATGGTGGTCGACGTGTCGCCGTGGACCACGGCCAGCATCTTCGGCTTCACCCGGGCCAGGGCCTCGGCGATCGCCGAGACGGGGAAGACCTGCCCCCACTCGGCCTCGATCACGTGCACCTCCGCGCCGCAGCGCTCCGCGATCTCCCGGAGGAGGTGCCCGAACCGCCCGAACACCGGCACGAGCACGCGGTCGCCCGGCTCCAGCATCGAGACCAGCGCCGCCTCGATGCCCGCACGGCTCGTGCCGTCGACGAGCATTGTCTTCTCGTTGCGGGTGCGGAACACCTGCCGGTACAGCTCCTGCGTCTCCGTCATCGTCGCCGTCATGAACGGGTCGTACTGCCCGACCAGCTGCGCCGACATCGCACGCAGGACGCGCGGATCCGCGTTGATCGGGCCCGGCCCCATCAGCAGGCGAGGCGGCGGATCGACGGGGAGGAACGGTGCGGGCGCGGTCATGAGCCACCTCTTCACGAGCGGGAGAGAAACAGTCGTTTCACCCGGAGAGCCTATGCGACGGACGTTTCGCCGGTGTTTCGCGGTGTGGCGGGGGTCGAGATTCTCGACAGACGCTCCTCCACAGACGTCTTCCGGAAGCGGGTCCTCCCGATCGGGCGCATCTGCTGCCCGCGTGTCGGTGGTCGCTGGTTCAATACGGGTATGGCGGATGGGATGCGGCAGGGACTCGAGGAGGTCCGCGCCCTCGGCGGCCGTGCGGCGCTGCTCGCCCGCTCCGCGGCTCCGCTCCACCTCGCCTCCGCCGAGGCGCTGCACGAGGCGTACAGGGCTGCTCTGCGTCGCCCGGAGGCGTTCGCCCGCGGCAAGTCTCCCGCCGAGTCGCGCGACCTCGTGGAGCGCTCCGTCCGGGCCGAGCTCGCCGTCGCACTCGCCGTGTCCGAGCGTGTGGCCGCGCGCGAGCTCGAGCACGCCCGTCTGCTGGTCGACCACCTGCCCTGCACGCGCGCCGCGCTGGCCGAGGCGCGGTTGCGCTGGGAGGCGGGGCAGATCATCTGCGGAGTCGCGGCCACCCTGCCGCCGGCCACCCTCCCGGAGTTCGACGAGCGCGCCGCGGGACTGGCCGCCTCGATGACGCCGACCCAGCTGCGGCGACGCCTCGCCCGGCTGCGGGACGAACTCCACGAGAGTCCTTTGGCCGACCGGCACGCCCGCGCTCGGGAGGAC
The DNA here is from genome assembly GCF_002930885.1 of Rathayibacter sp. AY1F2. Lineage (NCBI taxonomy): Bacteria > Bacillati > Actinomycetota > Actinomycetes > Micrococcales > Microbacteriaceae > Rathayibacter > Rathayibacter sp. AY1F2. The sequence goes on along the minus strand of NZ_PSVG01000017.1, from coordinate 77,952 downwards.
CGGTCGGTCCGGGTCTCGCCCGAGCAGGACGGCATGGCCACGCTCTGCGCGACCCTCCCCGCTCCGGCAGCGTTCGGTGCGCTCGCGCGGCTCGACCGGATCGCCCGCGCCCTACGCGACGGGAGCGGTGCAGCGGAGGAGCGCACGCTCGCGCAGCTGCGGGCCGACGCCCTGGTCGACCTGCTCTGCGACGGCGACGTGTCCGGCACGGCGCCGGGCGACGAGCGTCCGCGCACGTCCGCTCGCGGCATCCGGGCCGAGGTGCGTCTGACCCTCGCCGCGAGCACCGCGGCCGGGCAGGACGAGACCCCCGCGGAACTGGACGGCTACGGCCTCATCCCGGCCGGCGTCGCGCGCGAGCTCCTCGGAGCCGACTCGGCCGTCACCCCGGTGCTCACCCATCCGAGCACGGGCGCCGTGGTCTCCGTCGGACGCACGCACCGCCTCCCTCCCCCGCGGATGCGCCTCGCCCTCCAGCTGCGCGACCGGACATGCCGCTTCCCCGGCTGCACCCGGCCCGCGGCGACCGCCGAGGCCGACCACACGCTCGAGTGGCGTCACGGAGGCGCCACCGCCCTCGACAACCTGGCGTCGCTCTGCGTCGCCCACCACCACGTCCGCCACGGCGACCGCTGGACCTACACGCTCCACCCCGACGGATCGGCCGACTGGACCACCCCCACGGGCCGCCGCGTGGTCACCCGTCCACCCGATCCGCCCGCGCCGCCAGCCCCGCCGCAGCGCAGGCCGAGCTTCAGCGATGCGCCGCCCCCGTTCTGACGGCGGAAGGAGCCGCGCTCCTGCGGGCATGCTCCAGCGCGTGCTCCAGCGGGCGTGCTCGTGCACGCCCGCTCGCGCCGCGCGGGTCCGATCCACCGGCCTGGCTCAGCCGAGGGCCGAGCCGTGGAAGACGGTCGTCCGACGCGCCCGCCGACGAACCGGTCCACCGAGCCCGCACTCGCTGCACCCGGGCTCGTTCCACCCTCCGGGCTCGGCGCCCCTGCTCACCGCTGAGATCGCACTCGAGGACAGCGGTCAGCGCAGCGACTCGGCCACGACGGCGCAGCTTCCGCCTCGGATCCACGACGAGGGACGGAGGGACGGAGCGAGAGAGAAAGAGAAAGGGAGAGGGAGAGGGAGAGGGAGAGGGAGAGGGAGAGGGAGAGGGAGAGGGAGAGGCGGCGAGCGGGAGAACGGGTCACGGCGTCCACCCCGATTCGCGACGAGGGAGAGAACGAGCTCCGGGCGTGGCCCCTCTCAGAGCATGCCGGCCAGCTCCAGCAGTGCGAGATCCGACCCCCGCGGTCCCACCAGGCAGAGCCCCACCGGAGCGCCGCCGACACTCGACCGCGGCACCGACAGCGCCGGATACCCGCCGATCCCGGCGACACAGGTCAGGCCGAGCGTCGCCGTCCGCGCCGCGTCGATCGCCTCGGCCGACGCATCGAGGGCCGGCGCCACCGACGACGTCGACGGCAGGAGGAGCACCCGCCCCTCGAGCGCACGGTCGAGCGCCTCCCGGAACCCCGCGACCCGCGCCCGTGCGGCCGCCTCCGTCTGCTCGTCGACGAGCGAGGCCGCGTCGAAGCGCGCCTGCACGTCCGCCGCCAGCACTCCCGGATGCGCCGCGACCCACGAGCCGCTCGACCGCCACGCCTCCGCCGCCTGCACGAGCCGGAACGCCTCGAGCATCTCCGCCACGGGGGGCAGCTCGACCTCCTCGGTGCTCATCCTCCCGACGGCCGATCCGAACGCCGCCCGGACGGCCGCGTCCACTCCGCCCAGCAGTGCCGGCGCCACCGCGAGACTCCGCACCGGCGGGCCGGACGGCAGGCAGACCTCGGCCACCCGCCTCAGCGTGCCGAGGTCCCGCGTCAGCCACCCGACGGTGTCGAAGCTCGGCGCCAGCGGCAGCAGCCCCTCGACGGGCACTGCACCGTGGGTCGTCCTCAGCCCCCACAGGCCCTGGTAGGAGGCGGGTACCCGGATCGATCCCGCGGTGTCGGTCGCCAGCCCGACGGCTGCCTGCCCGAGCGACACGGCGGTCGCCGGTCCGCTCGACGATCCGCCCGGGATCGCTCCGGGCACGGCCGGATTGGGCGGCGTCCCGTAGCCGGAGTTCCGGCCGGCGATGCTGTAGGCGAACTCATCGGTCTGAGCGATCCCGCGCACCGACGCTCCCGCTGCGAGCAGCTGCGCGACGGCCGGAGCGGTCGCCGCCTCGATCGGCGCGGAAGCGAGGCGGGCCGGCACTCCCGCGCCGATCCGCTGGCCCTCGATCGCGAAGAGGTCCTTGACCGCGACGTCCAGTCCGTCGAGGGTCCCGGAGCCGGCGGCCGGCACGAGCGGCGCGCCGACCGCCCGCCAGACACGGGGGTCCAGCGCGGGCGAGGGCGCCTGCACCTGCGCGGCGCGCACCCTCCAGGTCCCGCCCTCGCGCGACCACAGCTGCGTGACGAGCCCGCGCCCGCCACGGGCCGGAGCGTTCACGCTGACCACGAGCGCCGTGTCCGCATCGACCGCCCGCACGTGCAGCTCGACCAGCTCCCGCACCGGCGCCCCGCCGCGACGACCCCGGAAGCCGGTGATGACCGCGTGGCCGACGAGCAGTCCGGAGGCGTCGCCCCGGAGCGTCGTCGGCGCGTCCACGAACGCGTCGGCGAGCGCCGCGACGTCGTCAGCCCCGAGCGCCGCCTCGTACGCCAGAACCGCGTCCACCAGCCCGTCCGGCAGGTCACCCTCGAGCGTCGTCACCCGCGGGTCAGTCATCGAAGTCGGCCGTCCGGACGCGGGCGTGCACGCCCTTCACCAGGTCGACGACCTGCGAGATGTCGAAGTCGGTCGCCGCGCTGAGGTAGGCGTAGGCGTGAGCCGGGTCCATCCCGTAGCGGGCCGCCAGCAGCGCGATGGCCGCGCGGACGCACTTCTGCACGGCGACGTCCAGGTCCTCGTCCATCCCGGTGGGCACGAGGAACTCGCCGGTCTCCCCCATCGGCCCGAGCAGCTCCCCGAACGCCGCGAGCGCCTCGGCGCGCGGGACTACCTCCAGGCGCACCCGGACGCGCAGGCTCGCCTCCATCGCCGTCAGCGCCACCTCGCCGTCGCCCTGCGCGAAGTGGGGATCCCCGACGTACGCGAGCGCGCCCGGGACCTGCACGGGAAGGTAGAGGCTGGTTCCGGCGGTCAGCAGTGCGATGTCGATGTTGCCCCCGTGCGCACCGGGCGGCACGGAGTGCGGGCGCTCCTCCCCTGCGACGGCGACGCCCATGATCCCGAGGAACGGCCGGAGCGGGAATCGGGCGGCCCGCTCTCCTCCCGGCACCAGCGGGATCACGCCGCGGAGACCGCCCTGCGCGTCCTCGTCGACGCGCGCGAAGACGCTGAACGGCCCCTCCTGCAGCGGGTACTCGCCCGGCAGCGCGCCGCGGCCGTGCCGGTTCGAGACGACTCCGTACGGCACGCGCGGCTCGGCCTCGAGGAGGGTCATCCGGAGCAGGTCCCCCGGCAGCGCTCCCCGGACGGCGATCGGCCCCGTGACCACGTGCGGCCCGTCCGTCTCGCCGTCGCGGAACGGCCCGTCCGCGGCGAGCGCGACCGCGTCGCGCAGCACCCCCTCCGGAGCGACTCCGTGGCGCCCGAAGAAGGCGACCGGATCGCGGCCCTGGTCCTCCAGCACGCCCTCGTGGCTGAGCGTGTCGATGACGACCTCGGCCCCCGAGTCGACGGTGAGCACGGGGGCGTCCGCCGCGCACGGCAGGCGCCCCCACAGCACCGAACCGGGCTCGGCCGGCAGGTAGTCCACCCCCGGCGGCACTCCCTCACCGGGCTGCACCGCCCACTCCGTCCACCGCATGCACGTCCGCCTCCCGCGCGGCCCGTCCGCGCCGTCCGACCCTAACCGCGCCGTGTTTCGAGCATGTGCACGCGTGTGCCACGATTCTCCAGACCCGCCCCCGACGACAGGACTCCCGTGTTCCGACGCCTGCGCACCCGCTCCGAGGGCGCGACCCTCGGCCTGATGCTCGCCCTCACCTTCTCGACCGGCATCATCGACGCCGTCGGGTACCTCGGGCTCGACCGCGTCTTCGCCGGCAACATGACCGGCAACGTCGTCATCCTCGGCATGGCCCTCTCCGGCGCGGCCGACCTGCCCGTGGTCGGCCCCCTGATCGCGCTGGGCGCCTTCATGATCGGCGCCGTGATCGGCGGCCGGGTGCTCCGCCCGGTGAAGAAGGGCTGGACCTCGCGCTCGACCTGGCTCTTCGCGGTGGTCGGCATCCTGCTCGGCGTCCTGGCGATCGTGCTCGCGGTCGTGCCTGAGCACCCCGAGCCGCTCGCCTTCACCGTCACCGGCGTGCTGGGCGGGGCGATGGGCCTCCAGGCCGCGACCGCCCGCCACCTCGCCGTCAAGGACGTCACGACGGTCGTCGTCACCTCGACGATCACGGGCCTCGCTGCGGACTCCCGCCTGGCGGGTGGTTCCGGTCAGCCGTGGTTCCGCCGCGCGGCGGCGATCGTCCTGATCGCCGCGGGTGCCGGAGTCGGCGCGCTCGCCCTGCTGGTCGGACTCTGGCTCGGCCTGGCGATCGCCGCGGTCATCACGCTCGTCGCGACGCTGCTGGGCGAGCTCGTCGTCCACTCCCGGTACGCTCCGGCGCCCGCCGACGCCGCCGCCTGAGGCGGCGCCTCCCGGCGCGTCAGCGCGGCAGCTGCTGGCAGTGCGGGCAGAGGTGCGAGGAGCGGTTCATGAACGGCACCCGCTCGATCGCCGCGCCGCACCGGGCGCACGGCTTCCCCGTCTGCCCGTAGGCGTGCAGGCTGTGCGAGAAGTAGCCGGAGGCACCGTTCACGTTCACGTACTGCGCATCGAAGCTGGTGCCGCCCTCGGCCAGCGCCCGTTCGAGCACCGAGCGCACCTCGGCGAAGAGGCGGCGGATGCGCGCCTCGCCGAGCGACGAGCTCGGCCGCTCCGGGTGCAGCTCCGCCGCCCACAGCGACTCGTCCGCGTAGATGTTCCCGATGCCGCTCACGAGCGTCTGGTCGAGCAGCGCCCGCTTGATCCCGCTGCTCCTCCTCGCCAGCGATGCGACGACCGAGCCCAGGTCGAAGGAGGGGTCGAGCGGATCGCGGGCGATGTGCGCGACCTGCGAGGGCACGGCGCGCAGCCAGCCGCCTCCGCGGGCCTCCTCGCCCGCGTAGCCGCCCGGCGCTCCGTCCGGGGTCGGCACCAGAGCGTCGACCGCCATCGAGCCGAAGATCCGCTGGTCGACGAAGTGCAGGGCGAGCTCGCCGTGCTCGGGGTGCTCGATCCCGATCCGGATGCGCGCCAGCCGCGGCAGCGCCGCATCCGCCGTGCGCAGCAGCACCTGACCGCTCATGCCGAGGTGTACCAGCAGCGCTTCGTCGCGGCCCGCGGGCAGCCAGAGGAACTTCCCGCGCCGCACCGCCGCTTCGAGCCGGCGCCCGACGAGCAGGCGCTCGAAGGTCCCGTGCGGATGCACGTGCCGCTTCAGCGAGCGCTCGTCGACGATCTCGACGCCGGTCACCAGGGAGCCGGTGACCGCGGGAGCGAGGCCCGCCCGCACCACCTCGACCTCGGGCAGCTCGGGCACGGTCAGTCCGAGACCGCGGGAGCGGCGGGTGCGCCGGGGGCCGCCAGACGCGTCCACGCGTCGAGCGCGGCGGCCATCTCGGCCGCCTTCTTGCTCGTCCCCTCGCCGCGGGCGGTGACGAGTCCGCCGACGATCACGGTGGCGACGAACACCTTGTTGTGGTCGGGGCCGGTGGCGGCGATCTCGTAGCGCGGGGCCGGCGCACCGCGCTCGGCGGCCGCCTCCTGGAGGCTCGTCTTCGGGTCCATCGAGACGCCGAAGCGGAGCGGATCGGCCCGCAGAGGGGCGATCAGGCGCAGCACCAGGTCGCGGGCCGCGTCGGGGCCGGTGCCCAGGTAGACGGCGCCGATGATGGCCTCGACGGTGTCGGCGAGGATCGACGCCTTGTCGCGGCCGCCGGTCAGCTCCTCGCCGCGTCCGAGGCGGAGGAACTCGCCCAGGCCGATGCCGCGGGCGATCTCGGCGAGCGCGACGGTCGAGACCAGGCTCGCCCGGCGCTTGGCCAGGTCGCCCTCGCTGAGGGCGGGGTACTCGGTGTAGAGCATGACGGTCACGGCCTGCCCGAGGATCGAGTCGCCGAGGAACTCGAGGCGCTCGTTGTGCGGGATGCCGCCGTGCTCGAAAGCGAACGACCGGTGCGTCAGGGCGAGCTCGAAGAGCTCACCGTCGAGGCTCACGCCGAGCGTGGCCTCCAGACGCGACCGGTCGTCGCTGGAGGGTCGTGCGGAGGTCTGGTTCACCATGGACCGCGGTCCGTTCGTCGAGGGGCGGTGCGCCCCGCGCCGTGCGGACCAGGAGCGGGATCAGACGTCGGCGACCTTGCGGCCCTTGTACTCGAGGAACAGCGCGGTGCCCGCGGAGTCCTCGACGACCTTGGCGCGGTGGGGAAGGCTGTAGACGACCTTGCCGTTCTCGATGGTCTTGACGAGGGTGGGGACCTCGGCCTTCCACTGCGAACGACGGGCGTGGGTGTTCGCGCGGGACTTCTTCCTCTTGGGAACAGCCATGATTCTCTCTTCTCTACCTCTAGTCGGATTCGGTGCGGGCGGTCGCGCCCTCACCGCTGTCTGCGGAAGCTCTGTCGGTGGAAGCTCCGGGCGCTGCGGCCCCGCCGTCCCCCTCGCTCAACCCTGCGAGCGCGGCCCACCGGGAGTCGCGCGGCGCCTCGGGTTCGGGCGTGGAGGAATCGGCCAGCCGCTCCCCCGTGACGGGGTCGAGGCCCGGACAGTCCGGCCGGCAGACCGGCTGGAACGGCAGCGACAGAACCACCGCATCCCTGACCAGAGGTTCAAGATCCACGTGGTCGTCGTGAACCTCATAGTCGAAAGCTTCGTCAGAAGAGTACGCGAAAAGTTCCTGGAACTCGACATCGACAGGCAGGGAGATGTCGGTCAGGCACCGGCTGCACTCGCCGTCGGCCCTCGCCGACACCTCGACACTGGCCAGGATCCCCTCGTGCACGGACTCGAGCCGGACGTCGAGATCGACGGCCGATCCCTTGCGGACCGCGACGATCCCCTCGCCGAACGGCTCCGGCGCCTCGAGCTCGAGGCGGTGCTCGCGCATCTCGCCCGGCCGCCTCACGAGGTCGCGCACGTTCACGGTGAACGGCGTCTTCTTGAAAGTAGTCACGAGGATCCAGCCTACCCCTCCCGGGCCCCTCCGGGGCGGGAGGGGCCGGGGAGGAGCCGGGAGGGGCGGAGTCCGGGCTCAGGCGCCGCCGGCCTCCAGCGTCACGTCGATCGGCGCGTAGTCGGCACCGCTCGTGTCCACTCCCTCGTCGGCGAGCTCCGCGAGCGCCTCCTCGACGTACTCGTTCGAGTAGGCGGTGGCGGGCGGGTCCGCGCTGATGATCGTCGCCCCCGTCTCGTTCTCCGTCTCCTTCGCGATGTCGACCGTCTGCTGCCACGCGGCCTCGTCGATCATCCCGACGCCGCTCGTCGAGGGCCAGATCAGCTTGTTGACCTCGTTGGTCATCCAGAGCTGGTGGCTGGTGCCGAGGGTGGATCCGGCCGCGGTGACGATGTCGGCCGCCGCCTGCGGATCGTCCTTCGCGAAGATCCAGCCCTTGATCGAGGCCTTGATGAAGGCGACCGTCTGCTCGGCGTACGCGTCGTCGTCGGCGAGCCTGCCCGCGTCCGCCCAGATCGCGTCCTGGAGCATCGCGGTGCCCACGTCGTTCCAGCTGATGACGTTCAGATCGTCCGGCTGGTACAGCTCGCCTGTGGCGGGATTCACGGTCTCCAGGACCTGGGCGTACTCGTTGTAGGTCATCGCCTGGGCCGCGTCGATGTCGCCCGCGAGGAAGCCGTTCATGTCGAACTGCTGCTGCACCAGCGAGATGTCGTCGAGGGAGACGCCGTCCTTCTGCATGCCGGCGAACAGCTCCCACTCGTTGCCGTAGCCCCAGCTGCCCACGCTCTTCCCGGCGAGGTCGGCGGGCGAGGTGATCCCCTTGTCCTTGAAGGAGATCTGCGTGGTGGCGCTGCGCTCGAAGATCTGCGCGACGTCGGTGATCCCGGCCCCCTGCTCGATCGAGCCGAGGACCTTGGGCACCCAGGAGATCGCGTAGTCCGCGTCGCCCGAGGCGAGCACGTCCTGGGGGACGATGTCGCCGCCTCCCTCGGCGATCGTCACGTCGAGGCCCTCGTCCTCGTAGTAGCCCTGGTCGAGCGCGGCGTAGTACCCGGCGAACTGCGCCTGGGCCACCCACTGCAGCTGCAGGGTGACCGGCGCGAGGCCGCCGGAGCTGGAAGCCGACCCCGGGTCGGAGCCGCCGGAGGCGCTGCAGCCGGTGAGCGCGAGGCCCACGGCCGCGAAGGCGGCGGTCGTCGTCAGGGTGATGCGGGTGCGTCTGGTCACGGGTCCTCCTGGTGCGGTCTGCGGGGTCGCCGGTGCGGCGCGCCCCGTGGTGCGGCGGTGCAGGTGGTGCTGTGGTGCAGGTGGCGCTGATGATGCGGGCGGTGCGGATGGTGCGTCGGGTGGAGTCGGGAATCGGGAATCGGGAATCGGGAGGATCGAGGAGGGTGCGGGGACGCGCGGCGCCGCGCTCAGCGCAGCCGGCTGCGCCGCAGCGCGAACGCCTCGAGCGCGGCCGTCACGCAGTAGAACGCGAGGCCGACGAGCACGGCGCCCAGGACGTAGGCGTAGGCGAGCGCGTAGTCGCTGCCCGAGGCCGCCGTGGTGATCGACTTGCCGAGCCCGCCCACGGGTCCGCCGAAGTACTCGGCGACCAGCGCCGAGATCACCGCGAGCGAAGAGGCGATGCGGAGCCCCGTGAAGACGTAGGGCACTGCTCCGGGCAGCGTGATCGTGCGGGCGGTCTGCCAGGGGGTCGCCGCGTAGGCCTTCAGCAGGTCGCGGTGCACCGGAGCGGCCTGCCGCAGCCCGCGCAGCGTCGTCACGTACACCGGCACGAACACGGCGAGCGCCGCGACGAGCTGCCTCGCGGTCTCGGCGTTCGCTCCGAACATCGTGTAGAGCACCGGAGCGAGGGCGACGATCGGCACGACGGCGGCCGCGGCCACGATCGGCGCGACCAGTCCGTCGAAGACCCGCGCGAGCGCCGAGAGCCCGGCGACCACGACCGCCAGCACCGCGCCGACCAGCAGGCCGACCAGCGCGTTGCGGCCGGTCACCGCGCTGCCCTCGGCGACGGAGCCGAGGTTCGCGGCGAACTCCTGTCCGATCGCCAGCGGCGACGGGAGCACGAACGGCTGGATCGCCAGAGCGGTGACCCCGGCCTGCCAGAGCAGGACCGCGGCGATCCCGAGCACGAGCGGCGCGAGCACGCTGCGCGCCAGCGCGGTCGTGCTCACCGGTTCTCCACTCCGCGCGGCACGGCGGCGGGATCGCCGTGCAGCAGCTCGCGCACGGCGCTCACGTCGCGGAAGAACGCCGTGTCCTCCCTGACCGCCGCGTCGCGCTCGGATGCTCCGGGGAGTCCGACCGGGAGGACGTCGCGGATCCTGCCCGGCCGCGGCGACATCACCACGACGCGGTCCGAGAGGAACACCGCCTCCGGGATCGAGTGGGTGACGAAGACGACGGCGGCGCCGGTCTCGCGCCGGATCCGCAGCAGCTCCGTCTGCATCCGTTCGCGGGTCATCTCGTCGAGCGCCCCGAACGGCTCGTCCATGAGGAGCAGGCGCGGGCTCTCGGCGAGCGCCCGCGCGATGGCGACGCGCTGCTGCATCCCGCCGGAGAGCTGGTCCGGGTAGGAGTCGGCGAAGTCGCCGAGCCCGACCAGTGCCAGCAGCTCGTCGACGCGCGAGCGCCGGGCGGTCGCGGCGACGCCGTGCAGCTCCAGCGGCAGGGCGATGTTCGCCCGGATCGTGCGCCACGGCAGGAGGCCCGCCTGCTGGAACGCGATCCCGTAGTCCTGGTCGAGCCTCGCCTGCCGGGCCGTCTTGCCGAACACCGCGATCGAGCCGGAGTCCGGCTCGTCGAGGTCGGCGATCAGCCGCAGCAGCGTCGACTTGCCGCAGCCGGACGGGCCGATCAGCGAGACGAACTCCCCCGCGGCCACCTCGAGCGAGACGTCCTGGAGCGCCGTGACGCTCGCGGCGCGGGCGGTGGTGAAGGTCCTCGTGACGGAGTCGACGACGACCGCGGATCCTGCAGGGCTCATGCGGGCTGCTCCCCTCGGCGGTACGGACGGAGGAGGGTGCCGAGCAGAGCGACGGAGCCGGCGGCCGCGAGGCCCACCAGCACCGCCCCGAGGATCGGCGCCCAGGGCTTGGCGGGGTCGCCTCCGGCAGCGGAGGCGAACTCGATGATCATGCGGCCGATCCCGCCGCGCAGGCCGATCGAGACCTCGGCGACGATCGTGCCGACGACGGCGCTGACCGCTCCGAGCCGGAGGGCCGGCAGCAGGTAGGGCACGCTCGCCGGCAGCCTCAGGCGCACCAGCGTCTTCCACCAGCCGACGCCGTAGACGTGCATCAGCTCGACCTGGTGGGCCGTCGGCGAGCCGAGCCCGCGGAGCGCCCCGATCGAGACGGGGAAGAACGCGAGGTAGGAGGCGATCAGGGCCACCGACATCCAGTTCTCCCAGGTCACCGGTCCGAGCTCGAGCTGCGACCCCCAGCGCCGCACCAGTGGCGCGATCGCGATCAGGGGCACCGTCTGGCTCAGCACGATCCAGGGCAGCACCGCCGACTCCGCCGTGCGGAACCGCTGCATCAGGAGAGCCAGGAGCAGCCCCACGACCGTGCCGACGACCCAGCCGACCGCGGCGATCCCGAGCGAGAAGGCGCTCGCCCCCACGACGGCCGACCAGAGCGCCGGGGCGTTCCGCGCTCCGGTGACCGGCTCGCCGAGCCGGGCCGCGATCTCCCAGAGGTGGGGCATCGCGATGGCGCTCGTGCGCGGGAGCACCGTGACTCCTCCGACGACCACCCCGGCCTCGGGCCCGAGCGCCTTCCAGCCCTCCCACACCAGCGCGAGCAGGAGCAGCCCGGCGGCGCCGAGCACGAGCCCGCGCGCGAGGGCCGGTCTCATGCGCGGGCCACGATGTGCTCGCGCAGCTCCGGGATGATCCGCTCGCCGTACACGCGCAGCGTCTCCTCCTTGTTGTCGTGCTGGAGGTAGCCCGCGAACTGCGTCACGCCGATGTCGGCGAGCGCCCGGAGCTTCTCGACGTGCTCGTCCGCCGTGCCCAGCACGCAGAAGCGCTCCACGATCTCGTCCGGCACGAAGGCGGTGTGGCTGTTGCCCGCGCGGCCGTGCTCGTTGTAGTCGTAGCCCTCGCGCCCGGCGATGTAGTCCGTCAGCGCCTGCGGCACCGCTCCGGAGGCGCCGTAGCGGCCCACGATGTCGGCCACGTGGTTGCCGACCATCCCGCCGAACCAGCGGCACTGGTCGCGCATGTGCTCCCGGTCGGTGCCGATGTACATCGGCGCCGCGACGCAGAACTGCAGCGACCCGGGATCCCGGCCGGCGTTCGCCGCCGCCTCCTTGACGGCGCCGATCATCCAGCGCGCGATGTCCACGTCGGCCAGCTGCAGGATGAAGCCGTCGCCGACCTCGCCCGCGAGCTTCAGGGCGAGCGGGCCGTAGGCGGCCACCCACATCTCCAGGGACGAGCACCGACTCCACGGGAACTGCAGCGTCTGGCCGTTGTACTCGACCGGACGGCTGTTGGCGAGCTCGCGGATGACGTGGATCGACTCCCGCAGCGTCTTGAGCGTCGTCGGAGCTCCTCCGGTCACCCTCACCGCCGAGTCGCCGCGTCCGATCCCGCACACCGTGCGGTTCCCGTACATCTCGTTGAGCGTCGCGTGCAGCGAGGCGATGACCGTCCAGTCGCGCGTGGCGGGGTTGGTGACCATCGGGCCGACCGTGATCCGGTGCGTCCTCTCGAGGATCTGCGAGTAGATCACGTAGGGCTCCTGCCAGAGCAGGTGCGAGTCGAAGGTCCACGCGTAGTCGAAGCCGTGCGTCTCCGCGAGGACGGCGAGCGCGACGGTGCGCGAGGCGGGCGGGTTGGTCTGGAGGACGACTCCGAAGTCCATGGGGTTCCTTCTGCTCGATCAGGTGCTGGCTCGGATCGGGTGCCGGCTCAGATCAGGTACTGGCTCAGACCGCGCGGGATGTACGCCCCGTCGCCCTTCGTGCCGACGTAGGAGCCGTCGTCGACGACGACCCTGCCGCGGGAGATCACCGTGTCGACGTGGCCGTCGATCTCGAAGCCCTCCCAGGCCGAGTAGTCCATGTTCATGTGGTGGCTTCGGCCCTCGCCGATCCCGATCGAGGTGTGCCCGCTCGGGTCGTAGACGACGACGTCGCCGTCGGCCCCGGGCTGGATGACGCCCTTCCTCCCGTACATCCCGAACATCCGCGCCGGGGTGGTCGAGGTGAGCTCGACCCAGCGCGGCAGGGAGATCTGCCCCGACACCACGCCCTGGTACATCAGGTCCATCCGGTGCTCCACCGAGCCGATGCCGTTGGGGATCTTCGAGAAGTCGCCGATCCCCATGTCCTTCTGGCCCTTCATGCAGAAGGGGCAGTGATCGGTCGAGACCATCTGGATGTCGTTGGTGCGCAGCGACTGCCACATGTGGTGCTGATGCCCCTCCGCCTTCGAGCGCAGCGGCGTGGAGCACACCCACTTCGCGCCCTCGAAGCTCGGCGCGCCGAGCTGCTCCTCGAGCGAGAGGTAGAGGTACTGCGGGCAGGTCTCGCCGAAGACGTTCATGCCGCGGTCGCGGGCCTGCGCGATCTGCTCCACCGCCTGCTTCGCGGAGACGTGCACCATGTACAGCGGCGCGCCGGTGAGGTCGGCGATCATGATCGCCCGGTGCGTCGCCTCCTCCTCCGCCTGCCAGGGTCGAGAGGTGCCGTGGAAGTACGGCGCGGTGTTCCCGGCGGCGAGGGTCTGCTTCACCAGTTCGTCGATGAGGGCGCCGTTCTCGGCGTGCATCATCATCATCGCGCCGTTCTCCGCGCCCTTCTGGAACGCCCGGAGGATCTGCCCGTCGTCCGAGAGGAACACGCCCTTGTAGGCCATGAACAGCTTGAAACTGGTCACCCCCTCGCGCATCAGCTCGTCCATCGCGACGAGCGAGGAGTCCTGCACGTCCGAGAGGATCTGGTGGAAGCCGTAGTCGATCGCGCAGTTGCCGGCCGCCTTCTCCTGCCACGCCTGGAACCGGTCGACGACGCTCTCGCCCGGGTACTGCACCACGAAGTCGACGATCGACGTCGTGCCGCCCCAGGCCGCGGCGCGCGTGCCGGTCTCGAAGGTGTCCGAGGCGGAGGTGCCGCCGAACGGCATCTCCATGTGCGTGTGCGCGTCGATCCCGCCCGGGATCACGTACTTGCCGCGCGCGTCGATCACCCGGTCGACGTGGGCCGCCAGATCGAAGCCCAGCAGCGTGGAGCCGGGGGCGAGGACGGCGGCGATGGTCTCGCCGTCGATCAGGACGTCAGCGGCTCCGGTGCCGGTCGCGTTGACGACCGTCCCGCCGGTGATGAGGGTCTTCATCGGTCTTCCCCGTCTCGGTCTGCGGTCACGGCTTCGGGATGCTGGTGTACGACTCCGGCCGGCGGTCCCGGTAGAACTGCCAGTCGTCGCGCATCTCCTGCACCATGTCCATCTCGAGGTCGCGGATCAGGATCTCCTCGGCCTCGCCCGAGCCCCGCTCGCCGACGAACTCCCCGCGCGGATCGATGATCTGGCTGGTGCCGTAGAAGTCGACCGCGAGGTCGCCGTACTCGTTGTCCTCCCGGCCGACGCGGTTGGGCTGCAGCACGAAGTAGCCGTTCGCCACCGCGGCCGCCGGGCCCTCGACCTCCCAGAGGCGGTTCGACAGGCCGGGCTTGGTGGCGTTGGGGTTGAAGACGAGGTGGGCGCCGTTCAGGCCAAGCTCCCGCCAGCCCTCCGGGAAGTGGCGGTCGTAGCAGATGTGGACGCCGACCTTGCCGACGGCGGTGGCGAAGACCGGGTAGCCGAGGTTCCCGGGCCGGAAGTAGAACTTCTCCCAGAAGCGGTCCAGGTGCGGGATGTGGTGCTTGCGGTACTTGCCGAGGATCGTCCCGTCGGCGTCGACCACGACCGCGGTGTTGTAGTAGACGCCGGTCTGCTCCTCCTCGTAGATCGGGAGGATCATCACCACGCCCAGCTCCTTCGCGAGGGCCGCGAAGCGCTGCACGATCGGCCCGTCGGCGGGCTCGGCGTAGCGGTAGTACTTCTTGTCCTGGGTGATGCCGAAGTACGGGCCGTAGAACAGCTCCTGGAAGCAGACGATCTGCGCGCCGTCGGCTGCGGCGTCCCGGGCCATCCGCTCGTGCTTGTCGAGCATCGACTCCTTGTCGCCGGTCCAGGTCGTCTGGGTGATCGCTGCGCGGACGATGGTCATCGGTACCTCCATGCTCGGGCGTCCCTGTCCGGCTCCGGTGTGCTCCGCCGGGCGGTGCGGAGCCGGGGACGTGGACCCACTGTGGTCCCCGCCGGGCCCGAAGGCAATGACGGACCGTCCGGCTCCGGGGACAGGGCTTCATCGTCGGGGTTCGACGTTTCCCCGGTGTTTCCGGCGCGGATCCGCAGCATTAAGGCTCGCCGGGGGAGGAATCCGTCGGTGCCGCTAGCGTGGTCGGATGCGCATCACGATCCTGGCCGGAGGCGTCGGCGGCGCCCGCTTCACCTCGGCGGTCCGCGAGCACCTCAGCGATCTCGAGGCCGCCGGCGGCGAGGTGAGCGAGATCACCGTCGTCGTCAACACCGGCGACGACATGTGGCTCACCGGCCTCAAGGTCTGCCCCGACCTCGACTCGATCACCTACGCGCTCGGCGGAGTGAACGACACGGAGCGCGGCTGGGGGCGGGCCGGCGAGAGCGAGCGGGTCTCGGCCGAGCTCACCGCCTTCGGCGTCGGCTGGCCGTGGTTCACCCTGGGCGACCTCGACCTCGGCACCCACATCGCCCGCAGCTCGATGCTGCGCGACGGCCTCACCCTCTCGGAGGCGACCGCCCGGATCACCGCCCGCTGGCCACTGGGGGTCCGCCTGCTGCCGATGTCGGACCAGGACGTCGAGACCCACGTCGAGGTCGACCTTCCCGGCGAGGGCGTGCGGCTCCTCCACTTCGAGGAGTGGTGGGTGCGGCTTCGGGCGTCAGCGCCCGCGCGCCGCTTCGTCCAGCAGGGGGTGGAGAGCGCCCGCCCCGCCCCGGGCGTGCTGGAGGCGATCGCCGACACCGACGCGGTGCTCGTCGCCCCCTCCAATCCCGTCGTCTCGATCGGCACGATCCTCGGAGTGCCCGGGATCGCGGACGCCCTCCGCCGGACCTCCGCACCCGTCGTGGGCGTCTCCCCCGTCATCGGAGGCGCGGTGGTGCGCGGCATGGCCGACGCCTGCCTCGCCGCGATCGGCGTCGAGACCTCCGCCGAGGCCGTCGGCCGGCACTACGGAGCCCGGAGCGGGGGCGGCCTCCTCGACGCCTGGCTCGTCGGCGAGGAGGACGCGGACGCGGTCCCGGCGCTCGAGTCGGCGGGGCTCCGCGCCCGCTCCGTGCCGCTCTGGCTGACCGGCCGGGACGCCTCCGTGCGGCTCGCCGCCGACGCTCTCGCAGCCGCGAGGGGCTGAGCGGAGCCTCCTCCCCCGGGTCGCGCACCGCGTGTCGCAGCGCGGATGCGGTCACGCCTCCCACGGGGCGCCCCGTTCCCTTGTACGGTCGGAGGCGGACGAACTCCCCGATTCACCCCCGCATCGGATCCGGAGCCCCTCGGTCGCGCGCCCGACCGCGTCCTCACCACGTCTCCGAGCCCTGCGGAACCGCGTGCCGTCCCGTCAGGAGGACACCATGGAGCCCAGCTCGAGGATCAGCACCGAGCGGATCGAGCCCGACATCGTGGTGATCCGCCCCGTCGGCCGGCTCGACCTGTCCACGGCGTGGGAGCTCGAAGCGGTCCTCCAGCGCGCGCTCGAGGCGGGAGAGGTCCGCGTGGTCGTCGACCTGGCGGCCGTCGAGTTCCTCGACTCGTCCGGGCTCGGCGTCCTCGTCGCCGGACTCAAGGAGGCGCGGAAGGCGGGCGGCGAGCTGCGCGTGGCCGCCGCCGGCGAGCAGCCCGCCATGGTGCTCGGCCTGTCCAACCTCGACCGCCTGCTCGGGAGCGCCGAGACCGTCGAGGAGGCCTACCGTGCCTGAGCGCTCCTTCGTCGTGCGCACGCCGCCCGAGGACGGCGTCACCGCCGTCCACGAGGCGCTCGAGGAGCTGTGGCTCGAGGAGCCGGGCGTCGCGCCGGTCGACCGGATGTCGTTCGAGACCGCGCTGGTCGAGCTGACCTCGAACATCGTCCAGCACGCCCGGTCGTACCGGCACATCATCTGCCTGGTCGAGATCCGCGTCGACGCGACCGAGCTGCGCGCCTCGCTCAACGACTCCGCCGAGGAGGCGCCCGCCGAGGTCGCCGATCCCCGCGACATGCCGGACGAGTGGGACGAGGCAGGCCGCGGGATCCCGTTCATCCACGCCCTCGTCACCGAGTTCTCCTACCGCCGTGTCGACGGGCAGAACCTCTGGGCACTCGCCCGGACCCGCACGTGAGCGAGCCGACCGAGCGCGCCCGCCTCGCCGCGATCGCCGAGCTCGGGATCGGCCTGAGCACCCCCCAGGAGCGCTTCGACAGGATCACCCGCATCGCCCGCCGGCTCCTGCGCGTCCCCCTCGCCGAGATCAACATCCTCGAGGAGTCGACGCAGTTCACGAAGTCGCCCCAGCGCTCGGCGCGGGCGAGCAGGATGCTGCGCGCCGACTCGATGTGCGACGTCACGGTCCAGCAGGGCGACATCCTCGTCGTCGAGGACGCCACCGCCGATCCGCGGTTCGCCGACCGCGGAGTCGTCACCGGATCCCCTCACGTGCGCTTCTACGCGGGCCGCCCGCTCGTCGTGGGGGACGGCCTCCGCGTCGGCACGATCTGCATCATCGACAGCGAGGTGCGCGGCTTCTCGGAGGAGGAGCGCGAGATCCTCGAGGACCTCGGCCGGTGGGCGGAGCGGGAGCTGCGCGAGATCGCCTTCTCCGGACGCGCGAGCGAGACGCAGGAGCGGCTCTGGCCCCCGCGCCTCGACCTCGGCGAGTGGAGCCTCGACTCGCTGACCACGCCGCTGCACGACGTCGCCGGCGACTACACGGCGTGGCGTCGCAGCGGGGACGACCTCTCCCTCGAGCTGGTCGACGTGATGGGCAAGGGGGTGTCGGCGGCGATCGTCGCCTCCGCGATCCGCTCCGCGTTCCAGGCGCGGCCGGAGCTCCCTCCCGCGGCAGCCGTCGAGGCCGTCAACCGCCAGCTCCTGCCCGACCTGACCGCGACCGGGATGTTCGCGACCGCGCTGATCGCCCGGGTCGACCTCGCGAGCGGCGCCGTCGCGTTCGTGGACAGCGGCCACGGCCTCACCCTCCTGCTGCGCGCCGACGGCACCACGGAGCGGCTCGCCTCCACCGGCGTCCCGCTCGGCATCGCCGCCGACGTCTCCTGGGAGGAGGAGCAGCGCGTGCTCGCCCCCGGCGACGCGCTCTTCTCCTGCAGCGACGGCCTGCTCGACGTCTTCGGCGGGCGCCTCGACGCGCTCGACCGTCTCGCCGAGCTGGTGCGGAGCAACGACGACCCCGCTCTCTTCGAGCGTCTGCATGCTCTCGCAGACGACGCGCACGACGATGTGACAGCGTTGGTGCTGCGGCGCTCCGCAGCGCCCGCCCCCTCCTGATCCTGATCGAAAGGACCTCCCCCATGCCTGGTGCACTCGTCCTCGCCGGCGGCGGCCTCGCCGGAATCGCCTGGGAGCTCGGCGTCCTCCGCGGCCTCGCAGACGCCTCCCCCGAGGCGGCCCGCCTCCTGCTCGATCCGTCGACGACCTTCATCGGCACCTCCGCGGGCTCCGCGGTCGCCGCGCAGCTGAGCACCGGCACCGGCCTCGACGAGTCGTACGAGGCCCAGCTCCAGGAGGAGTCCGCCGAGATCGGAGCGGACGTCGACGGTGAGCGCCTCCAGGCCCTCTTCGCCGCGGCCGTCGAGGGCGCGACCTCGCCCCAGGACGCGCGGCGCCGCATCGGCACCCTCGCGCTCGAGGCCGAGACGCTCCCCGAGGACACGCGCCGGGCCGTCATCTCGGCCCGCGTGGGCGACGCCGATTGGCCCGAGCAGCGTCTGCTCATCACCGCGGTCGACACGGCCACCGGCGAGCTGCGCGTGTTCGACCGCGAGAGCGGCGTCGGCCTCGTCGACGCGATCTCCGCCAGCTGCGCCGTCCCCGGGGTCTGGCCACCCGTCAGCATCGACGGCGTGCGCTACATGGACGGCGGCGTGCGCTCCGGCAGCAACGCCGACCTCGCCGCGGGAGCCGACTGGGTCCTGATCGTCACTCCGCTGCCGGGAGTCGGCACGCCCGGCGCGGGCCTGATCCCGACCGGCGAGCTCGACGCCCTCGCGGACTCGCGGGTCGAGGTGCTCTACGCCGACGAGGAGTCGGTGCGCGCCTTCGGCCCGAACTCGCTCGACCCGGCCGTCCGCGCCGCCTCCGCCCGCGCCGGACGTGCTCAGGGCGCCCGGCTCGCCTCGCGGATCGCCGCGCTGGTCGGCGCCGAGTAGCCGGTCTCAGCGCCGCACGCTGTAGCGCGTGAAGACCGTGCCGTCGGCGAAGCGGTGCTCCTCGCGCAGGTCGAGGCGCGCATGGAACCCGCACGGGAGGAAGTGGGTCCCGCCGCCCACCGCCACCGGCACCGTGTAGACCTGCACCTCGTCGACGATCCCGGCGAGCAGCGCGTGCCGGGCGAGGGTCGGCCCGCCGATCGAGACGTCGTGGTCGGCGGCGCTGACCTGCGCGGCGACGACGACCGGGTCGAACCCGCCCTCGACGCGGGTGCGGCGGGTCTCGGCCGACTCCAGCGTCGTCGAGTACACGACCTTGTCGGCCGCCCGCCACATCTCCTGGAAGTCGCGGATGAACGCGAACTCCTCCGCCAGTGCCCAGGTCTGCTCCCACGCGCGCATGACCTCGTACATGCGCCGCCCGTACAGGTACGTGCGCACCCGCCCCTCGCGCTCCGTGATGAAGCGGTGCACGGCGGGTCGCGGCTCCGCCCAGGCGAATCCGCCGTCCGCGTCGTTCACGTAGCCGTCGAGCGACGCGATCGAGCTGTAGATGAGCGCGCCCACGTCGGCCTCTCTCCGTGGCCGGCTTCGGGACCGCCCACGGGCGCGACCGTAGGCCTCCCGCCTCCGTCCGGCAATGTCCGCCGGGGCCTCTGGCGCGGATCGACGGGTCGCCGCTGCTCCTGGTGGCGCTCCCGGCGGTCGGCGCCCCCTCCCGGACCGCGTACCGTGGTCGTGCCGCAGGGAGCGGCCGTGAAGGGTTCGGGATGAAGATCAGCCAGCTGCGCCACTTCGTGGCGGTCGCCGAGGAGCTGCACTTCGTGCGCGCCGCCGAGCGCCTCGGCATCTCGCGGCAGAAGCTCGACTCCTCCGTCGCCGCCGTCGAGCTCGACCTCGGCAAGCCGCTCTTCGAGCCCGGTGCCGCCGCCACGACCCTCACCGCGGCCGGGCGGCAGCGCCTCGCCTCCGCCCGCGAGGAGCTCGCCGCGCTCGGCGACGAGCCGGAGGCGGCCCCGAAGTCGGGAGGCAAGGCCAAGGCCTCCAAGGGGACCGGGCGCGCCCCGATCGTCAAGGGCCAGCCGAAGCCCTACAAGCGCCGCCAGTCCCGCTGACGCGCAGTGTCCGATCGCCGGAGGTGGTGGGCCCTACCGGGCTCGAACCGATGACATCCACGGTGTAAACGTGGCGCTCTACCAACTGAGCTAAAGGCCCCCGTCGCGGGCGCACCCGCGGACGATCGACTCGATCCTACGGCAGGCGGAGCGGCCCCCTGCGGGCACTAGCCTCGGCACATGACCGCCGACAGCGACTCCCGGGCGAGGCGGCGCGCCGAGAGCCGCTGGCCCGCCTCCGCCGCGATCCTGGTGGCCGTCGCCCTGAACGTGGCCGGCCACAGCGCCGACACCTCGATGGTCCGCCTCGTCGCCGCCGGCATCACGCTCGCGCTGCTCGTGCCGCTGTTCGTCGTCAACCCGCACCGGCTCGACAGCGAGACGCGCTGGTCGCGCGGGGTCTCCATCGCCCTGGCGGTCGTGCTCGCCGTGGCGAACCAGGTGAACGTGGTCGCCGTGGTGATCGACCTCGTCGACGGGACGGCCGACGGCCCGCCGCTGCTGCTCACCGCGCTCCAGGTCTGGGTCACCAACGTCGTCGCGTACGCGCTGCTGTTCTGGGAGCTCGACCGCGGCGGTCCGGTCGCCCGCGGAACGCTTCCCCGCACCGAGCTGCCGGCGGCCGACTTCGCCTTCCCGCAGGACACCTACCGCGACACCGCGCCCGAGGTCGCCGCGACCTCCTCCGAGCGCGCCGACTGGCGGCCCGGCTTCGTCGACTACCTCTCGGTCTCGACGACGAACACCATGGCGTTCAGCCCGACCGACACGATGCCGCTGTCGAGCCGGATGAAGCTCCTGATGATCGCCGAGGCGTTCACCGGATTCGTCCTGCTGGCTCTCGTGATCTCGCGGGCCGTCAACATCCTCAGCTGACGACCGGGGCGGTCCGCCTCCGGAGGGTCAGACGTGCGCGGGGGCGAGCGCGTCGATCGCGGCGCGGTAGGCGTCGATCGAGCGCGCCTCGCCCGGGGCGGTCATGAACGTGTCCCGGATGACGCCGGCCTTGTCGATCAGGAAGGTCGCGCGGGTCGCGTAGCCCTTCGCCTCGGTGAACACGCCGTACTGCTTGGCGACGTCGCCGTGCGGCCAGAAGTCGGAGAGGAGCGTGAAGTCGTAGCCCTGCTTCTCGCCCCAGGCGCGCAGCGTGTGCTTGGAGTCGACCGAGATGCCGATCAGCTCCACGGCGGCGTGCTCGAAGAGGGAGAGGTTCTCGCGCAGCGCGCAGAACTCGCCCGTGCAGGTGCCGGAGAAGGCGAGGGGGAAGAACACCAGGGCGACGTTGCGCCGCCCGTGGAAGTCGCCCAGCTGGATGCGCTCGCCGTACTGGTTCGCGAGTTCGAAGTCGGGAGCCAGGGTCAGCTTCTCGAGAGCCATCGGTCCGATGTCCTTCCGTGCGCACGAGAGTCGCGCGAGCACGAGGGGCAATGCTAGACCCGCTCCGCGCAGACTCCAAGGAACGGCCCGTCTCCCCCGATCACGGGCCGGTCGACGCGTCCCGTCTGGCGCTCTCCTACAGTCGTCGGCGCACATCCCTCGTGGATCACCACAGTGCGATTCCAGGTTCGGGGCACGGGAATCGCTAGGCTGACGGAGGTGCCCGCGCGCGGCTCGTCATCCGAGCCCCGGATCCGCGGATCCGCACCGCTTCATGAGAGTGATGTCTCGGGCACGATCTGCCCCCAGAGAGAGGTCGAGGGTGACTGTTAACGATCAGGACCCGTATTCCGTCGGTCACGTGGACTCGGACCCCGAGGAAACGTCGGAGTGGAACGAGTCGCTCGATGCGCTCGTCGAGGAGCGGGGCCGGGGTCGCGGGCGCGACGTCATGCTCAGCCTCCTCAAGCGCTCCAAGGAGCTCCACCTCGGCGTGCCGATGGTGCCCACCACGGACTACATCAACACCATCGCGCCCGAGAACGAGCCCGACTTCCCGGGCGACGAGGACGTCGAGCGCCGCTACCGCGCGTGGATCCGCTGGAACGCGGCCATCCTCGTGCACCGCGCGCAGCGTCCCGGCATCGGGGTCGGCGGCCACATCTCGACGTACGCGTCGAGCGCCTCGCTGTACGAGGTCGGCTTCAACCACTTCTTCCGCGGTCAGGACCACCCGGGCGGCGGCGACCAGATCTTCATCCAGGGCCACGCCTCCCCCGGCCCGTACGCGCGCGCCTTCCTCGAGGGACGCCTGAGCGAGCACCAGCTCGACGGATTCCGCCAGGAGAAGTCGCATCAGGGCGGCGGGCTCTCCAGCTACCCGCACCCGCGGCTCATGCCGGAGTTCTGGCAGTTCCCGACCGTGTCGATGGGCCTCGGCCCGATCAACGCGATCTACCAGGCGCAGGCGAACAAGTACCTCACCAACCGCGGCATCAAGGACGCCTCCGACCAGCAGGTCTGGGCGTTCCTCGGCGACGGCGAGATGGACGAGGTCGAGTCGCGCGGTCAGCTCCAGGTCGCCGCGAACGACGGCCTCGACAACCTGAACTTCATCGTCAACTGCAACCTCCAGCGCCTCGACGGACCCGTCCGCGGCAACGGCAAGATCGTGCAGGAGCTCGAGTCGTACTTCCGCGGCGCGGGCTGGAACGTCATCAAGCTCATCTGGGGCCGCGAGTGGGACGACCTGCTCGCCCGCGACACCGAGGGCGCGCTGCTCGACCTGATGAACAAGACGCCCGACGGCGACTTCCAGACCTACAAGACGGAGGACGGCGCCTACGTCCGCGAGAACTTCTTCGGCCGCGACCCGCGCGCCAAGAAGCTCGTCGAGGGCTACTCCGACGAGCAGATCTGGGGCCTGCGCCGCGGCGGCCACGACTACCGCAAGATCTACGCGGCCATGAAGGCCGCGACAAAGCACAAGGGCCAGCCCACCGTCATCCTCGCCCACACCATCAAGGGCTACGGTCTCGGCCGCAGCTTCGAGGGCCGCAACGCGACCCACCAGATGAAGAAGATGACGCTGGACAACCTCAAGTCGTTCCGCGACACCATGCGCATCCCGATCACGGACGCGCAGCTCGAGGAGAACCCCTACCTCCCGCCGTACTACCACCCCGGTCAGAACGACGAGGCGATCGAGTACCTGCAGGAGCGCCGCCGCGCGCTCGGCGGCTACCTCCCCGAGCGCCGCTCGAAGTACACGCAGCTGAACCTCCCCGAGGACTCGGCCTACGCGGTCGGCAAGAAGGGCTCCGGGACGCAGGAGATCGCCACCACCATGGCGTTCGTCCGCATCCTCAAGGACATCCTCCGGTCGAAGGACTTCGGCAACCGCGTCGTCCCGATCATCCCGGACGAGGCGCGCACCTTCGGCATGGACGCGTTCTTCCCGAACGCGAAGATCTACAACCCGCGCGGCCAGCACTACACGTCGGTCGACCGCGAGCTCCTCCTGGCCTACAAGGAGAGCCCGCAGGGTCAGATCCTCCACGTCGGCATCAACGAGGCGGGCGCCCTCGCGGCGTTCACCGCGATCGGCACCTCGTACTCGACGCAGGGCGAGCCGCTCATCCCGGTCTACGTCTTCTACTCGATGTTCGGGTTCCAGCGCACGGGCGACGCGATCTGGGCGGCCGGCGACATGATGTCGCGCGGCTTCATGATCGGCGCCACCGCAGGACGCACCACGCTGACCGGCGAGGGCCTCCAGCACGCGGACGGGCACTCCCCGATCCTCGCGGCGACCAACCCCGCGGTCGTGAGCTACGACCCGGCCTACGGGTACGAGATCGCGCACATCGTGCAGTCCGGTCTCGAGCGCATGTACGGCGGGAAGCACACCGACCCGAACGTCATGTACTACATCACGGTCTACAACGAGCCGATCGTGCAGCCGAAGGAGCCGGAGGACGTCGACGTCGAGGGCATCGTCCGCGGCATCCACCGCATCTCCTGGGGCCAGTGGGACGGGCCGAAGGCCCAGCTCCTCGCCTCGGGCGTCGCGGTGCCGTGGGCGATCGAGGCGCAGAAGCTCCTCGCCGAGGACTGGGGCGTCTCGGCGGACGTCTGGTCGGTCACCTCGTGGAACGAGCTGCGCCGCGACGGCATCAAGGCCGAGCAGCACAACTTCCTCCACCCCGAGGACGCCGAGCAGGTGCCGTACGTGACGCAGAAGCTGGCCGACGCGAAGGGCCCCTTCGTCGCCGTCTCGGACTTCTCGCACCAGGTCCCCGACCAGCTGCGCCAGTTCATCCCGGGCGACTTCGCGACGCTCGGCGCGGACGACTTCGGCTTCTCGGACACCCGTGCGGCGGCGCGGCGCTACTTCCAGATCGACGGCCCCTCGGTCGTCGTGCGGACGCTGCAGCTGCTCGCCAAGCGCGGCGAGGTCGACCCCTCGCTCGCCGTCCAGGCGATCGAGAAGTACCGCCTCCTCGACGTCAACGCCGGCACCACCGGCAACGCGGGCGGCGAGAGCTGACGGACGAGTCCGTGCTCTCGCAGGAACCCGCACCGTCGAGTGCGCGGGGTCCTGCTCCTGCGGCGGAGCGTCCGGCCACCCGGCCGGGCGCTCCCCGCACGAAGGAGCAGACCCTCGCCTGGCTGCGCACCCTCGCCGGTGAGCTCTCGACGCAGACGATCAAGCGACTCGAGGACACGCTGCCCTGGTACGGCAGCATGCCCCCCGGTCGGCGCTCGGCGGTCGGCCTCGTCGCCCAGGCCGGCATCACCTCGTTCATCTCGTGGTTCGACGACCCGTCGGCCACGCCGTGGATCGCGGCGGACGTGTTCGGAGCCGCTCCCCGCGAGCTGCTGCGCTCCGTCTCGCTGACGCAGACGCTGCAGCTGATCAAGGTGACGGTCGAGGTCGTCGAGGACCGGATCAAGAACGGCGGGGAGGACCTCCGCGAGGCGATCCTCCTCTACTCGCGCGAGATCGCCTTCGCCGCGGCCGACGTCTACGCGCGCGCCGCCGAGGCCCGAGGTCTCTGGGACGCGCGCCTGGAAGCGCTGGTCGTCGACTCGATCCTCACGGGCGAGGCCGACGACGAGCTGCCCAGCCGGATCGCCGCCCTCGGCTGGCACGGCCACGGCGAGGTCGCCGTCCTGGTGGGCACCGCTCCCAAGATGCTCGACGTCGACCAGCTGCGCCGCACGGCCCGGCACATGGACGCCGACGTGCTGATCGGCGTGCAGGGCAGCCGGCTCGTCCTGGTCATCGGCCGCGCCGAGCCGAGCGAGAACGCCACGGAGGAGACCGGCCCGCCGGTCGCGTTCCTCGAGATCGCGGAGGCGCTCGAGCCCGGCTTCGGGACCGGCCACCTCGTCCTCGGCCACGAGGTGCCGACCCTGGTCGAGGCGTCCCGCAGCGCCCGCGCGGCCCTCGCAGGGTTCGCGGTCGCCCGCTCCTGGCGGAACGCGCCGCGACCGGTCAACGCCGACGACCTCCTTCCCGAGCGCGCCCTCGCCGGCGACCCGCTCGCCCGCCAGAGCCTCATCACGCAGATCTACCGGCCCCTGCAGAAGCACTCGACCGAGCTTCTGACCACGCTGTGGGCCTACCTCGACAACGGCCGCTCCCTCGAGGCGACCGCCCGCGAGCTGTTCGTGCACCCGAACACGGTGCGCTACCGCCTCAAGCGGGTCGCCGAGGTGATCGGCTGGGACGCGACGGGCGCCCGCGAGGCGCTCATCCTCCAGTCCGCCCTCATCCTCGGCTCCATGAGCGACCCGGACGGCGCCGTCCGCCGGAAGCCGTCCCGACGCTGAGGCCCTCCGCTCGCCGAACCCCTCCCGCCCCTGAACACTTGTAGACCCGCGACAAGCTCTTTGTGCTTTGTCAGTGGCTCCACGCGCCGCACGTGCGAGCGCAGATCGGAAGACTGAATACCGTGATCGTCGTCGTCGCCCCGGGTCAGGGCTCCCAGACCCCCGGATTCCTCGCCCCCTGGCTAGAGATCCCCTCCGTGGCCGAGCAGGTCGCCGCGCACTCGGAGGCGGTCGGCATCGACCTCGCCGCGCACGGCACCGTCTCGGACGCGGACACCATCCGCGACACCGCGGTCGCCCAGCCCCTGATCGTCTCCGCGGGACTCGTGAGCCTCGCCGCCCTCCTCGAGGGCGGACGGCGCGAGCGCATCGCGGGCATCGCCGGCCACTCCGTCGGCGAGATCACCGCGGCCGCCGGAGCCGGGGTCCTCACCGAGGCCGACGCGCTGGTGTTCGTCCGCGAGCGCGCCCGTGCCATGGCCGCTGCGGCCGCCGCCGAGCCGACCGCGATGAGCGCGGTCCTCGGCGGCGACGAGCAGGCCCTGATCGCCCGTCTCGACGAGCTCGGCCTCGAGCCGGCCAACTACAACGGCGGCGGGCAGATCGTCGTCGCCGGCGCGGTCGACGCGCTCGAGGCACTCAAGGCGGAGCCGCTCCGCGGGACCCGCGTGATCCCCCTGCAGGTGGCCGGCGCCTTCCACACCCGCTACATGGCGCCCGCCCGCGACTCCCTCGCCGGCGTCGCCGCCGGGCTGACCCCCTCCGACCCGACGCTCCGGCTCTGGACGAACCGCGACGGGTCGGTCGTCGACTCCGGTGCCGCGTTCCTCGAGCTGCTCGTCGGCCAGGTCGCCTCCCCCGTCCGCTGGGACCTCTGCATGGCGGCCTTCGCCGACGCGGGCGTCACCGGGATCATCGAGCTGGCACCCGCCGGCGCGCTGGTCGGCCTCGCCAAGCGCGGCCTCAAGGGCGTGCCGAGCATCGCCATCACGACCCCCGACGACGTGGACGCCGCCCGCGCCTTCCTCGACGAGCACGCCGCCTAGCAGGAGAGACCCCATGACGACCCCTTCCCTCACCCAGTCCAGCGGCAGCGCGTACACCCGGATCCTCGGCATCGGCGCGGCACGCGGCGACCTCGTCGTCCCGAACGACGACCTGATCGAGCCGATCAACTCCTCCGACGAGTGGATCCGCCAGCGCACCGGCATCATCGAGCGCCGCCGCGCCTCCGCCGACATCCACGCGGTCGACCTCGCGACCACCGCCTCCCTCGAGGCGATCGAGAAGGCGGGCATCCGCCCGGACCAGATCGGCGTCGTGCTCGTCTCCACGATCAGCAACACCGTGCAGACCCCGTCGCTGGCCGCGCTCCTCGCGGACCGCATCGGCGCGAACCCCGCCCCGGCGTACGACATCTCGGCCGCCTGCGCCGGCTACACCTACGGCATCGCCCAGGCCGACTCCTTCATCCGCTCCGGCCTGGCCGAGTACGTGCTCGTCGTCGGAGCCGAGAAGCTGTCCGAGCTGGTCAAGTCGACCGACCGCAGCATCTCCTTCCTCCTGGGCGACGGCGCGGGCGCCGCGGTCGTCGGCCCCAGCGACACCGCCGGCATCTCGAAGACCGTCTGGGGATCCGACGGCTCCAAGTGGGACACCGTCGGCATGGACAACCCGCTCGCGGCCTACCGCGACGGCACCGCCGAATGGCCCACCCTCCGCCAGGACGGCCCGTCGGTCTTCCGCTGGGCGGTCTGGGAGATGGCCAAGGTCGCCAAGCAGGCGCTCGCGGAGGCGGGCGTCCAGCCCGAGGACCTCGCCGCGTTCATCCCCCACCAGGCGAACATGCGCATCATCGACGAGCTCGCGAAGCAGCTGAAGCTGCCCGAGACCGTCGCTATCGGCCGCGACATCGAGACCACCGGCAACACCTCCGCCGCGTCGATCCCGCTCGCCACCCACCGCCTGCTCGAGGAGCACCCGGAGCTGCACGGCGGACTCGCGCTGCAGATCGGCTTCGGCGCCGGACTGGTGTTCGGCGCGCAGGTCGTGGTGCTCCCGTGACCGGCGCGACCCCACCCCTAAACTGACCTACGGTCACTGACGAACACCCGAAGAACCCCCAAGGAGAGAACCATGGCACTGTCCAACGAAGAAGTCCTCGCCGGCCTGGCCGAGCTTGTCAACGACGAGACGGGCATCGCCACCGACTCCGTCGAGATGGACAAGTCGTTCACCGACGACCTCGACATCGACTCCATCTCGATGATGACCATCGTCGTCAACGCCGAGGAGAAGTTCGACGTGAAGATCCCCGACGACGAGGTCAAGAACCTCAAGACGGTCGGCGACGCGGTCCGCTTCATCGTCAAGGCGTCCGAGTAGTCGTCGCCCGCGCACCCCGTCCTCGTGGCGGACACCCCGGCCGGCGATCGTCGGCCGGGGTGAGCCCGGCACCCACCCACACGGAACAGAGAAGCTCGTCATGACCAAGAAGATCGTCGTCACCGGAATCGGTGCCAGCACTCCCCTCGGCGGGACCGCCCGGGAGTCCTGGAACGCACTCCTCGCCGGCGAATCAGGCGTCCGCTCCCTCGAGCAGGACTGGGTCGCCCAGTACGACATCCCGGTCACCTTCGCCGCCCAGGCCAAGGTCCGCCCGGAGGAGGTGCTCTCCCGCCCGGAGGCGAAGCGCCTCGACCCCTCCAGCCAGTTCGCGCTCATCTCGGCCCGCGAGGCCTGGGCCGACTCCGGCATCACCGACGTCGACCCGCTCCGCGTGGGCGTCGACTACTCGACCGGCATCGGCGGCCTCTGGACCCTCGTCGACGCGTGGGACACCCTCCGCGAGCGCGGACCCCGCCGGGTCCTCCCGATGACCATCCCGATGCTCATGCCCAACGCGGCCGCCGCCGCCATCAGCATGGCCATCCCCTCCCGCGCCTACGCCCGCACCGACGTGTCGGCCTGCGCCTCCAGCACCGAGGCCCTCGCGAACGCCTACGAGCACATGCAGCTCGGCCTCGCCGACGTGGTCGTCGCCGGCGGCACGGAGTCGGTCGTCCACCCGCTCCCGATCGCCGCCTTCGCGTCGATGCAGGCCCTCTCGCGCCGCAACGACGACCCGGCGACCGCCTCGCGCCCCTACGACGTCTCCCGCGACGGCTTCGTCCTCGGAGAAGGCGCCGCGACGCTCATCCTCGAGACCGAGGAGCACGCCCTCGCCCGCGGAGCCCGCATCTACGCGGAGCTCGCCGGCGGCGCCGTCACCAGCGACTCGTACCACATCACGGCGCCGGACCCCGAGGGCTCCGCCGCCGCCCGCGCCATGATCGGCGCCCTCGAGCAGGCCGGAGCCGCGCTCACCGACGTCACCCACGTCAACGCCCACGCGACGAGCACCCCGGTCGGCGACATCGCCGAGTACCGCGCCCTGCTGCGCGTCTTCGGCGACCACCTCCCGAACATCGCCGTCTCCGCGACCAAGGCGTCCACCGGCCACCTCCTCGGCGGCACCGGCGCGCTCGAGGCCATCTTCACCGTGCTCGCCCTCCACGAGCGCACCGCACCCCCCACCATCAACCTCTTCGAGCAGGACCCCCAGATCCCCCTCGACGTCGTCACCAGCCCCCGCGCCCTCGGCGACGGACCGCTGGTCGCCATCTCGAACTCGTTCGGGTTCGGGGGGCACAATGCTGTTGCCGCTTTCCGGACGGTGTAGCGGGGCGTAGCCCCGCTCCACCATGCGGAAAGCGGGCTGCGCCGCTCCTTGCGCGGCGCAGGCGCGTCCGCTGGGGAGGGGGGCGGGGTTTCCGAGGGCCGGTGCGGTGCGGCGACGGTGATCCGCTGGAACGCGGATCCCCGGATACGCCTCGTGCCGCGAGGGATCTGCGCCGCCGTCTGGTGCGGGCTGGTGAGCACGCCGTGCTGGTGGGGAGCGCGGGCTTCGCCGCGGCTCGGGTCGGATGCTCGGATCAACGAAGCTGTCCGGGTGGGAGCGCGGGCTTCGCCGCGACTCGCGTCGGATACTCCGATCGCGGAAGCTGTCCGGGTGGGAGCGCGGGCTTCGCCGCGACTCGGGTCGAAAGCTTCGGTTCAAGCAGCTGTGCTCGAGGGGAGCGCGGGCTTCGCCGCGACTCGGGTCGGATGCTCGGATCAGGGCGGCTGCGCTCGTGGGGAGCGTGCGACTCGCCATTACTCGGGCCGTCGGCGTCGTGCGCGACAGAGGTGCGGGCGGGTCCACGAGTCTTCCGACGCCCTCCGCCGGAACGCGGTGCTCCGCCGACCGTCTGGTCGACGTGCCAGCGAGCGGCAACCGCGAGGTGACGACGCGACTTCGAGGCGGGCCTCTGCCGGAACGGGGGTCCGCTGGCCGCCTGGTTCATGGAGGCGGGAGCGAGCGGCCCCCGCGAGGCGTATCCGCCGATCCGCGTGCCAGCGGATCGGCGTCGCCGGACGCAAGCCGCTCCACGGAACCCGACCACCCGACCGAGCCGACTGCGCGACGCCGCGCGAGGAGCGGCGTCGAATGAACTCAGCCGACCCCGTGCATCCAGACGACGGGGGCGAAGTCGCCGCCGTAGCGGAAGGGCTCGAGCTCGTCCTCCCAGGCCTGGCCGAGGGCGAGGCGCAGCTCGCGGTGCAGCTCGATGGGGTCGGCGCCGGCGAGCTCCATGGCGGAGCGGATGCGGTCCTCGGGCACGACGGTGTTGCCCGCGCTGTCGGTCTGGGCGTAGAAGATGCCGAGCTCGGGAGTGTGCATCCAGCGGCCTCCGTCGACGCCGGGCGAGGGCTCCTCGGTGACCTCGTAGCGGACGTCGGCCCAGCCGCGGAGAGCGGACGCGATGACGGCACCGGTTCCGACCGGGCCCTCCCAGGCGAATTCGGCGCGCAGTGTGCTGCGGAGCACGGGCTGCTCGATCCAGGCGAAGTTCACGGCACGACCAAGGGCGCGACCTGTCCCCCACTCGAGGTGGGGGCAGAGCGCGCGGGGGGCGGAGTGCACGAAGAGCACACCCCGAGTCTGCTGCGCCACCATGGTGTCCTCCGTTCGTCCCGGTGCGTCTTCCCCAACGACCCGGACCACGGAACACTCTGCGGTGCGCCTTCTTCGATTATGACGGTGGACGTGCCACCACGCCCGATCATGCAGGAGCGGCGGACCTCCGTCAAGGCGGCTCGCCGCGCCTGCTCGACCGGCCGTGGGCGGCTCCTGCCTATACTCGGGTCGTCCGCGCCGCCGGACGCCGCACACCGCCAGACGCCCGCCGGGAGGAGCACCGTGTCCGTCCGCGACGGCCTGCTCGCCCTGCTCACGCTCGGCCCCGCCTACGGCCTCCAGCTGCACGCCGAGCTCCTCGACCGTGCCGCGCACCGGCCCCGGGTCAACGTCGGCCAGATCTACTCGACGCTCGAGCGCCTGCGCGAGCGGGGCCTCGTCGTCTCGGCCGGGTCCACCGACGACGGCCTCCCCCTGCACGCGCTCACCGGCGAGGGCCGCGCGGAGGCGGCCGCCTGGCTGACGGGTGACGGAGCGTCCCCGGAGGAGGACTGGGACGACGTCCTCGACCGGGTGCTGCTGGCCTCGAGCCTGTCCGGCGCCGACCTCGCCGCCGTCCTCGACGCGTACGAGAGCTCGCTGCCCGCCACCGCCGACGAGCAGGCGGAGGAGGAGGACGCGCACCCGCAGCGCCGCCTCGCCGCGATCGCCGCCGGCGTGCGGGAGGAGGCCCTGAGGCGCCTCCTCGAGGCGGCCCGCGACGAGCTCACGGGCGACGGGCCGGGACGGGGCGTCCGCGGATACGCTCTCGAGCGTCCCCGTCGGGGCCGTCGAGCCTCGAGCTAGGACGAGACAGGCGCGGGTGCCGTCGCCTAGGGTGGTTCGCATGTCCCGCACCCCCCTCGGTCTCCGCGTCCCCTCCCGGGCGCGCCGGCGCCTCGTCGCCGCCGGAGCGGGCACGGTCCTCGTCCTGTGCGCCGCCCTCGCCGCCCCGCTCTCCGCGTCCGCCGCCTACGACCCGTCCGACTACCCCTCGTGGTCCGATGTCGAGGCCGCGAAGTCGAGCGAGAGCGCCACCGCCGCCGAGGTCGACCGCATCACCGCCTTCCTCGCCGACCTGCGCGACCAGGCCGCCGCCCTCACCGACGCCGCCATCAGCCGGGCCGCGGAGGCGGACGCCGCGCAGAGCGCTCTCGACGAGGCGACCCAGCGCGTGAGCGTCCTGGAGGAGCGCGCCTCCGCCGCCCGCTCGGACGCCGACGCAGCGAAGGAGCAGGCCGGCCGTCTCGCCGCGCAGCTCTACCGCAACGGCGGGACCGATGCGACGCTCAACCTCCTCATCGGCGGCGACGAGTCGAGCGAGCTGCTCTACCGCCTCGGCACCATGACGCAGCTCACCCAGCAGACCAGCCGGCTCCAGACCGCGGCGCAGTCGACCGAGAACCAGGCCGTCTCCCTCGCCGCTCAGGCCGAGCAGGCCCGGGGCGAGCGCGTCTCCCTCGCCACCGCCGCGGCCGACGCGCTCTCGGTCGCCCGCTCCGCTCAGGCCGAGGCCGACGCCAAGGTCGCCGACCAGGAGAAGTACAGCCAGGAGCTCTACACCCAGCTCGCCTCGCTCAAGAACACCACCGCCGAGATCGAGCGGGAGTACGCCGACGGCCAGGACGCGAAGTCGGCGTTCGAGGAGCAGCAGCGCCTCTCCCGCCTCGCCGCCGAGGCCGAGGCCGCCCGCCAGCGCGCCGCGTCGGCTCCCGCCGCGGTCGCGGCTCCGGCAGCGCCCTCCAACAGTGGAGGCGGAGGCGGCGGAGGAGGCGGCCCGGTCGAGCTCGGCGACGACGACCCGACCGGCGCGCGCAACAGCTCCGCCAAGACCATCGCCGCCCTCGGCACCTACGCCGGACGCACGGACGGCCTCTCCCCCGCGCAGGCCCAGGCCTACGCCCGGACCGCCGTCGGCCGCTTCGGTTGGGGCGCCGACCAGGTCGACCGGTGCCTCATCCCGCTGTGGAACGGCGAGTCGGGATGGCGCTGGAACGCGCTGAACCGCTCCTCCGGCGCCTACGGCATCCCGCAGGCCCTCCCGGCGAGCAAGATGGCCAACTCGGGAGCCGACTACCAGACGAACGCGGCGACGCAGGTCGACTGGGGCCTCTCGTACATCAAGAGCGCCTACGGCTCGCCCTGCAACGCGTGGTCGAGCTGGAACAACCGCTCGCCGCACTGGTACTGATCCCGCGTCTCACTTCGCCTGGTCGTAGGAGTCGACGACGGCGACGGTGACCGGGAAGTCGACCTCGCCCACTCCGAAGAGCGAGCGTCCGGCGCGCACCGCCGCCTCGCGGACGATCGCGGCGACCCGCTCGCCGACGTCGGCGGGAGCGTGCACGATCACCTCGTCGTGCAGGAAGTAGACGAGGTGCGCCCGGCCGACCGTGCCACCCTCGGCGCGCAGTCGCGCCCGCAGCTCGCCCATCCAGCAGAGCGCCCACTCGGCCGCGGTCCCCTGCACCACGAAGTTGCGGGTGAAGCGTCCCCACTCGCGCGCTCGCGCCGCATCGGCCGAGAGCCCCTCGGGGCCGGGAGGCGAGCTGCGCCCGAGCCACGTCGAGACGCTCTCGCCGCGCTCCCCCGCCCGAGCCGCCGCCTCGACGTGCGCGACCGAGCGCGGGTAGGCACGGGCGAGCCTCGGGAGCAGCCGCCCGGCCTCGCCGCTCGTCGCCCCGTACATCGCCCCCAGCATCGCGACCTTCGCCCGCGGCCGATCGGGGACCACGCCGGCATCGACGATGCCCTGGTAGAGGTCGCGGCCCCGCCCGGCGGCGGCCATGGCCGAGTCGCCCGAGAGCGCGGCGAGGATGCGCGGCTCGAGCTGCGCGGCATCCGCGACCACGAGGCTCCAGCCCGGATCCGCGGTGACCGCGGCGCGGATCTGCCGCGGCAGCTGCAGCGCCCCTCCGCCCGAGGTCGCCCAGCGGCCGGTGACGACGCCGCCCACCACGTACTCCGGCCGGAACCGTCCGTCGCGCACCCACGCGTCGAGCCAGGCCCAGCCGTTGGCGGTGAGCAGCCGGGAGAGCTTCTTGTACTCCAGGAGCGGCGGCACCGCGGGGTGCTCGAGGGACTGCAGCTCCCAGGAGCGCGTCGACTCGACCGGCAGACCCGCGCGCCGCAGCGCCTTGAGGAGCTCGGCCGGCGAGTCGGGGTTGAGCTCGGGCGCGCCGAGCTCGTCGCGCAGGCGGTCGGCCAGCGCCTCCAACCGGGCCGGGCGGCCGCCGAAGAGCGGGCGGGGGCCGAGCATCCCGGTGAGCACCCGGTCGTGCACATCGGCGCGCCAGGGCAGCCCCGCGTGGGCGATCTCGCGAGCGATCAGGGCGCCGACGGATTCGGCGGCGAGCAGCAGGCGGAGCCGGCCGGCCTCGGCGGCGCCGGAGAGCGCCTCCTCCTGCAGGGCCAGCTCGAGGACGGGGTCGAGCTCGTCGGAGCCGCCCGCCGCCTCCTCGAACCCGATCAGCGTGTCCTGCGCGGCGGGGGCCGCGGCTCCCGCGTCCCACGGGTCGAGGGGCGAGCGCGCGAGAGCCGATGAGGCGGCGGAGACCGAGCGGCGGAGGATCGCGCGGGCCAGCCGGAGGTCGTGGCACCGGGCGACGACCACCCCGGCCGACAGCAGTGCGGGGTACCAGCGCGCGGTGTCGTCCCAGACCCAGCGCGGGCGCTCCGGCTCCCGCTCCCGGACGAACGCCGCCAGCTCGGCCGGCCCCCTGCCGCTCCCGGCCTCGGCGCCGCCGACGGGGTCGACCGCCCGCCACGCCCCCGTGGGGCCGCCGACGAGTGCGAGGAGCATCGGGCCATTCTCCCCCGTGGCGGACACGGAGGCCGCCGTCGCGGGGACGGCAGGGCCCCCTCTCGCTGAAGGAGTCACGCCGACGGCCGCGAGGGCGGGTAGCCGGGGAAGGGCTTCTCCTGCGCCGTCGGCGGCTGATGGGCCCACAGGGCGGCCGCGATGGTGTCCATCGAGCGGGAGTAGCCCACGAGCGTCCGCCTCTCCGGCTCGGCCGCCCAGGTCACCGCGCGGAACCAGGTCTCGCGGTACGGGCCGGTCTCGATGCGGCGCACCAGGCCGATCCGGCCGGTGCGCAGGGCGTCGACCATCACCCACTCGTCCTGCCCGCTGCTGCGCAGCATCTGGAGCGGACTCCACTCGATCATCGCGCCTCCCACCGGTCGATCCGCGGCCGTGGCGAGCACGAGCGCCGCGGCGTACACTCGCAGACTATCGAACACATGTTCGAACGGCCAACCGGGTCCGGCGAGTGAACGGGAGCACGACGATGGCG
This sequence comes from Rathayibacter sp. AY1F2, assembly GCF_002930885.1. NCBI lineage: Bacteria > Bacillati > Actinomycetota > Actinomycetes > Micrococcales > Microbacteriaceae > Rathayibacter > Rathayibacter sp. AY1F2. The sequence goes on along the minus strand of NZ_PSVG01000017.1, from coordinate 43,085 downwards.
GTGATCGACGAGACGGCGCTGGTCTCGACCGACGGCGAGGGAGTGCCGATCGCGCTCGAGTGGCGGGGCGGGAGCTACCGGGTGACCGACCGGCCGACGGTGTGGACCTGCACGAGCGAGTGGTGGGCGCCCCTCGAGGGGTTCCCGCCGACGTTCGGGCGCACACCGGTGAGCATCGGCGGCTGGCGCTTCCAGGCGACGGACCTCGCGACCGGCGGAGCGTTCGTGCTCGACGTGGTCGCGTCGACGGAGCCGCAGTGGAGCGTGGTGCGGATCTACGAGTAGTGCCGGCGCGAGGCCGGCCGGGCGGCTACTTGTCGGCCGACCAGGGCGCCCGCGTCATGGCGATGAGAGCCGCGACTCCGGAGACGAGGCCGACACCGGCGATGGCGGACACGACGAGCCAGAGAACGAGTTCCATGCCGCCAGTCTACCGAGCCCCGGAGCGGATCCTCTCCGCCCCGCTTCCATCCCCCGGCTATGGAATAGCCTGGGCAGAGTGACCGACGCCCCCACCCGCGCGAGTGTCGGACTGCGCTCGGAGCGCGGCCCGATCCTGCTGTCCCTGATGATCTCGACCGCTCTGGTCGCCCTCGACGCCACTATCCTCTCGACGGCCGTGCCGTCCATCGTCGCCGACCTGGGGGGCTTCGAGCAGTTCCCCTGGCTGTTCTCGATCTACCTGCTGGCCCAGGCCGTCTCGGTCCCCCTCTACGGCAAGCTCGCCGACGTGATCGGGCGCAAGCCCATCATGCTGATCGGCATCGCCCTGTTCCTGGTCGGCTCGCTCCTGTGCGGCCTCGCCTGGAGCATGCCCGCGCTGATCGCGTTCCGAGCCCTGCAGGGCCTGGGGGCCGGAGCGATCCAGCCGATGGGCATCACCATCGCCGGCGACATCTACACGGTCGCCGAGCGTGCGAAGACCCAGGGCTACCTCGCGAGCGTCTGGGGCATCTCCTCTGTCGTCGGGCCGACCCTCGGCGGCGTGCTCTCGGACCTGGGCGCCTGGCGCGGCATCTTCCTCGTCAACATCCCCCTGTGCCTTCTGGCGGCGTTCCTCCTGATCCGCAGCTTCCGCGAGACCACGCGGGGCGAGAAGCAGCGGATCGACGTGGCGGGCGCCTCCGTGCTCGCCGTGGGCACCGCGCTGCTCATCCTCGGGCTGCTCGAGGGCGGCAGCGCCTGGCCGTGGCTCTCCCCCGCCGGAGTCGGCGTGTTCGTCGTCTCGGCCCTCGCGTTCGCCGGCTTCGTCGCGATCGAGCGGCGAGCTGCCGCCCCGGTGCTCCCCCTCTGGGTCCTCACGCGGCGCGTGCTGATCTCGACCAGCCTGGTCTCGGTGACCGTCGGCGCGATCACGCTCGGCGTCACCTCGTACTTCCCGACCTTCGCGCAGGGCGTGCTCGGCAGCTCCGCCCTCGGCGCGGGCTTCGCCGTCGCGGCGATGACGCTCGGCTGGCCGGTCGCGGCGAGCCTGTCGGGCCGGCTCTACCTGCGCATCGGCTTCCGCAACACGGGCTTCCTCGGAGCGGGGCTCGTCGTGATCGGCACGGCGCTGACCGTCCTGCTCGGCGCCTCCTCGACGCTGTGGGAGATCGCCGGCTTCTGCGTGCTGATCGGCGCCGGCATGGGGCTCGTGGCGACTCCGACGCTGATCCGGGCGCAGTCGAGCGTCGACTGGAACGAGCGCGGAGTGGTCTCCTCGACCAACTTCTTCGCCCGCAACATCGGCAGCGCCGTCGCCGTGGCCGTGTTCGGCGCGATCGTGAACGCGAAGGCGGGCGGCGGCGTCCCCGCACCGGCGGACCTCGCCGAGGGCACCCGCTTCGTCTGCATCGCGCTCACGGTCCTCGCCGTGGGCATGCTCGCCGCGGTCTGGGCGATGCCGAAGGAGGGGCGCCCCGCGCCCGGAGAGGATCGGGCGGCGGAGGCCGAGCCCGACGCGGCCCGGCCGGACGCGGCCCAGCCCTAGCCGTCAGGCGGCGCCGTCGGTTCTCGTCGTCAGCCGGAGCGGCGCGCCGCGGCCGTCGCTCGCAGGCGGTCGCGGCGGGTGCGGCGCACCCGGTGCGTCCAGCGCTGCAGGGACGATCCCATGCCGGGGTGCCGCGCCAGCGTGTGCAGAGCGCGGTCGAACCGGCGGAGCATGTCGGCGAAGGCGCCGAAGGGGCGGGCCGAGATGCCGACCTCGAGGTGGCGGTCGAGCACGATCCGGTGCCGGAGTCCCAGGTGCACGCTGATCTCGACGTCGTCGTGCACGTAGGCGTCGTGCCGGTGCATCTCCTCCGCGATCTCCTCCCACGCCGACCGGCGGACGGCGCAGTTGGAGCCGAAGAGCGGCCAGTTGGCCAGCGCCGACCCCATCAGCACGAAGTAGGCGTCCATGTAGGCGACCCGCGCGATCACCCGGGCGATCGGGCCGAGCTCGTCGAAGCGTCCGGGACCGGTCACCGCTCCGACCTCGGGATCGGCGAAGTGGCCGGCCAGGCGCGCCAGCCAGTCGGGTCCCGGGCGGGAGTCGGCGTCGAGCCGTGCGAGGACGTCGCCGTGCGCCTCGTCGAACCCGTGCGCCGTGCTCGCCGGGATCCCGGCTCCGTCGTGCCGCACCACCCGCGCGCCCGCCGCTCGCGCGACGGCGGCGCTGTCGTCGGTGCTCCCGTCGTCGACGACGACGATCTCGAACGGAGCGAGCGTCTGCTCGCGGAGGAGCTCGAGCAGCTGCTCGAGGTGGCGGGCGTCGTCCTTCACGGGGACGACGACCGAGATGCGCCGGTGATCCATCCGCCCAGTCAACGCGATCGGGCCGCTCAGCGGGGACACCGCCACGCGTCTCGCGCGAGCCCGGACCTGTCAACCGGCTCCCGAGCGCGCCGGATCCGCTGATGGGATCGGCCCGTGTCCGCCGGATCGGCGGCCCGATCGAGACAGGAGACGACATGACTCAAGGACCTCGAGACTTCCGGCCCACCCGTGCACTGGTGACCGCCTCGGACTCCGGCATCGGCCGGGCGACCGCGGTGGCACTGGCCGAGGCGGGCATGGACGTCGGCATCACCTGGCACAGCGACGAGGAGGGCGCGCAGGGCACGGCGGAGGAGGTGCGCTCCCTCGGCCGGCGCGCCGAGATCGCGCGCCTCGACACGACGGATCTGGAGGGCGCGGGCGACGTGATCGACGACCTCGCGGATCGACTGGGCGGGCTCGACGTCGCCGTCAGCAATGCGGGCGGAGGCGGGGGCGAGCCCTTCCTCGAGCAGAGCCTCGACAGCTGGCGCTCGACCGTCGCCCTGAACCTCGACGGAGCGTTCGTCTGCCTCCAGCGCGCCGCGCGGCGCATGGCGGCCCAGGGCACGGGCGGCAGGATCATCGCGGTCACCAGTGTCCACGAGCACCAGCCGCGGGTCGGCTCCGTCGCCTACACCGCTGCCAAGCACGGGCTGGGCGGCCTGCTGAAGGTCGCCGCACTCGAGCTCGGCTCCCTCGGCATCACCGTCAACGCTGTCGCCCCCGGGGAGATCGCGACGCCGATGAACGACGCCGAGGATGTGGACCCCGTCACGATCGACCGCCCCGGCATCCCCCTCGGCCGCCCCGGCGACGCCCGCGAGATCGCGGCGGTGGTCGCCTTCCTGGCCTCTCCCGCCGCCTCCTACATCACCGGATCCTCGTACGTCGTGGACGGCGGGATGCTGCAGATGGGGCCGCAGGCCGGCTCCCACCTCCGGCAGGACGACTGGCGCGAGGCCTGAGCCGCCGACCACGGCGCCCGCCCGCCGGGTACTCTCGAAGAGGTGCTCCGGCGGGCGGGGCACCTGCTCCGGGATGTAGGTGACGCACGTGTGGTTCCGGCGTCGACGCAGGTTCAAGATGGAGCCGTACGACCCCGATGAGAACCCGTCGCGCGAGCCCGCCTCCGTCGAGGAGGCCGCCGAGGAGGGCCTGATGCTCGCGCAGTACGCGAGTCGCATGGCCGTGAAGAACCGTGTGCTGATGGACGGCCTCGGTGCTGACGTCCCCTTCGACTCGGGCCGCTACTCCGTCGTCGCCGCGGAGGAGCTCGAGAAGCTGGCGCGCGAGTCCGAGGCAGCCGCCGAGCGCCTGCGCGGCATCGCCGCCGACGTGACCTCGGTGGGCGGCCGCTCCGACCACGTGCACGACTACCGCTCGGCCGACGTCGACAACCTCGACCACCGCGAGCGGCTCTCGCTCCTGGTCGCCGACTCCCTCCACAGGCGGGCGCAGGACGAGGAGTACCTCGCGACGCTCGTCGACGACGCCCGTCAGGACGCGTGGCGCGAGCTCGCGCAGTCGATCGAGGAGACCCTCGACCGCACCTCGCGGATCGACCCGGACGACGAGGAGTACCGCCGCGACCGCTCGGTCCGGATGGCGCTCGTGGTCGTCGACGACCTGGTCAAGCTGGCGGAGGAGCGCGGCGTCAGCCTCGAGGACTGACGGGCTCGTCGTGGGACGCCGGGACGGGGCTCAGGCCCAGCCGGCGCGGAACGACTCGGTCGCCTCGGCGGAGCGCTCCCGGACCGACTCCAGCAGCTCCTCCATGGTGGAGCTGCGGAGGAACGCGAGGCGGTCGAGCTCGGTGACCGGTGCGACGCCGGCGAGCTGCCAGGCGTGCGCGGCCGGATCCTCGGCGAGCTCGACGACCGCGCCGTAGCGCTGCTCGACGAACTCGCTCGCGACCGCCAGTGCCGTGCGGACCGCCGACTCCGCCGCAGCCAGCGCGGGGGCGTGCTTCTCGTCCCACTCCAGATCGGGCAGCAGGCGGACCTCGGCGCGCGGGTACGGGTCGTCCTCGTACCAGCGGACGACCTCGAAGCGCTCCTCGCCCACGGAGTCGAGCGTGACGAACGACTCCGCCCCGTCGATGTTCAGGATGCGCGCGCGGGCGCCGACCGCGAACCGCTGGTCGCCGCCGCCCACCTCCTGGCCGCGCTCGATGAGCACGACGCCGAACGCGAGGGTCTCGTCCTCGAGGACGTCGCCGAGCATCCGCAGGTACCGCGGCTCGAACAGCCGGAGCGGGAGCGGCATGTGCGGCAGGAGCACGGAGCCGAGCGGGAACATCGGAAGATCAGGCACGGGATCAGGCAATCACGTCGAGCGGGGAGCGGCCAGTACGGGCGCGGCGCGTCGGGACGTGCTAGCGCATCGCGCCACCGTGTCGTCCGCTCGCGGATGCTCGCCACGCCCCGGACGATCTCCGACGGCCCGGACCCACCCGCGAGGCGCCCACTCGGACTGGGAGCATGGATCTCGCCGAACTCCGAGCCGTCGTCCGCGCGGACCTGGCCGCCAAGGGCCACGCCTCCGACCGGCTCACCGTCCTCGTCCTCCGACTCGGGCAGTACTCGAGCTCTCGGAGGACCCGGCTCCCCCTCCACCTCGTCTACCGCCTGGTCGATCTCGTCTGGACCCGCATGATCGTCGGAGCCGAGCTGCCGCCGGCCGCTCAGGTCGGGCCCGGCCTGCGGCTCCCCCACTGGGGCCGCGGCGTGATCCTGCACCCGCGCACGGTCATCGGGAGGAACGCGTTCATCTACCACGGCGTCACCATCGGCGAGTCGAAGGGTCGGACGCCCGTCATCGGCGACGACGTCTACATCGGCGCCCGCGCGACGATCGTCGGGGACGTGACCGTCGGCGACCGTGTGCGGATCGGAGCCGGCGCCGTCGTCGTCCGCGACGTCGCCTCCGACTCGTCCGCGGTCGGCGTGCCGGCGACGACCGCGTCGGCGCCGTCTTGAGGCACGGCCAGTCGGCCTGACGGGGCCGGACCGCCCGCCCCGACGAGACCGGCATCAGGTGGATTCCCGACCCGGCGCTGGAGAGGAGGAACCACCGCGGGTGGAGCGGAGTAGGGCGTACGGGACTTGAACCCGTGACCGACGGATTGTAGGACAGATTCTCACTGCCGTTCCCGCGGCCTCCCAATACTTCCTCTGATCTGGTCTTCCCTCTCGGCAGCTGATCCCGCCTGGCCTGCGTAATTCGCTCTGACTCCCCTGCATTCCGATGGGTAAACGACGGAAGGCCCCTTCCACTCCGAGGAGGGCGGGGGCCGAGGGCTCATCGAGGGCGGTTAGACCAGGTGTGGAATGCACGCGCGGCGTCGGCGAGCGAGTCGCCGCATCCGACCACCCACTCTGAGCGGGTGACACACACGAATGTCGGGCGGCCTTGATAATGCACCAGGCGAATCCAGCCGAGGTGCTTGCGCTTGTCCCCGACCCACCACTCCCCCGAGCGCACGGCGGCGCGCACCATGCTCATCGGAGTCCAGTGGTGGGCCATGCCGACGACCGTAGAGGTCGCCGCCGACACTCACTCTGGCTGCGGCTGCTCGATCGCGCGAAGGCGGAGCCCGGCGGCAACGAGCTTCAGCCCGTGCAGCGCTTCGCGCGACTCACGGACCGTCGGCTGGTTGAAGACGCCAGCGATGCCATCGGACGCTGCCCGGAGCACGGCGCCGCGTCGACGCAGCTCCGTGATCTGCTCATCGGAGAGCCGCTCGCCCTTGGCGGGGAGCGTCGGCGTCGACGTAACGAATGGTGTTGGCTCAGCGACCGGCGCTGCGGAGGTGGCGGGGGCGGCGGGCGCTGGGCGCTTCACTCGTGCGGCCCACTTCTCGGCGCGGGCGGTCTTCGCCTGCTCGTAACGGGCCTTGCGGTCGGCCTCGCGACGCTCGAACTCGGCGCGGCGCTCGTCTCGAGACTTTAAGCTCGGGATCGTAGCGCAGCAACCGATCAGCCGATCCTCGTCCTGCCCGCCCAAGTTTTATCGAAGCGATCCGGGGTAGGGCCGCACTCTCGCTCCGCTGCGACGGCGGCATCGGCGTCCTCGCGGCGGGCAAAGATGCCGAGCACAGACGTTGCGTCGTCCCACGGACGTTGGACGGTGGCGCGTTTCTACCAGTTGCCATCTCATGTAGCGACCGATGCTTCATTGAGCCGTCGGCAGCAATGTCGTCTCAGGACTTTTCGAGTGGCTCACTGTACAGACATCCACGATTTGTCGCGTGAGCGGCAAGGGCACGTGCCAATCGACGCTTGCCCTCCCGACCATCTTCGATTCTGATGAAGGCATGGTCTTCAGGGCGGTCATCCCTCGCCGAGTCGTCGGCTACTTCTAACTCAAGCGCTACAGCTTCGCCAACCGAAATACCCCACGTCCCCCGCGATTCGCCGCCGAGCGCTGTAAAGCGTTGATACGCCTCCTGAGGTGAAACCGCGCCGCGAAGATGACTCATGTCGCCTTCGGGCTCATCCTGTTTCCAGCGAGGGGTGAATGCCACGCTTCGCACCCTCCTTGAGATTGGATCGAGGTTAGCCTCGTGGACCTGCCGGTTCAGAACTTCATCCGCGTCTTCGATTGCCACGACCTTAGAATCCGTCATGTGATGGCACCTCGAAGGAAATCGGCCAGCTTTCGCACCGACAATGGACTCGTCCAAGTTCGCTCGTTATCGTCACTTTCGATCACGTAGACGATACGGTCCGGATGCACCTCGACCGTGAACCAATGCCCGAGGTCCTCCCACTCGGATGAGAGGTAGCCATCCGCGTGAGCAGTAGGTCCGATGCGGTCGCGGAACTCGAAAGCACGCTCTGTCGCGGCAAATAGGACACTAATCGCACGCCTAGAGGGCGCCTTGCTTGCCGGACCATCCCAGCCATTCCGGAGTCTGGCGAGCAGTGCAAACCTCGCATCAATTCCATCCCAGTCCCGTCGCCGGCCGGGTCCTGCTGAAAGTACGGGTACCGCTTCGTTATACTTCTGTTCGAATCGGGTTAAGCTATTGGCACTAGTTTCGAAGCTGTAATCCGCATTTAGTTTTGGCTTTTCACTTACGGTTCGGTCAAGTAACAGGGTCAAAGGCCGAGCACGCCCCTTCGAAACTCCGAGGTGAATAATTTATCGCCAAGAACGCCAATGTTTTCAAAGCGACAGTCGATAAATTCGGAGTTAGAGAAGCCAAGAACACCAAGGACTTGACGAGCACCGGGAATCTCAATGATTATGTCTTCGCCCGGCCCGATGAACGTACAACCCCGAAGTACGGACTGCCCCAAAAACGTGATCACCGCTGGGCCTACCAGCAAGCAGTCTTTAAATTGCAACTTATCGATCACCGACTGAACGGTAAAGAGATCGGACAGACGGACGACTTCGTCCGTGTACTTCAACCCGTGTACAGCCATGGCGGAATTGTATCGGTCCAAGCTTCGGCGTGGCGAACCCTGCGTGTTCCGGCGGCTCGCGCGAACGACCGAACGCCCCCACCCTGCCGCCGAGGCAGAGGGTGGAGGCGTTGTCGCGTCAGGCTGCGGCATACCAGGCTGCGGCGTCGATCTGGTATCCGGTCACGTTCATCGTGGTCGTGATGCGGCCGACGTTGCCGGTCGTGATCGGGCTGGCCGTGTCGGTGTAGCTCGCGACCTCGGTCCCATCGACGTACGCCTTCAGCAGGACTCCGCTGGGGACGTCGGACACCTCGACACGGACTCGATGCGTGCCCGCCCACGTTCCCCCGCCCGGAAGGGCGGCCACCGCCCCGAGCGTCTGAGATGCGGCACCGGAGGGTCGCTTCGTCAGCTGCACGATGTTCGCGGTCGTAAGCGCGAGCCGGTAGGTGCCCACGGTCGAGGTCGCGGTCGACTCCGCGCGGACGTCGAGCCACATCGTGCCGCCCGCGAGGCCGGTGATGATCGCCTCAAGCGCCATGCTCGGCTTGCCGGATGATTCCGATGAGAAAACGATGGCAAGCGGCACCGTGCGGGGACTCAATGGCCCCCGATCCCTCCTGGCAGTAGGGCGTACGGGACTTGAACCCGTGACCGACGGATTATGAGTCCGCTGCTCTGACCGGCTGAGCTAACGCCCCGCGGCGGCCGTCCGAGCGGCCGTCAGGTGGCGGCGGGTGCGGACGCTGCGTCGGAGGCCGGATCGGCCACCGGCTCCCCACGATACAGGCTCTCGAAGGTGCTGATCGTGCGGTTGATGTCGTGCGCGGCGACGATTTGGAGGGAGGCGCGCTTCATCGCCTCGAGGTCCTCCTGGTCGGCCGTGAGCACGGCGGTGAGGCGGTCGGCGAGGGCCTCGGCGCTGCCCGGCGCGAAGAGGTAGCCGTTCTCGCCGTCGTGGACGAGGTGCGGGAGGGCCATCGCGTCGGCGGCGACGACGGGGAGGGCCGAGGCCATCGCCTCCATCGTCGCGATGCTCTGCAGCTCGGCGATGGACGGCATGGCGAACACGGTGGCGCGCGTGTACGCCTCCTTGAGCTCGGCGTCCGAGACGTAGCCGGTGAAGCGCACGCGGTCGGCGATGCCGAGGGTCGCGGCGAGCTGCTGGAGGTTGCGCATCTGGTCGCCGCCGCCGACGATCTCGAGCTTCGCGTCGAGCGCCGGATCGAGCAGGGCGACGGCGCGGAGCAGGACGTCGATGTGCTTCTCGCCGGTCACGCGGCCGACGAAGAGGATCGAGTCGCCGGCGCGCGCCGTGAAGTCGGGCGTGTAGTTGTCGGCGTCGATGCCGCAGGAGATGGCGTGGACGCCCCGGAGGCCCGTGTACTTCTCGAGGAACTGCGCGGCCTTGCGGGTCGGCGTGGTGACCGCCTCCGCCCGGCCGAAGGTGCGGCGCGCGGCCCGCCACGCCATCGCCACGGCCTTGGCCTGCACGGCCTTCGGCAGGAGGGTGAACTCGAGCATGTTCTCGGGCATGAAGTGGTTCGTGCCGACGATGCGGATGCCGCGCTTGGCCGCCTCGATCCCGAGGCCGCGGCCGACGATGATGTGCGACTGGAAGTGCACGACGTCGGGCTTCACCTCGTCGAGGATGCGCGCGCTGTTCTGCCGGATGCGCCACGGCATCGCGAAGCGCAGCCAGTCGTGCGGGTACCAGCGCCAGCTGTAGAGCCGGTGCACGATGATCCGCTGGCCCTCGTGCGTCTCGACCCGGGTGCCGCTCCAGCCGTCGGCCGAGGGGGCGACGACGTGGACCTCGTGGCCGCGCTGCGCGAGACCGGCGGCGAGGCGCTCGGCGAACTTCGCGGCTCCGTTCACGTCGGGAGCGAAGGTGTCGCAGCCGATCACGACCGTCAGCGGTCGGGAGTCGGGCGATCCCGGTCGGGACGCGTCGCGGGGATCTGACACGGGAGGTCCTATCGGTGTCGTGCCGCTCGGGGAGAGAAGGGAGCGATCGGCGGAGGTCGGTCGGTTTCGTGGCTCTCGGCGCGGACCCATTGTAGGCAGAGGAGTCCTCACCACTCGGGATCCCGCGCCGTCAGCGCGCCTGCGGGTGGTGCTTGGCGAGGAGGAAGACGCCGTAGATGGCGACGGCACCGGCCGCGATGAAGAGCGGGATCGCCCACGGGGCCGCGTACTGCGCCTCTCCGAGCACGACGATGCCGATCGCGACGGCGACCAGCGGGTCGATGACGGTGAGGCCCGCCACGACGAGGTCCGGCGGGCCGGAGGAGTAGGCGTTCTGAACGAAGTACCCGCCGAGCGCGGTCGCGGCCAGGAGCGCCACGATGCAGACCACCGTAAGCGGGTCGAACTCGCCGTACTTGATGCGGTTGAGCACGACCTTCGCGAGAGTCGCGACGAAGCCGTAGACCACTCCGGCGCCCACGATGTAGAAGATCGCCTTCGCTCCGCGGCGGAAGACGCGGAAGGCGACGACGAAGACCGTGAGCACCACGGCGAGGATCACGAGGATCGTGATGAGCTCGGGCGTCTGGATGGACTTGTCGACCGCGTTGAACGCCGCTACGAGGACGAACGTGCCGACGCCTCCGACGCAGAGCACGATCGCCCGGATCGACGCCGCGTTCAGGCGCACCCGGCTGACCCGCGCGTTGACGACCGCGGTGATCACGAGCGCCACCGCTCCGAGCGGCTGCACCACGATGAGCGGGGAGAAGCCGAGGCTCGTCAGCTGGAAGACGATCGCGAGACCCAGGAGCAGGGTGCCGATCACCCACGAGGGGCGCGAGAGCAGCGCGACCAGCTGGCCGCCGCTGAGCCCGGAGGAGCCGGAGCGCTTCGAGAACCGCTCCACCTTCGCCACTCCCCGGTGCTGGAACTGCGCGCCGAGGGAGAGGAACACCGCGCCCACGAGAGCGATCGGGATGCCGATGAACTTCGCCGGGTCGTTGAGGAGTTCGGCGAGATCGGCGGGCATGGGTCGACCCTACCCAGAACGCCTCCGGGAGTCCTCCGACGCACGGGTGAGGGGCTGAGCCCAGCGGATGATCCTCGCGGACCCGGTCGGCGGCCCCGCGGTACCCTGTCCACCATGGCCGTCCTCCCCATCCGCATCGCCGGCGACCCCGTCCTGCACTCCCCCGCCGCCCCCGTCACCGAGTTCGACGATGCGCTGCGCACCCTCGTCGCCGACATGTTCGAGACGATGGACACCGCCCCCGGAGTCGGCCTCGCCGGCCCGCAGGTCGGCGTCCCGCTGCGCCTGTTCGTCTACGACTACGCCGACGACGACGGCACCCCCCGCCGCGGCGTCGCGATCAACCCCGAGCTGTTCGTCACGCCGACCCCGCTCGGCGAGGCGGACGAGGACACGGAGTCGGAGGGGTGCCTCTCCTTCCCCGGCGAGCGCTTCCCGCTCCGCCGCTCCGAGCGCGCGATCCTCCGCGCGGTCGACCTCGAGCAGGAGCCGTTCGAGATCGTCGCGGACGGCTGGTTCGCCCGCGTGTTCCAGCACGAGTTCGACCACCTCGACGGCGTGCTCTACATCGACCGCCTCGAGCACGACTACCACAAGCCGGTCGCGAAGATCACCCGGAAGCGCGGCTGGGGCGGCCCCGGCGTCTCGTGGCTGCCCGGCGTGGAGCACCTCGAGGACTGACTCAGGCCAGGTCGACCCCGTGCACGCCGTTGTGGTGGCGGATCGCGGGGAACGAGGCGGTGACGCTCCGGCCGACGCCGGGCGTCCGCTTCTCGGTCACGTCACCGCCGAAGAGGGCGGCCCGCTCGCGCAGCTCGGCGAGCGCGGGGCTGTCGATGCGCTCGGTGAGCGAGCGCAGATCCGCCTCGAGAGCGCTGGCGTCCTGCTCCGCAGCGCCGTGCTGCTCGCGGTCGTCGTCGACCTCCACCCGGAGGCCGGTGGTCGTCCATCGGGAGCTGATGCGGACCTCGGTCCCCGCGCCGCCGGTCTCCAGCGCCGAGTCGAAGGCGTACTCGAGCACCCGGAGCACGGCCACCTCGGCGCCGTTTTGCAGCGGGAACGGCTCGCCGAACGACTCCTCGCGGACGCTCAGGCCTCGCTCGCGGGCGCCCTCGATCAGGGGGACGGAGCCGCCGGTGCGCGGCAGCTCCCCCGGATCGACGGAGGCGACGGTCGCGATGCGGCGCAGCTGCGCCAGCGAGGCCTCGGCCGCCCGCACGGCACGCTGCGCCGACCGCGCGGCTGCGGCGGGGTCGCGGTCGATCGTGAGACGGACGCTCTCGGCCTCCTCGACGACGTGCGCGGCGCTGCGGACCGCGAGCTGCTCGAGCTCGCCGACGATGCGGAGCCTCGCCTCCTGCTCGCCGACCGCCAGCTCGAGGCGGACGACGCGCGCCGCCTCCTCCGCACGGCTCTCGGCGGCACGGCGCTCGGCGCCGACGGCGCGGCGCCACAGCACGACGACCGCGACCAGGGCGATCAGGGCGAGGACGAGGACGACTTCGAGCACGACGGCCTCCGGGGGGACGGGACGGGTTCGGCACAGGAGCGCCGGAGAGAGATCGTACCCGCGCCGCGGACAGCGGACCTGAGGCCGCGGAGGGGGTTGCGGAGCCGTACTCAGCCGTCGGAGCGCACGGAGCGGGTGACGGTGAAGCGGCGGTCGCGCGCCACCACCGTGGTCGGCCCGACCGCGCGGCGCAGCTCGGCCGGATGCGCGAGGTGGGAGTTGAAGACCGTCCACAGCACGCCTCCGGGGCGCAGCACGCGGCCGGCCGCGCGCAGCATGCGCCGGGCGACGAGGTCGGTGACGGCTCCGTCGGAGTGGAACGGCGGATTGCAGAGCACGACGTCGACGGAGGACGCCTCCAGAGTCGAGGCGTTGTCGTCGCGGAGGACGCGGACGGCCAGCCCATTGGCCGCCGCAGTCGCCCGGGCGGACTCGACCGCGGCACGCGAGGTGTCCGTCGCGGTCACGGCGAGGTCGGGGCGGGCCCGGGCCACCACGGCGGCGAGCACGCCGGTTCCGCAGCCGAGGTCGAGTGCGGTGCCCGCGGGGAGGGAGTCGAGATCGAGGGCGGCGAGGAGGGCGCGGGTGCCGAGGTCCAGTCGTGCACCTGCGAAGGCTCCCGGCAGTGCGACGACCTCGAGGTCGAGCTCGTCCAGACGGCGCCGCTCGGGCCCTGGCGCGGGCGGCTGGTCGGGGAGCGCGCCGCTCGCGAACAAGGCGCGCGACTTCTGCCGGGCGAGGGAGACGTCGATCCGCTCGTAGCGCACGGCGAGCACGTCGTTCATCGTGCGGGTCATGTGCTTGATGCGGCCGGCGCCGATCAGGGTCGCCGCCGGGTTCGCGAGTGCGGTCCCGGCCGCGACGGCGGCCAGCGCGTCGAGCGAGCGCGGCAGGCGCAGGAGCACCGCGTCGGCGTCGCGGACGGCCTCCGCGACGGAGTCGACGATCTCGATCGGCGCGAGATCGACGCCCGACCCCCGCACCGTCTCGAGGTTCTGCGCGAGAGCGCGCTCGGCGGTGATCGAGTCCTGCACGACGCGCACGGCACGGCCGTCGGCGGCGAGGCCGAGGCTCAGTGCCCCGTAGGCGTCCCCGATCACGGCGAGGCGGCCGCGATCGGCGGCGAGGTCGAGCAGCAGACGGTCACTGGCGTCGACGGCGACGAGATCCGGCGCCTCGACGTCGGGGCGGCGGCGCAGGAGAGCGAGCACGTCCTCGCGCATCGCCCCTCCGATCGTCGGTCCGAGCGGGTGGGCCCTCGAGGGCGACCGCTCGCGGGCGCGAAAAAAGGGCCCGAGAGTGGAGTCCCGGACCCTTCGCTCCCCGACTTGGACTCGAACCAAGAACCTACCGGTTAACAGCCGATTGCTCTGCCAATTGAGCTATCGAGGATCATCCGACCACCCGGAGGCGATCAGCGCGGTACTACTTTAGCAAACTCTCCGCGAACGCAAAATCGGGCGCGCACTCAGTAGCCGGAGGCCGGGTCGACGCGGCCGACGAACGGCCCGCCGGCGGCACAGGCGGCCACGTTGGCGCGCACGCGCTCGGCCAGGAGCGGCGCGGTGATCTCGGGGGTGTCCGCGCTGTGGGGCGTGATCAGGCACCGGGGCTCGCTCCAGAGCGGATGCCCGTCCGGCAGCGGCTCGGGGTCCGTCACGTCGAGCGCGGCGCCCGCGAGACGGCCTTCGGCGAGGGCCGCGACGAGCGCGTCCGTGTCGACGAGGCTCCCCCGGGCGACGTTGACGAGCACGGCGTGGGCGGGGAGCCGCGCGAGCAGACCCGCGTCGACCATCCGCTCCGTGCCCGCGGTGGCGGCGGCGGCAAGGACCAGCACGTCGGCGTCCGCCGCGGCCTCGGCGAGCCGCGACGCCGGCAGGGTGCGGGCCGCGCCCTCCACCGGCTCGTCTCCGCGGCGGACGATCGTCACCCGGCAGTCGAAGACGGCGAGCAGCCGCAGGAGCTCGCGAGCGATCCCTCCTGCTCCGACGATCACCACGGAGGCGCGGTGCAGCGTGACCGCCTTCTTCGGCCCCCACGACGCGGCGCGCGCCCGCTCCGGCAGCGAGCGCAGGAGGGCGAGCACCAGCGCGAGCGCGTGCTCGGCCACCGGCTCCGCGTAGGCGCCCTTGGCGCTGGTCCAGACGACGTCCGCGCGGGACGCGGCGAGCACGGGCGCGAAGACGTCGACGCCGGCCCAGGGCAGCTGCACCCAGCGGATCGACGGGTGCTCCTCCAGCACAGCGGCCAGCTCGTCCGTGCGGCCGTAGGACAGCCAGAGCAGCGCGTCCGGACTCCCGTCGAGTCCGACGACCACTCCACCGCCCGACTCGACCGCCTCGGCGAACACCGGCTTCGGCCGCGGGAGCACCGCGACGCGCGGGACGGTCACTGGTCGGCCGCCTCGACGCGCTGCGCTCGGGAGGCGTCGAAGCGCTCGTACTCGGCGAAGGCCGCTCCGAGCTCGCGCACGTAGGGGTGCCGGGCCTCGATCAGCACCTCCAGCAGCGGCCCGTACGCGACGACCTCGCCGCCGACGAGCACGGCGATCCGGTCGGTCGCCCGGCTCAGCACGTCGATGTCGTGGCTGACCACGACGGCCGCGAAGCCCTCCCGGCGCCGCAGGTCGGCGAGGAGGTCGACGATCGACTCGCGCACCGTCGCGTCGATGCCCGAGGTCGGCTCGTCGGCGATCAGCACCTTCGGCCCGAGCACGAGCGAGCGGGCCACGGCCACGCGCTGGCGCTGGCCGCTGGAGAGCTCGTAGGGGTAGCGGTCGAGCAGGAACAGCGGCAGGTGCACGGAGTCGAGCAGCGTCGCCACCCGCACCGCCGCGGCCTTCGGGTCGTAGTGGCGGTCGCGGAGGAAGATCGGCTCGGCGATCAGCTCCGAGACGGTCAGCTCGGGGCGGAGGGCCGCTCCGGCGTCCTGCGCGAGATGCGCGACGTCGACGGTGAAGCGCTTGAGCTCGCGGGCGGGGAGCGAGCGGAGGCGGTGCCCCGCGACCGTCGCGTCCCCTCCGATGATCACCGGGCGCGTGCGGCCGCCGTCGTGCCCCAGGCCGTCGCCGCCGAGCACGCGCGCGAGCGTGGACTTGCCCGAGCCGCTGCCGCCGAGGATCCCGAGCACCTCCCCCGGCTCCACGCGGAGGCTCACTCCCCGCAGTGCTGTCCACCGGCGGCTGATGCCGCGCGGCGGGTACTCGACGCTGAGGTCGTCGACGACGATGGGGGCCTGATCCTCGGCGGTCCGGCTCACGCCCGGCGCTCCGCCTCGACGATGCTGCGCAGGAGCTCGCGCCTCGAGGCCTGCTCGACCGGGTCGGGCACGGGCAGGGAGGCGAGCAGGCGCTGCGTGTAGGGGTGCTTCGGCGCGGCGAGCACCTCGGCCCCCGTCCCCTCCTCGACCAGCTCGCCGCGGTAGAGCACCGCGATGCGGTCGGCGAGCAGGTCGACCACGGCGAGGTCGTGGCTGATGAACAGCGAGGCGAAGCCGAACTCGCGCTGCAGCTCGGCGAACAGCTCGAGCACGCGGGCCTGCACCGACACGTCGAGCGCCGAGGTGGGCTCGTCGGCGATCAGCAGCTTCGGCTCGAGGGCGAGGGCCCGGGCGAGGCTGGCGCGCTGGCGCTGGCCGCCGGAGAGCTCGTGCGGGTAGCGGTCGCCGTAGGAGCGGGGCAGCTGCACCGCCTCCAGGAGCTCGTCGACGCGCGAGCGCGCCCCGGCGGCGTCGCCGGCCCGTCCGTGCACGATCAGCGGCTCGGCGACGCACTCCGCGATGGTGAGCAGCGGGTTGAAGCTCGACGCCGGGTCCTGGAACACGAAGCCGATGTCGCCGCGAACCGGCCGGAAGGCGCGCTCGCGGATGCCGCGCATCTCCTTGCCGAGGACCTTCAGCGACCCGCCGGTCACCTGCGTCAGGCCCGCGATGGCGCGACCGATGGTGGTCTTGCCCGAGCCGCTCTCGCCGACGAGGCCGAGCACCTCGCCCGCGCGGATGCGCAGCGAGACGCCGTCGACCGCGACGAAGCCGGGACGGCCGAGCCGGCCGGGGTACTGGATCCGCAGGCCCTCGCCGGCGACGAGCGTCTCGGTCTCGGGGGCCTCGGCGCGCTCGACGGCGCGGACGCGGGCGCGCTCGACGCCCTGGCCCACGTGCGGGACGGCGGCGAGGAGCTTCCTCGTGTACTCGGCCTTCGGCGCCGAGAACAGCTCGGAGACCGTCGCCTCCTCGACCAGCTCGCCCTGGTACATCACGGCGACGCGGTCGGCCAGATCGGCGACGACGCCCATGTTGTGGGTGATCAGCACGATCGAGGTGCCGAACTCGTCGCGGCACCGGCGGAGCAGGTCGAGGATCTCGGCCTGCACGGTCACGTCGAGAGCCGTGGTCGGCTCGTCCGCGACGATCAGGCCGGGATCCAGGACGAGGGCCATCGCGATGACGACGCGCTGCTTCTGGCCGCCCGAGAACTGGTGCGGGTAGTAGTCGACCCGCTTCTCCGGCTCCGGGATGCCGACGGTGCGGAGGACGTCGATCGCGCGCTTGCGCGCCTCCTTCTTCGAGACGGAGCCGTGAGCGCGAAGTCCCTCCGCGATCTGCCAGCCCACCGTGAAGACCGGGTTGAGGGCGGTGCCCGGCTCCTGGAAGACCATGGCGACGTCGGTGCCGCGCAGCTCCCGGAGGCGGGCCTTCGGCACGGAGACGACATCGGTCGCCGCGCTGCCGTCCTTCTTCGAGAGCAGGACCACTCCGGAGGCGGTGGCCGTCTCGGGCAGGAGGCCGAGGATGGTCTTCGCGGTCACGGTCTTGCCGCTGCCGGACTCTCCGACGATCGCCAGGACCTCGCCGCGCTCGACGCGCAGGCTCACCCCGGCGACGGCGCGGACGGCGCCGCGGTCGCTCGCGAAGGCGACCTCGAGGTCGGTGATGTCCACGATCGGGCGCGCTGAGGCGTCCCGGACGATGCGCTGGTCGCTCATCGCGTCTCCTCCACTCCGGCGACGGGGTCGTGCCCCGGCGTCTCCAAGCCGTCGGCGGCGAGGACGCCGCCCGGCACGACGGACGTCGCGGCGACGTCGCCGGCACCGGCGGCCACCGCGCGCCGACCGCGCAGGCGCGGGTCGGCGAGGTCGTTCAGGCTCTCGCCCACGAGGGTGATGCCCAGCACCACGAGCACGATCGCCAGGCCCGGGAAGACCGAGGTCCACCAGATGCCGCTCGTGACGTCCGACAGCGCCTTGTTGAGGTCGTAGCCCCACTCCGCGGCCGACGTCGGCTCGATGCCGAAGCCGAGGAAGCCCAGGCCCGCGAGGGTCAGGATCGCCTCGGAGGAGTTCAGCGTGAAGATCAGCGGCAGCGTGCGCGTCGCGTTCCGCAGGACGTGGCGGAACATGATCCGCGGCGTCGACGCTCCGATGACCTTCGCCGACTCGACGAAGGCGTCGCCCTTGATCCGCACTGTCTCGGCCCGGATCACGCGGAAGTACTGCGGGATGTAGACCACGGTGATCGAGACCGCCGCGGCGAAGATGCCGGCCCAGAGGTTCGACTGCCCTCCGGAGATGACGATCGACATCACGATCGCCAGCAGCAGGGTCGGGAACGCGTAGATCGCGTCGCAGATCACGACGAGCACGCGGTCGAGCCAGCCGCCGAGGTAGCCGGAGACGAGGCCGAGGAAGACGCCGAGGAAGATGGACAGGACCACGGCGACGACGATCACGAGGAACGCGGTCTGCGCTCCCCAGATCACTCGCGAGAGGACGTCGTAGCCGCCCACGGTGGTGCCGAGCAGATGCTCCGCGCTCGGCGGCTCCTGCGCGCCGAACGACTCGCCGCCCGAGCGCAGCTGCGAGTATCCGTAGGGCGCGATGAGGGGCGCGAACAGGGCCACCAGCAGGAACGCGCCGGTGATGATCAGGCCGGTGACGAGCATCCCCCGCTGGAGGCCGACGCTCTGCCGGAGCTGGTGGACGACCGGCAGACGGTCGACGAGACGGCGGCGCGGACGCGCCGGGGAGGTGGTGCTCATGCTCAGTACCTCACTCGCGGGTCGATGAGCGCCGCGATGACGTCGACGATGAAGTTGGTCAGCGCCACGATGACGGCGAGCAGGGCGACGATGCCCTGCACGGCCACGAAGTCGCGGGCCTGGAGGTACTCGGCGAGCTGGAAGCCGAGGCCCTTCCACTCGAAGGTGGTCTCGGTGAGGACCGCGCCGCCGAGCAGCAGGGCGATCTGCAGGCCGATCACGGTGATGATCGGGATGAGCGCGGGCCGGTAGGCGTGGGTGCGGACGAGCCGGAACTCGCTGACGCCGCGCGAGCGCGCCGCGTCCACGTAATCGGTGCCGAGCGTGCCGATCACGTTGGTGCGCACCAGGCGCAGGAAGATGCCCGCGGTGAGCAGTCCCAGTGCGACGGCGGGGAGCACCGCGTGCGAGAGCACGTCCGAGATCGCGGCCGGGTCGCCGGTCTGGATCGCGTCGATCAGGTAGATGCCGGTCTTGTTCTCGAGGAACTGGAGCGAGAGCTCGGTGCTCGTCGAGGCGCGCCCGGCGACGGGGAACCACTTCAGCCAGACGGAGAACACCAGCTTCAGCAGCAGGCCCGCGAAGAACACCGGGGTCGCGTAGCAGAGGATCGCGAAGATGCGCAGCACCGCGTCGGGCGTGCGGTCGCGGTGGTAGGCGGCGAGCATCCCGAGCGGGATGCCGACCAGGAACGCCACGATCAGGGCGTAGAAGGCGAGCTCGACCGTCGCGGCGCCGTAGGTGAGGAGCACCTCGGTGACGGGGCGGTTGTCGCTCAGGGTGGTGCCGAAGTCGCCGGTCAGCAGCTTGCCGAGGTACTCGAGGTACTGCACGATCAGCGGCCGGTCGTAGCCGGCGGCGGCTACGCGCTCGGCGAGCTGGTCCGCGGTCAGGCGGCCGCCGAGGGCCGCCGTGATCGGGTCGCCCGTGCTGCGCATGAAGAGGAACACCAGCGTCACGAGGATGAAGACGGTGGGGATGATGAGCAGGAAGCGGACGAGCAGGTAGCGCCCGAGTCCGCCCCCGGAGCCGCGCGGTCGCCGGGTGGGCGCCGTCGCCGCAGCCGTCGTGGCTGTCGTCGTGGCTGTCGTCACGTGATGCCTTTCGTGGAGAACGGCCGGCGCCTCCTGTCGGGGAGGCGCCGGCCGCGAGGGGGTGGATCAGCCCTTGCTGAGTGCCGCGTAGCGGAACTTGAACGAGGCGTCGAGGGTGTCCTCGGCTCCGCTCACGGTGCTGCCGACGACCGCGACCTGCGAGCCCTGCAGGTAGGGGACGGTCGAGAGCTGCGCCGCGACCTTCTCCTGGATCTGCTCGATCAGCGCGGTGCGCGCGTCGGCGTCGGTGGTCGAGACCTGCTGTGCGATCAGGCTCTGCACCTCGGCGTCGTCGAAGTGGTTCGCGAGGAAGTTCTCCTTGATGAAGAACGGCGAGAGGTAGTTGTCGGCGTCGGAGTAGTCGGGGAACCAGCCGAGCTGGTAGGCCGGGTAGACGTCGCTCGAGCGGTCCTTCGAGTACTGCACCCACTCCGTGGTCTGCAGGTTCACGGTGAAGAGGCCGGTCGACTCCAGCTGGTCCTTGATCAGCGCGTACTCGTCGCCCGAGGACGGACCGTAGTGGTCGTTCGAGTACTGCAGGTTCAGGGTGACCGGAGCGGTGACGCCGGCGGCCTCGAGGGTCGCCTTCGCCTTGTCGGCGTCGGGCGCGCCGTTGCCGTCGCCGTAGAGCGACTTGAGCGGCTCGACCGCGCCGGTCAGGCCTGCGGGGACGTAGGAGTAGAGGGGGGTGTAGGTGCCCTTGTAGACCTGGTCGGCGATCTCGTCGCGGTCGATCAGGTCGGCGACGGCCTGGCGCACGGCGAGGGCCTTTGCGCTGTCGGCCTCACCGGTGGTCGCGCCGAAGGGCTGGGTGTCGAAGTTGAAGACGATGTAGCGGATCTCGCCGCCGGGGCCGTCCACGACCTTGACCGTGTCGTTGCCGCGGAGGTCGTCGATGTCCGTCGCCGAGAGGCTGCGGAACGCGACGTCGATGTTCCCCTCCTGGATGTCCAGCTTGAGGTTGGACGAGTCCGCGTAGTACTTGACGTTGACGGTGTCCGTCTTCGCCTCGCCGAGAACGCCCTGGTAGTCCGGGTACGCCTTGTACTGGATGAGGTTGTTCACGTCGTAGTTCGCGATCGTGTACTGGCCGGCGAAGGCGTCGCCCGAGACGATGTCGGCGTCCGCGGTCAGCTCGTCGGCCGAGAAGACCTCCTCGTCCACGATCGGGCCGGCGGGGCTCGAGAGGATCTGCGGGAAGGTCTGGTCGTTCTCGGACTTCAGCGTGAAGACCACGGTCGTGTCGTCCGGAGCCGCGACGCTGTCGAGGTTCGCCAGGAGCGAGGAGGGGCCGTTCTCGGCCGCGATGCCGACCTGGCGGTCGAAGGAGAACTTCACGTCGGAGGAGGTGAGGTCGTGGCCGTTGGCCCACTTCAGTCCCTCCTTCAGCTTCACGGTGTACTCCGTGGGAGCGGTGAACTCCGCCGACTCGGCGATGTCGGGCTCGACGTCCGGGCTGCCGTAGGGGGTGTTCATCAGGAACGGGAACACCTGGTTCATCACGGCGAACGAGCCGTTGTCGTAGGAGCCCGCGGGGTCGAGCGTCGTGATCTTGTCGGTGGTGCCGATGGTCAGGGCCCCTCCGGCGCTGCCGCCGGACGAGTCGTTCCCGCCGGCGGCGCAGCCCGTCAGCACGAGCGCGACCGCGGCGAAGCCTGCGGCGGCGGCCAGTGCACGGGTGCCGCGAGTGGATGCGGAATTCATCTCCGTCTGCCTCTTCCTGTCAAGGATGGGATGCGGGCGCGCTCCGGGCGCGCGGACTCTCGGCACACAGATCTCCTGTGGGCTGTGGCGTCACGACACTGGACGCCCGCATTGCTGTTCCTCATGGGTAACACAGTTGGAAGCGCTCTCCGAACCGGCACGGGCGTGCGGCCGATTTCTTCACACGACCGCAACACGCTCACTCCGTGCGCAGCGCCCGCTTCTCGCGCTCGAGCTCGACCAGTCGCACCTGCACCGCGCGCGCCATCACCGGATCGGCGGACGCGCGCTGGAGCGCCCCGCGCAGCTCGGCGATTTCGCGGAGCAGGTCGCGCTCGATGAGCGAGATCGCCACGTCGCGGGAGTAGCGGGCGAGCCCCTCCTCGTCGGCGGCCGGGATCGGCGCCACCGCGAGCTGGCGCACCAGCGAGGCGAAGGGGCCGGGGACGTCGTCGGCGACGTGCTCGACCCAGTCGCGGTCCTCCGCCCGCTCGAGGTTCGCGACCACGGCGTCGCGGACCACGCGGAGGGTCTCGTTGGTGACCGCCGCGTGCGCCGCCCGGGCCAGGAGCTCCGGACCCATCGCCTGCGGAAGCTGGAGCATCGCCATCAGCGCCTCGCGCTCGATGCGCGTGACGACGTCGACGGGGAGGTCGGCGATGCGCGCGCCGAGGGGCGCCTCGGCCGCGGACGATTCGCCGCCGCCCCGCCCGCCCTGCTGGTCGCGGCCCTCGGGTCCGGAGGAGCGGGGCCGGGATCCGGCGGAGCGCACGGCGGAGTTGACCTCGGCCATGTCCAGGCCGAGCATCCGGGCGAGCTCGCGGGAGTAGCCGGGCCGCAGCGCCGGGTCGCGGATCTCGGCGACGACCGGGGCGGCCGCGCGCAGGGCCGCGATCCGGCCCTCGACCGTCTCGAGGTCGTAGCGGTCCAGCAGCTGCCGGATCACGAACTCGAACATCGGCTTCTTGTCGTCGATGAGGCGGCGGACGGCGTCGTCTCCGCGGTTCAGGCGGAGGTCGCAGGGGTCCAGGCCCTCGGGCGCGACGGCGACGAAGGTCTGCGCGGCGAAGCGGTGCTCCTCCTGGAACGCGCGCATCGCCGCCTTCTGGCCCGCCGCGTCGGGGTCGAAGGTGAAGACGACCTCGCCGACGCCGCTGTCGTCGCCCAGCACCCGGCGCAGCACCTTGATGTGGTCGACGCCGAAGGAGGTGCCGCAGGTGGCGACCGCGGTGGTGACGCCGGCGAGGTGGCAGGCCATGACGTCCGTGTAGCCCTCGACGACGACCACCCGGTGCCCGCGGGAGATGTCCCGCTTGGCGAGGTCGAGCCCGTAGAGCACCTGGGACTTGTGGTAGACGGGCGTCTCGGGGGTGTTGAGGTACTTGGGGCCCTTGTCCTCCTCGAGGAGGCGGCGGGCGCCGAAGCCGACGGTCTGGCCGGTCACGTCGCGGATCGGCCAGACGAGGCGGCCGCGGAAGCGGTCGTAGACGCCGCCGCGGTTGTTGCTGCTGACCAGGCCGGCCGTGGTCAGCTCCTCCTCCGAGAAGCCGCGGCGCTTGAGCGCGGTGGTGAGCCCGTCCCAGCCGTCGGGTGCGAAGCCGACGCCGAAGCGGTCGGCGGCGGCGCGGTCGAAGCCCCGCTCGCCGAGGAAGCGCCGGCCGACGTCGGCGCCCGGGGTCGCGAGCTGCTCGCGGAAGTACTCCTCCGCGGCGTCGTTCGCGGCGAGGAGGCGCGCTCGCCCGCCGGTCTCGGGCGCGCGGCCGTCGCCGTCCTCGTACTGCAGCGGGAAGCCGATGCGCCCGGCGAGGCGCTCGACGGTCTCGCTGAACGAGCTGTGGTCCATCTTCATGACGAAGCTGTAGACGTCGCCCGACTCCTGGCAGCCGAAGCAGTGGTAGAAGCCGGCCTGCGGGCGGACGTGGAAGCTGGGGCTGCGCTCGTCGTGGAAGGGGCAGAGGCCCTTCAGCGAACCGATGCCGGCCGACTTCAGCGTGACGTACTCGCCGATCACCTCGCCGATGTTCACCCGCGCCTTGACCTCCTCGACATCTGACTGTCGGATCCGAGGCATGGGGTCCATCGTATCGGCCGCCGGAGCCGCCGAGCCGGGGTGGGGAGAACTGCACCAGGGCGGCGCGGATCACCCCGGAGACCTGTGATCGGCCCCGCACCCCGAGATCAGGGTCATCCCTGATCCGCACCCGCCCGCCGTCTCCGAGAATCGACCCATGCCCCCTGCCGCCTCCCGCCCGCCTCTCCTGCGTGCTCTGCTCGTCGCCATGCTCGGCGGTCTCGTCCTGGGCGGGCTCACCAGCCTGCTGCAGGGCTTCCTTCCGCCGTCGGTGAGCTCGTTCGCCAACTCCTCCGGGGGCTGGTCCATGCTCGTGTTCGCGCTCGTGCGCCTCGGCGGCGCCCGACCGGCGGCGGCGACCGCTCTCGGCCTGCTGAGCTTCTGGGCGCTGCTCGAGGGCTACGACCTGGTGACCGCGGCGCGCGGCTTCGGCTACTCGCCTCCCTTCACGGACGTCTTCTGGCTGCTCGCCGTCCCCGCCGGGCCGATCCTGGGCGCCGCCGCCGCGCTCACCCTCCACGGCTCGAGGACGTGGCGCGTCCTGGCCGTCGCGCCGCTCTCGGGCGTGCTGATCGGCGAGGGCGTCTGGGCGCTGGGCGCGGTCGCCGACACCACGAGTCCGGTGTACTGGTGGCTCCAGATCGTCCTGGGCGCGGGCTTCCTCGTCCTGGCCGTCGTGCGGAGGAGGCCGCGCGCACTCGTCTCGCTCGCGGCGCTCGGCGTCACCGCGGCGGCCGCCGTCGCCTTCTTCGTCGTCTACTCCGCGCTGTGAAGCGTTCGAGAGGGTTGTCGCGGACCCTCCGCGCGCTCGCGGGTTCCGCCCTCCTTCTGGCCCTCGCCGGGTGCACCACCACCGCGGACGCCCCGGTCGCGCCGCCGTCGTCCGACTCCGTGCCGTCGTCGGCGTCCTCCGCCACCCCTCCTCCGATCGACGTCTCCGCCGAGCTGGCCGTGCTCGAGAACGAGTTCGACGCCCGGATCGGCGTCAGCGCCGTCGACACCGGCTCGGGTCGCCGGGTCGATCACCGGGCCGACGAGCGCTTCGGCTTCGCCTCGAGCCTCAAAGCCCTCGCCGCGGCGGAGTTCCTGCGCACCGTCCCCGCCGCCGAGCGGGACGAGGTGGTCACCTGGACCGTGGCCGACGTCGAGGCGGCGGGCTACTCCCCCGTCACGGAGGAGAGCACCGCCACCGGCCTGCCGCTGTCGCAGCTCGCCGAGTCGGCCGTCCGCCGGAGCGACAACACAGCGCTGAATCTCGTCCTCCGGCGCCTCGGCGGACCCTCCGCCCTCGACCGAGGACTGGAGGCTCTCGGCGACACCACCACCGAGGTGGTGAACGAGGAGCCCGCGCTGAACACGATCGAGCCCGGCAGCATCGACGACACCACCACCCCGGCCGCGTTCACGGCCGACCTCGCCGCGGTCGCCACAGGTGACGTGCTGTCCGCGGAGGACCGGGCACTCCTGCTCGACTGGATGAGCGGCAACGCGACCGGCGACACTCTCGTCCGGGCGGGCGCTCCGGCCGGCTGGAGCGTCGCGGACAAGTCCGGGGGCGCCGGCGGGATCCGCAACGACGTCGCCGTGGTGACGCCTCCCGGGCGGGACGCGGTCGTGCTGTCGATCCTCTCGTCGCGCAACGACCCCGAGGCGGACTACGACGACGCGCTGGTCGCCCGAGCCGCGGCCGTCGTGCTGGGAGCCCTGCGGTAGCGTCCGCCCGGCGTCAGCAGTGCCGGTTCACGTAGCCCGCTGCGCCACGGGGAACGACGTCGCGGTCGCGGAGGGTGACCGAGATGCTCCGGCCCTGCGCGGCGCAGGCCTCGGAGTAGGCGGACCGGCCGTTGTCGGTGTACTCGATCTCGTAGACCTGGCGCCCGTAGACGTCCGTGTACGCCGCGCACTCGTCGTAGACCTGGCACTCCTCGACGACGGCGAAGTCGAAGCCGACCGTCCCCTTCCCGGCAGCGGCGAGATCGGCTCCGTTCTTCTGGCCGATCGCCAGGCCGGAGCGGTGAGCGCGCGCCGTCAGGAGGGTGGCGAACGCCAGCGCCTGCGACTTCGTCAGCCTCCCGCCCGAGCGGGTGTAGCTGTCCAGATTGTCGGCCTCGACGGCGTCGAAGCCGTCCTCGGCGCAGCCGTCGATCCAGGCGCCGACGATCGCGAGCAGAGCGGTCCGCTTCGCGGCGGTCGAGACGTCGAAGAGGTACTCGTCCGGCCAGCCCGGATCGGCGAGGGGCTTCCCGTCCGCTCGCCTCACCAGGAGCTCGGGGTGCCGCTTCGCGAAGGCGGCGCTCGCGCCGGGCTGGGTCTGGAAGGCGTTCACGTAGCAGATGCTGTAGCGGCCGGCGGCGGGCGCGTCCGTGCGGTCGCGGTCGACGATGGTGACGCTCGACGCCGGAGCGTAGGCGCCTCCCAGCTGGTAGTCGAGGACGCCGTTCGCGGGAGGGAGCAGCGGTGCCGCCGAGGCCGCGGCGGGCTGGAGCAGCAGCAGCCCCGCGACGACCAGGGCGAGGAGGCCGAGACGGGGCCGACGCGGTCTCATCCGGGAGCTCCCGGCGTGCGCCCTGCGGCTCGCACGCCCGTGGCCGCCGGCAGCGCGCCGAGTGCGAGCTCGCCGATGACCGCGATGCGGTCCGCCGGTGCTCCGTCGCGGGCCTGCGTCGACATCCCGCTGAGCACGACGACGACGAAGGCGGCGACGGATCCGGCGTCCGTCTCCGGCGGCACGTCGCCCTCCTCGATCCCGCGCTCGACTCGTGCGGCGACGAGCGCCTCCATCTCGCGGCGACGGGCCTCGAGCCGCGGCTCGCTCAGCACGAAGCAGCCGGCAGGAGTGCCGGGCGCGGAGTACCCCTCCGCACTGACTCGGACGACGGCGGCGACGGCCTCGCGCGCCGTCGGCCGGTGCGAGTACAGCATCGGCTTGCTCATCCCCGACCGTGCCGCGATGCGGTCGACCCGCGCTCCCGCCAGCCCGTGCGCCGCGAACTCCTCCGTCGCCGCCTCGAGGATCCGCTGCCGTGTCCGCTCCGCTCCCACGCCATCACCGTACCCGCCGCCCCGCGCCCCTCCGCGCCTCGCGGTGCGGCGCCCTCCCCGCCCTCCGAGCCGACCGGCCGACCCGCACACCAGCGCATCGCCTCAGACGGACGGACCCGGCTCCCTGGAACCCGCCATCCCGCAAGCCGACCGCGGTGACGCCTGGCGGTGACGGGCGTGCCCCCGGCACCGCCGAACGGCCGATCCGCGTCCCAGCGGATCGCCCTAGGCGGACGCGCCCTGCTCCCTGGAACGCACCACCTCGACAAGCCGACCGCGCCACGCCGGGCAGGGACCGGCGTGGAATCGAGCACCGCCGACCGCGCCACGCCGGCCGAGAACCGGCGTGCCACCGGCACCGCCGAACGGCCGATCCGCGTGCCAGCGGATCGCCCTAGGCGGACGCACCCCGCTCCACGAAACGCACCACGTCGCCAAGCCGACCGCGCCACGCCGGGCAGGGACCGGCGTGGAATCGAGCACCGCCGACCGCGCCACGCCGGGCAGGGACCGGCGTTCCACCGGCACCGCCGAACGGCCGATCCGCGTGCCAGCGGATCGCCCTAGGCGGACGCACCCCGCTCCACGAACCGCACCACCTCGCCGAGCCGACCGCGCCACGCCGGGCGAGGACCGGCGTGGGATCGAGCACAGCCGAACGGCCGATCCGCGTCCCAGCGGATCGCCCTAGGCGGACGCACCCCGCTCCCTGGAACGCACCACCTCGACAAGCCGACCGCGGTGACGCCGGGCAGGGACCGGCGGCACAGCTGAGCCGGGCGCCGCCCGGCTCAGCGCATCAGCACAGCCTCTCGAACCAGGCGAGGGCGCTCTGGTCGGTGAGGTTGGCGACCTGGTCGACGACGACGCGGCGGCGGGCGTCGTCGTCGGGGGCGGCGTGCCAGTCCTCGGCGAAGCCGGGCTCGAGGGTTCCCGGGCCGCGGTCGAGGAGGGTGTCGGCGAGGCGGGTGAGGACTTCGCGCTGCTGGGCGTATATGGGCTGGCGGGTGTTCCGCGACATCACGAACGTCGCGACGATCCCCTTGAGCACGGCGATCTCGGCCTGCTGCTCGCGGGGGACGACGACGTGGCCGCCGAAGCGGACGAGGTCGGGGTGCTGGTACGCCTCGCGGGTGGCCTCGGTGGCGGCGGCGGCGAAGCGGCCGATGAGCTGGCTGGTGAGGTTCTTGAGCCGGGCCTGGTCGCGGCGGGAGCCGTCCCAGGAGGAGACCCACACGTCGAGCGAGTCGAGACGGTCGAAGGCGGCGACGAGCTCGTCGTGTCCGACCTCCCCGCCGACCCAGGAGTGCATCGACTGCACGAGGTCCTCGTGGTCGGCGCGGGAGCCGAGTGCTTCGACGTCGATGTAGCCGGAGACCACCGCGTCCTCGAAGTCGTGCACGGAGTAGGCGATGTCGTCCGAGAGGTCCATCACCTCGGCCTCGATGCAGCGCACCCCCTCGGGGGCGCCCTCGCGCATCCAGGCGAACGCGGGGGCGTCGTCGGCGTAGAAGCCGAACTTGGCGCGCCCCGACGGGTCCGCGACCGAGCGCGTGTCGGGCCAGGGGTACTTGCAGCTCGCGTCGATGCTGGCGCGGGTGAGGTTCAGCCCGTAGGGGCGGGCGTCGTCGCCGAACACCTTCGGCTCGAGCCGCGTGAGCAGCCGGAAGGTCTGCGCGTTGCCCTCGAAGCCGCCGATCCCCTCGGCCCAGGTGTTGAGCGCGCGCTCGCCGTTGTGCCCGAACGGCGGATGCCCGATGTCGTGCGCGAGGCAGGCCGTGTCGACGACGTCGGGGTCGAGGTCGAGGCTCGTGGCGAGCTCCCGGCCGATCTGCGCCACCTCGAGCGAGTGGGTCAGGCGGTTGCGCGCGAAGTCGACGCCCGCCGTGGGGCTGAGCACCTGGGTCTTCGCGGCCAGGCGGCGGAGCGCGCTGGAGTGGAAGAGCCGGGCGCGGTCGCGGGCGAAGTCGGAGCGGCGGGTCGAGTGGTCCTCCGGCAGGAATCGCTCGGTGTCGACGAGCGAGTACCCCCAGAGCGCGCGGTCATCCACCGCTGTTGTGGATCTCGGCGGCCGAGACCGCGTCGCGCTGCCCGGCGTCGAGCTCGCGGGACTCGAGCCAGCGGTCCGGGAGGGAGGGGACCTTGGGCGAGCCGGCGCGGCCCCGCTGCCCCTCGGCCGCCTCGCCCGGATAGGGCTGCGTCCAGTCGAGCGTCGCCAGGAGCTCGTCGAGCTGCGCGAGCGACTCGACGGTGGCCAGGCGAGCGCGGAGGTCGCCGCCGACGGCGTAGCCCTTGAAGTACCAGGCGACGTGCTTGCGGATGTCGCGGCAGCCGCGCTCCTCGCTCTCGAAGAAGTCGACGAGCAGCTCCGCGTGGCGGCGGAACGCCTCGGCGACCTGTCCGAGCGAAGGGCGGAACCGCTCGTCGGAGCCGGCGAACGCGGCGGCGAGGTCGCCGAAGAGCCAGGGGCGCCCGAGGCAGCCGCGACCGACGACGACTCCGTCGCAGCCCGTCTCGGCCATCATCCGCAGCGCGTCCTCGGCCGACCAGATGTCGCCGTTGCCCAGCACGGGCACGCTCGTGACCGTCTCCTTGAGCGTGGCGATCGCCGACCAGTCGGCGTGCCCGCTGTAGAACTCGGAGGCGGTGCGCGCGTGCAGTGCGATCGACGCGACCCCGGCGCCCTCGGCGGCACGGGCGGCCTCGAGGTAGGTGAGGTGGTCCGGGTCGATGCCCTTGCGCATCTTGACGGTGAGCGGGACGTCGCCGGCGGCCTTCACGGCGCCCTCGACGATCTGCCGGAACAGCGGGAGCTTCCACGGCAGGGCCGCTCCCCCGCCCTTCCGGGTGACCTTGGGCACGGGGCAGCCGAAGTTGAGGTCGATGTGGTCGGCCCGGTCCTCGGCGACGAGCATGGTGACCGCTTCGGCGACCGTGACCGGGTCCACTCCGTAGAGCTGGATCGAGCGCACCGACTCGCTGGGGTGGTGGCGGATGAGGCGCATCGACTCCGGCGTGCGCTCGACGAGCGCGCGGGAGGTGATCATCTCGCTCACGTAGAGGCCGTTGCCGAACTCGCGGCAGAGGCGGCGGAACGCCGTGTTGGTGATGCCCGCCATGGGGGCGAGCACCACCGGCGCGTCGAGTTCGAGGGGGCCGATCCGGAGCGCCGGCGCGGTGCGCGCGGGCGGGCGGGGCGGCCGTGAGAGTGGAGGACATCGGTATCGATTCTCCCAGATCCTGTGTTGGGGAAGGCGGAGTGACGAGCTGAGAGGTGGAGAGATGAACGGGAGCACACCTGTGGAGGACGGTTCGCAGCGGCTGGAGGCGGACGCGTCCGCCCGCGGCCTGGCGGTCGAGATCGTGGAGAGGCCCGCTGCCGGCAGCCTGCACGAGGCGGCCGCGCTGCTCGGCATCGAGCCCGGCGACATCGTGAAGTCGCTCGTGGTGAAGCGCCACGACGGCGGCTACCTGTTCGCCCTGGTCCCCGGCGGGCGGCAGATCGCGTGGCCGAAGCTGCGCGCGGTGGTCGGAGTGAACAAGCTCCGCCTCCCGGACGAGACGGCCGCCCTCGAGGCGACCGGCTACCGGCGCGGCACCATCACCCCGATCGGCTCCACGACGGCCTGGCCGGTCTACGCCGACGAGCGGATCCTCGGCCGCCGCGTGGCGGTGGGAGCCGGCGCCGACGGGCGCAGCGCCTTCGTCGACGCGGACGCCCTCGTGGCCGCCTACGGCGCGACCGTGGCCGACATCACCGTGGAGGAGCCTCCGCGCTGATCGGCGGCACCTCGGCCTGCGCTTCCGCGGCCTGCGGCACGGCGCAGACGCCGTCCTCGCACAGCGGCCCGCCGGAGTCGCCGAGCATCTCGAACGGCCCGCTCACGCGACGGCCGCCCGCTGCTCCAGCACGTGCTCGAGGACCTCGGTGAACGCCGCCGGCT
The DNA here is from genome assembly GCF_002930885.1 of Rathayibacter sp. AY1F2. Lineage (NCBI taxonomy): Bacteria > Bacillati > Actinomycetota > Actinomycetes > Micrococcales > Microbacteriaceae > Rathayibacter > Rathayibacter sp. AY1F2. The sequence goes on along the minus strand of NZ_PSVG01000017.1, from coordinate 12,493 downwards.
CCTGGGCGCCGGAGACGCCGAAGCGCCCGTCGAGGACGAAGAACGGCACCCCCGAGATCCCGTACTCGCGGGCCTGGGCGATGTCGGACTGCACCCGCCCGAGGTAGCGCCGGTCCTCGAGAGCGCGGCGCGTCTCCGCCGGGTCGAGCCCGACCTCGCCGGCGAGCGAGGCGAGCACCTCCGGATCGGCCAGGTCGCGGCCCTCGACGAAGTACGCGCTCAGGAGACGCTCGACGAGCTCGAGCTGCAGTCCGTTCTCCTTGGCGTGGTGGAGCGCCTGGTGGGCGGTGACCGTCTTGACGTGGCGCACCGACTCGAAGTGGTAGTCGAGGCCGACGCCCGCCGCGACCGCCGTGACGGAGTCGAGCATCTGCTGCGCCTGCGCCTCCGGGATGCCCTTGTGCTCGGCGAGGAACGCCGCCTCTCCCCTGCGGTAGTCCTCCGGCGTGTCCGGCGAGAGCTCGAAGCTGCGGTACTCCACGACGACCTCCGGAGCCTCGGGGTGCGCGGCGCGGAAGGCCTCGAGCCCGCGCTCGAACCGGCGCTTCCCGATGTAGCACCAGGGGCAGGCGATGTCGGACCAGACGTCGACGGACAGGGGGCTCGGCTCAGCACTCACCCGCAGGACAACGGAGGGGGCGCCCCGCTATTCCCGCAGCACGCGGACGAGCTCGTCCACGTCGGACTCGTCGTTCCAGAGGTGGAAGGCGATGCGGAGCCGGCCGCCGCGGCCCGAGACGCGCAGACCCGCGGCCTGCAGCAGCTCCAGGTCCGCTCCCCCCTCGTCCGGCCAGGACACGAGCGCCCGGTGCTGAGGCTCCCGGTCAAGCCGCTCGCACAGCAGGTCGCCGAGGCCGGAGGCGTGCGCCCAGACCGCGTCGAGGTCGAGCGAGCGGAACAGAGCGAGCGACGCCTCGGCGCCGGCGAACGCCTGCCAGGCCGGCGAGACGTCGAAGCGGCGGGCGTTCTCGGCCAGGTGCATGGCCGGTCCGTAGCAGGACGACCACACGTCCTCCCCCGAGTACCAGCCCGCCTGCACGGGGACGAGCTCGGCCGCGTAGGCGGGCGAGACGGTGAGGAACGCCACTCCGCGCGGCGAGCACAGCCACTTGTAGGCGTGGGTGAGGGTCGCGTCGAAGCGGGAGGCGTCGACCGGCAGGACGCCGGCCGCCTGCGTGAGGTCGCAGGCGGTTCGCACTCCGTGGCGCGCGGCCGCCTCGAGGACGGCGTCGAGATCGGCGAGCGCTCCGCTGCTGGACTGCACGGCGGAGAAGACGACGAGGTCGTCCCCGTCCTCGACGGAGTCGGCCAGCGCCTCGAGCGCGACGGGGCGCACGGTCACTCCGCGGTGCGCCTGGGCGAGGAAGGGGAACACGATGGAGGAGAAGTCGCCGTCCACGCAGAGCACGCGGGCCCCGTCGGGCAGCGAGGCGGCGAGCACGGCAGCCATGGCGGAGGTCTGCGCGCCGATCGCGACACGGTCGACCGGGACGCCGGCGATCGCGGCGAACGAGGCACGCGCGCGCTCGGCGACAGCGCCGTAGGCGGCGGCCGTGCTCTCCCCGGACGACCAGCCGTCGAGGTCCGCCCGCAGCGCCTCGACGGTCTCCCGCGGCGGCAGGCCGAGGGTGCAGGCGTTGTGGTAGCCGCGGGCACCGGCGAAGCGCGCGCGCAGGTCGGCGGAGTTCGGCAGTGCGGTGCTCACCTCTCGAGGATGACGCTCGGGAGCCGGATCGCCAAGACCGGGGAGCGACCGGGCGCGTCGGCGGCGGGCCCGGTCAGCGGGCGGCGAGAGCGTGCGCCTGCTCGAGCACGGCGACGACCTCGCGGGCCTCGCGCACGTCGACCGGCGAGGGAGCGCCCTCCTGGAGCGACCGCGCGACCTGCTCGAGGAACGCGGCGTAGCGTCCCCGCTCGCTCGGCACGGGATGCGCGCCGGAGTCGTCGACGAGGACGCCCCATCCCTCCGGCGCGACCTCGCCGAAGCCGTCGTCGTCCGGTCGGGCGCCGCCGGTGCGGAGCGCGGTCTCCTGCGGATCGAGACCGTCGACGCTGAAGGCGGCGCGGGTGCCGAGCACGCGGAAGCGGGGGCCTGTCGCCCGGGCGACGCGGCTCATGGTGAGGTGGGAGCGGACGCCGCTGTGATGCAGGAGCGAGACGAACGCATCGTCCTCGCTCGCCGAGCCCTCGTGGATGGTCCGGGTCTCGGCCGCCGTGACGACCGCCGGGCCGAACAGCAGCAGCGCCTGGTCGACCAGGTGGCTGCCGAGATCGAAGAGGATCCCGCCGCCCGCGGCCGAGCCCGTCTCGCTCTGCCACCGGCCCGTCTTCGGCGCGCTCCAGCGCTCGAAGGTCGACTCGAAGCGGAGGACCTCGCCGAGGACGCCTTCGACCAGGAGGCGGCGGAGCGTGAGCAGATCGGCGTCCCAGCGCCGGTTCTGGAAGACGAAGACGGGCGCACCGCTCCGCTCGGAGGCGGCGATGATCGCGTCCGCGTCGGCCGTGCTCGGTGCGAAGGGCTTGTCGATCACGACGGCGACACCGGCCTCGAGCACCCGGACGGCCTGCTCCCGGTGCACCGACGGCGGCGAGGCGAGCACGACCAGCTCCGGCCGCTCGGCGAGCACCGCGTCGAGGTCGGGCACGATCCGGGCCTCCGGATGCGCGGCGGAGGCCGCGGCCCTCCGACCGGCGTCGCGGGTGGAGACGGCGACGACCTCGAACGCCGGGTCGGCCGCGAGGAACGGACCGTGGAAGACGCTGCCGGCGAGCCCGAAGCCGACGATCCCGGCCCGGATCACGAGGAGGCCCCCGGCACGTCGACCGCGCCGCCGAAGCGGCGGGAGCGGCCGGAGTAGTGCTCGATCGCGTCCCAGAGGTCGGTCCGCGTGAAGTCCGGCCAGAGCCGGTCGAGGAACACCATCTCGGCGTAGGCGCTCTGCCAGAGCAGGAAGTTGCTGGTGCGCTGCTCGCCGGAGGAGCGCACGAAGAGGTCGACGTCCGGCATCTCGGGCACGTAGAGCGCCTTGGCGATCGTCTTCTCGGAGATGCCGGAGGGCTTGAGCCGCCCCGCCTGGACCTCGGCGGCGAGCCGCTGCACCGCGTCGGCGATCTCGGTGCGCCCGCCGTAGTTGACGCACATGGTGAGCGTCAGCACGTCGTTGTCCGCGGTCATCCGCTCGGCGAACTGCAGCTCGTTGATCACCGACGCCCACAGGCGCGGCTTCCGGCCGGCCCAGCGGATGCGCACGCCCCACTCGTTGAGCTGATCGCGGCGGCGGTGCAGCACGTCGCGGTTGAAGCCCATCAGGAAGCGCACCTCCTCGGGCGAGCGCTTCCAGTTCTCGGTCGAGAACGCGTAGACGCTGAGGTGCTTCACGCCGATCTGGATCGCTCCGGCCACGACGTCCAGCAGCGCCGTCTCGCCGCGCTTGTGCCCCTCGATCCTCGTCAGGCCGCGGGAGTTCGCCCAGCGGCCGTTCCCGTCCATCACGATGGCGACGTGCCCTGGAACGGCCTTCCGCGGGATCGCAGGCGGGTGGATCCCGGTCCAGTCGAGGGGGCGGTACGGCTCGGCGTCCTTGTGAGTGAAGGGCTTCATCGGGTGACGTGCTCCAGGGATCTCAGACCGCGTTCGAGGTGGAACTGCGTGTAGGCGGCGACCACTCCGCTCGCCCGCGACCGCGTGGTCGGCTCGGTGGTCTCGGCGTGGGCCCAGTCTCCCGTGAGCAGTGCGCCCAGCAGGACCACGACCTCCGGAGCGACCCGCGGTGCGCCGGGCGGCGTGCAGTCGGCGCAGACGACGCCTCCGAGCTGCACCACGACCGCGCCGTGGGGCCCGGGAGCGCCGCAGCGCGCGCAGTCCTCGAAGCTGGGCGCCCAGCCCGCGATCGAGAGCGCCCGCAGGAGGTAGGAGTCGAGCGTCAGCACCGGCTCGTGCTCGTGCTTCGAGAGCGAGCGCAGGGCCCCGACGAGCAGCAGGTACTGCTGCAGGGAGGCGTCCGCGTCGGTGAGGCGGTCCGCCGTCTCGACCATCGCGCTCGCCGCCGTGTAGCTGTCGTAGTCGGCGGCGATCAGCGCACCGTAGGCGCCGAGCGACTCGGCCTGCGTGACGATGTCGAGGCTCCGGCCCTCGTAGAGCTGGAGGTCGGCGACCATGAACGGCTCGAGCCGCGAGCCGAACTTGGAGCCGGTCTTGCGAACGCCCTTCGCCACCGCGCGGATCTTGCCGTGGCTGCGCGAGAGCAGCGTCACGATGCGGTCGGCCTCGCCCAGCTTGTGCGTGCGGAGCACCACGGCTTCGTCGCGATAGGTGGGCATCCTCCGATTATCCCCCCGACCCCCGACACCCGGCTGGCAGCCCGGCCGGAGCAGGGCCCGCGCCGTGGAACGATGTCCGGGTGGCAGCCTCCCTCTTCGAGATCCCGGCCTGGGCCGACCTGCTCGCGATCGCCATCGGCTGCCTCCAGGGCGCGATGTTCGCGGGCGAGTTCCGCGACCGCCGGATCGACCTGCTCGGCGTCACGATCATCGGCACGGCCACCGGCCTCGGCGGCGGCGTGCTCCGCGATCTGCTGCTCCAGACGCCCCTGGTGGCCCTGCACACCGACGCGTACCTGATCGTCGCGGTGACCGCCTCCCTGCTCGGGATGCTGCTCCAGCACCTGCTGAACCGGGTCGACGGGACGATCACCGCCCTCGACGCGCTGACCCTCGGGCTCTTCGGCGCGATCGGCACCACGAAGGCCCTGTCGCTCGGCGTGCCGGAGGTGCCGGCCGTGTTCGTCGGCACCGTCTCGGCCGTCGGCGGATCCGTCGTCCGCGACATCCTGCTGAACCGGCCGATCGCGCTGATGCACGTCGGCTCGCTCTACGCGGTCGCCGCCTCGGTGGGCACGGGCGTCCTGGTCCTCGCGCTGCGCTTCGGAGTGACGATCGACTTCGCCGCGCCGCTCGCGGTGGGCGTGACCACGGTCATCCGCCTGCTCGCGGTCCGCTACGGCTGGAGCCTGCCCGAGCAGCGCGCGCTCAGCGGGGTGCCGCGCCTTCGCTGGCGCCGCCGGACCTAGCGGCGGCCGACCCGGACGCAGGGAGCGGAGTCCCGCGCGGTCCGCGCACGGGAACGCCGGGGGAGGCGCGACGCGTCACGGCTCCCCCGGCGGGGATCGGGTGCGATCAGGCGGAGGCGCCGGCCAGCTCGCGGACCGGGACCTCCTCGCGCAGGGCGCGGTTGACGGCAGAGACGATGGCCTTGAGGGAGGCGGTCGAGATGTCGGCGTCCACGCCCACGCCCCACAGGGTGCGGCCGTTCACCGTGCACTCGACGTACGAGGCGGCCAGCGCGTCGCCGCCGGCGCTGAGCGCGTGCTCGACGTAGTCGAGGACCCGGACCTCGACGCCCTGCTGCTTCAGCACGGCCTCGAAGGCGTTGATCGGGCCGTTGCCCCGCGAGCTGGCCGAGACGCGCTCGTCGCCCACCCGGAGGACCGCGTCCAGCGCGATGCTGCCGCCCAGATCGCTCGACGTGTTCGTGCGCAGCAGCTCGAAGCGGCCCCACTTCTCGTCGGCGCGCTCGGCGGGCGCGGGCAGGTACTCGTCCTGGAACACCGTCCAGATCTGCTCGCTCGTGACCTCGCCGCCCTCGGCGTCGGTCTTGGCCTGCACGACGCCCGAGAACTCGATCTGCAGCCGGCGCGGCAGGTCGAGCGCGTGGTCCGTCTTCAGCAGGTACGCGACTCCGCCCTTGCCGGACTGCGAGTTGACGCGGATGACCGCCTCGTAGGAGCGGCCCAGGTCCTTCGGGTCCACCGGCAGGTAGGGCACGGCCCAGGTGAGCTCGTCGACGCTGCGGCCGGTCCGCTCGGCCTCGGCCTGCATCGCCTCGAAGCCCTTCTTGATGGCGTCCTGGTGCGAGCCGCTGAAGGCGGTGAAGACCAGGTCGCCCGCCCAGGGGCTGCGCTCGGGCACGGGCAGCTGGTTGCAGTACTCGGCGGTGCGCTTGATGCCGTCCATGTCGCTGAAGTCGATCTGCGGGTCGATCCCCTGGGTGAACAGGTTCACGCCCAGCGCGACCAGGTCGACGTTGCCGGTGCGCTCGCCGTTGCCGAAGAGGCAGCCCTCGATCCGGTCGGCGCCGGCCAGGTAGCCCAGCTCGGCGGCCGCCACGGCCGTGCCGCGGTCGTTGTGGGGGTGCAGCGACAGCACGATGTTCTCGCGCTGCGCGAGGTTGCGGCTCATCCACTCGATCGAGTCGGCGTAGACGTTCGGGGTGGCCATCTCGACGGTGGCGGGCAGGTTCAGGATGACCTTGCGCTCGGGAGTCGGCTCGAAGACCTCGACGACCCGGTCGCAGATCTCGCGGGCGAAGTCGAGCTCGGTGCCGGTGTAGCTCTCGGGCGAGTACTCGTAGTAGACGGCCGTGCCGGGGACGGTCGACTCCATCTCGCGGCACTTGCGGGCGCCGGCCAGCGCGATGTCGATGATGCCCTGGCGGTCCTTGCGGAACACGACCTCGCGCTGCAGCACGCTCGTGGAGTTGTAGAGGTGCACGATCGCCTGGCGCGCGCCGCGGATCGACTCGTAGGTGCGCTCGATCAGGTGGTCGCGGGCCTGGGTCAGCACCTGGATGGTGACGTCCTCGGGGATCGCGCCCTCCTCGATGAGGCTGCGCACGAAGTCGAAGTCGGTCTGGCTCGCGCTCGGGAACCCGACCTCGATCTCCTTGTAGCCCATCCGGACCAGCAGATCGAACATGATGCGCTTGCGCTCGGGGCTCATCGGGTCGATGAGCGCCTGGTTGCCGTCGCGGAGGTCCACGGCGCACCAGCGGGGCGCGGTCGTGATGCGTTTCGACGGCCAGGTGCGGTCGGGCAGGTCCACGGCGATCAGCTCGTGGAAGGGACGGTACTTGCCGATCGGCATGGGCGACGGCTTCTGGTTGTTCAGCATGAGGTGCTCTCCCGGCGCAGTGGTGCGCACGTGTCTGTTCTCGCTCGTGACCGATCCCGCTCGCGTGCGGATCCGCTGGTGGGCGGTGCCGGTCGGGCGGTCTCGCGGGGATCCGGATGCGGATCGACCTCGCGGGCGAGGGATGGTTCAGCCGACGACGGACTCCGCGACGAGGATGGCCTGAGGATCAGATCTCGTCGCGGCGGAGAAGGAGGAGCTGTCCGAAGCGCACCAGATCAGGGTAGCACCGCCCCCGCGGCGCGTCACCCCGGCGTCCCGCGCTAGGAGACCAGGCCGTTCTCGTAGGCGTAGACCACCAGCTGCACGCGGTCGCGCAGGCCGAGCTTGCCGAGGGTGCGGCTGATGTGCGTCTTCACCGTCGCCTCGCTCAGGAACTCGGCCCGCGCGATCTCGGTGTTGCTCATCCCCCGCGCGGCCAGGTGGAAGATCTCGCGCTCGCGGTCGGTGAGGGTCGCGAAGGCGGGCGGAGTCTCGCGTCCGCTGCCCGCCGCCCCGAAGTGCTCGAAGAGCTCGCGGGTCGCGGAGGCGGCGACCACGGCGGTCCCCGCGTGCACGGTGCGGACGGAGGCGAGGAGGAAGCCGGGCTCCGTGTCCTTCAGGAGGAAGCCGCTCGCGCCCGCCCGGATGGCGCGCGCGGCCGCCTCGTCGAGGTCGAAGGTCGTCAGCACGAGGATGCGCGGAGGCTGGACCCGCCGCTCCTGCGCGTCCGCGAGGATCCGCCGGGTCGACTCGATCCCGTCGACGCCCGGCATCCGGATGTCCATCAGCACGACGTCGGGGGCCAGCCGCGCGACCAGCTCCGCGCCCTCCGCTCCGTCGGAGGCCTCGCCGACCACCTCGAGATCGGGCTGCGAGCCGAGCAGCATGCGGATGCCGGCGCGGAAGAGGGCCTGGTCGTCGACGAGGACGAGGCGGATGGTGTCGGTCATGCGGGGCTGCCTCCGGAGGCGAGGGGTGGGGCGGTGCGGGCGAGGGACGGGGAGGAGGGCAGGCGCGCGTCGACGACGAAGTCGTCCCCGACCGGGCCGGCGGCGAGCACTCCCCCGACGAGCGCGGCGCGCTCGCGCATGCCGACCAGGCCGTGGCCCTCGCCCGGCAGGGAGTCGCGCTCGACGTCGGCGCACCGGGCGTTGCGCACGGTCAGGGCGAGCTCGCCGCCGTCCTGGCGCAGGGCGATGTCGAGCGGCGAGCCCGGGCGGCCGTGGCGGAGAGCGTTCGTGGTCGCCTCCTGGGCGATGCGGTACAGGGCCAGACCGACGGCGCGCGGCACCGCCTCCAGGTCGACGGCGAGCTCGGCGCGGACGGGGGCTCCGGCTCCGCCCACGCTGTCGAGGAGGGCCGGCAGGTCGCGCGCGCCGGGCTGCGGGCCGTCGCTCTGCGAGTGCCGCAGCTGGGCGAGGAGCACGCGCACGTCGCCGAGGGCGTCCCGGGCGACGGAGGAGATGGTCAGCAGCGCGGCGTCGGTCTGCTCGGGGCTGGTGGCGCCGAGGTAGCGCGCGCCGTCCGCCTGCGCGATCACGACGGCGAGGGAGTGGGCGACGACGTCGTGCATGTCGCGGGCGATCCGGTTGCGCTCCTCCACGGTGTCGAGCTCGCGCTGCGCCCGGGCGCGCTCCTGCTCGGCCTGCGCGCGCAGGGTCTGGCCCTCACGCGCCCGGCGGACCGAGCGGGAGAGCAGTCCGATGGTCCAGGAGAGGCCGAGCGTCGCGAGGATCCCGCCGAAGGTGGCTCCGGCCGACAGGAGGCCGTCGTAGGCGCTCGCGACGAGGTCGAAGACGAGGACGAGGTAGACGACGGCGACCACAGCGCCGAGGACGGCCGACACCGCGCCCGCGATCCGCACCCGCCGCGACTCCGACGCGCCGGCGCCGAAGAGGACGGCCAGGATGGCCAGATCCGCGGGTCCGGGAGCGAGGCTCGCGCTCATCTGCAGGGCGGCGCCGGCCCAGGCGATCGAGAGGGCGAGGACCGGGGACCGCCGGTGCAGCACCAGCGCGACCGCGAGCACGCCCGCGACCAGCAGCTGCATCGCGCCGTCCACCCCGGCGAACGGGAGGCCGGCGACGAGGAGGAGCACCAGCGCCTGACCACCGGCGACCCCCACCGCGAAGGGGTCCTGCGGACCGGCGACCCGGTTCAGCAGCGCGTCGATCCGATCGCCCGCGAGGACCGGCGCCCGCAGCGCGTTGAGGTACACGAGGACCTTCGCCGCACCGAGCACGGAGGCGACCGCGAGGGCGACCAGGGCGAGGACCACGAACTCCACGCGCGCCGGGAGCCCGGACGGATCGAGCGGGCCGGAGAGGCCGAGCGCGACGGTGACGCCGCCGATCCCGGCGAGGATCAGGCCGCCCGCGAGCGCCAGGGCACGGGTCCAGGGGCCCACCCGGCGGGTCGTCTGCCAGAGGACGACCAGGCCGACGAGCACCCCGTCGACGGGGACGCCGCCGAGCAGGACGCCTCCGTCGGCGAGCGCGCCGACCGCGACGAGCGAGGGGGCGAGCGCGGGCAGGAATCCCGCGACCGCGAGGGCCAGCGCGAGCACGAGGCCGCCGGCGATCCGCTCGGTCGGAGTGACCCCGGTGAGCCCGAGCAGCAGATGGAGGGCGGCGAGCAGCGCCCCGGCGATCGGCAGGGCCGCCGGTCGGTCGAGGAGGGCGCGCATGAGGATCACGCTACGGGTCCGCGCGCCCGGGGGCGTCGTCCGCGAGGGTGACCGCCGTCGTCCCTCCGGCGTCAGAAGCCCAGGCGCCCCAGCAGCTTCGGGTCGCGCTGCCACTCCTTGGCGACCTTCACCCGGATGGAGAGGAACACGCGGCGGCCCAGCAGGCGCTCGATCTGCTCGCGGGAGACGGCTCCCACCTCGCGCAGGCGCTGGCCGCCCTTGCCGATGATGATGCCCTTCTGGCTGTCGCGCTCCACGAAGACGTTGGCGTAGATGTCGATCAGCGAGCCGTCCTCGCGCTCGACCATGTCGTCGAGCGTCACGGCGAGGGAGTGCGGCAGCTCGTCCGACACGCCCTCGAGGGCGGCCTCGCGGATGAACTCGGCGATCCGCGAGGACAGGTCCTCGTCGGTCACCGCTTCCTCCGGGTAGAGGGCGGGCGAGACGGGCATCAGGCGCAGGAGCTCGACGGCCAGGACGTCCAGCTGCTCCTCGGTCACGGCCGAGATCGGCACGATCGTGTCCCACTCGCGCAGCTCCGAGACGGCGAGCAGCTGCTTCGCCACGGACTTCTTCGAGGAGAGGTCGACCTTCGAGACGATAGCGACCTTCCGAGCGCGCGGGAAGGAGTCGAGCTGCTCGTTGATGAAGCGGTCTCCCGGGCCGATCGGCTCGTCCGCGGGGAACAGCATCCCGATGACGTCGACGTCGCCGAGGGTCGAGGTGACGAGCGAGTTCAGCCGCTCTCCGAGGAGCGTGCGCGGCCGGTGGATGCCGGGGGTGTCGACGACGATCAGCTGGCCGTCGGTGCGGTGCACCACGCCGCGGATCGCGCGCCGCGTGGTCTGGGGCTTCGAGCTCGTGATGGCGATCTTCTCGCCGACGAGGGCGTTCGTGAGCGTCGACTTGCCCACGTTCGGGCGGCCGACGAAGGACACGAAGCCCGCCCGGTAGGGAGCGGCGGCGGGAGTGGAGTCGGTCATCGTGCGTCCTCGTGCTGATCGCCCGTGGCTCCGCGGGTGGGAGCCGTGCTCGGGCTGGGGGTGGTGGTGCCGCCGTCCGCGATGATCGCGACGGGGCCGGTGCCGGGCTCGCCGGCGGTGTCCAGATCGGGATCGCGGCGGACGATCACCGTGGAGATGGTCCCACGGCGCGGGTCCGCCTGCTCGGCCTCGAGCAGCACTCCGCCGATCCGCGCCGTCGCGCCGCGCTCGGGGAGGCGCCCGTAGGCCTTGGTCAGCAGTCCGCCGACCGAGTCGACGTCGTCGTCCTCGAGGTCGAGCTCGAACAGCTCGCCGAGCTCGTCCACCGGCAGGCGCGCCGAGACGCGGTAGACCCCGGGCGCCGTCTCCTCGAAGAGGTCGACCTCGCGGTCGTACTCGTCGGAGATGTCGCCGACGAGCTCCTCGATCAGGTCCTCCAGCGTCACCAGGCCCGCGATGCCGCCGTACTCGTCGACCACCATCGCGAGGTGGTTGGACTCGAGCTGCATCTGGCGGAGCAGCTCGTCGGCCTTCTTCGACTCGGGCACGAACAGCGCCGGGCGCGCGAGATCGGCGACCGTGTCGTCGTCGTCCGGCCGCTCGTAGGTGTGACGGGCCACGTCGCGCAGGTAGAGCACGCCGAGGACGTCGTCGACGCCGTCGCCGATGACGGGGAGCCGGGAGATGCCGCGGCTCAGCAGGAGCCCCATGCCGGCGCCGACGGAGGAGGTCGCCTCGATCGTCACCATGTCGGTGCGGGGCACCATCACCTCGCGGACGAAGGTGTCGTTGAACTCGAAGATCGAGTGGATCAGCTCGCGGTCGTCCTGCTCGAGCACGTCCTGCTCGGTCGCCTCGTCGACCATGCTGAGCAGCTGCTCCTCGGAGGAGAACCCCGCCGAGCGCCCGGTCCCCGGCGTCACCCGGTTGCCGAGGGCCACGAGCCCGTGCGCGACCGGGCCCAGCGCGAGCCGGAGCACGTGCACGAGCGAGGCGCTGGTGGACAGGACCGCGCGGGCGTTCGCGCGCCCGACGCTGCGGGGGCTGGAGCCGACCAGGACGAACGAGACCGCCGCCATGATCAGGACCGCCAGCAGGAGCGCGAGCCAGAGCTGCGGGACCTCGACGACCAGCACCGTGGTGACGAACACCGCGGCCGTCGTCTCGGCCGCGATCCGCGAGAAGTTGACGACGTTGACGTGGGCGCTCATGTCGCCCGCGATCGCGCGGAGAGCGCGGACGCTGCGGGAGTGCTGGGCCATGTCGAGCAGGTCGCTGCGCGAGAGGACGCCGAGTGCTGCGTCGGTCGCGGCGAACCAGCCGCCGACGGCGACGAGCGCGAGGGCGGCGATGAGGAGCTGGAGAGTGGGCACGGCGCGCTCTAGCGGCGTCGCTCGCTGATGTGGAAGCCGACCAGGATGTCGCGCTGGATGCCGAACATCTCGCGCTCCTCCTCCGGCTCGGCGTGATCGAAGCCGAGCAGGTGAAGGAGCCCGTGGGCGGTCAGCAGCTGCAGCTCGTCGAGCACGGAGTGGCCGGCCGACTCGGCCTGGGACTGCGCGACCTGCGGGCAGAGCACGATGTCACCGAGGAGCCCCGCGGGGGTCTGCTCGTCCTCGGTCCCGGGACGCAGCTCGTCCATCGGGAAGCTGAGCACGTCAGTCGGTCCCGGCTCGTCCATCCACTGCACGTGCAGCTGCTCCATCGCGCCCTCGTCGACCAGCACGATCGCGAGCTCGGCGTCGGGGTGCACGTGGAGCGAGTCGAGCGCGTAGCCGGCGAGGCGCAGCAGGGCGGCCTCGTCGACGGGGACGCTCGACTCGTTGTTGATCTCGATGCTCACGGGGGCGGGTCTTCCTTCGGTTCGGGAGGGGCG
>NZ_PSVG01000016.1:0-80277 GCF_002930885.1 Rathayibacter sp. AY1F2 | reverse complement strand
GCCGTGCTCGATGCCGAGCGAGATGATCCCGAGGATCGACGCGGCGTTGACCGGGGTCGCGTCGCCCTTGGCGACGAGGACCTTCTGACCCGACTTCGCCGCGGCCTGGCTGAAGAGCGAGGCGGGGCGGGCGTGGAGGCCCTTCGACGATGCAACCTGCACGGTGCGCTCGACCATGAACGTTTCTCCTTGATCCTGCAGTCGCGACTGCATCAGTGGTGCCCGGAGTCGGGCTCGCCCGGACGGACCGGGCGGGTGGAGGAGTCCCCGTCCGCGCCTGCGACGACCGCGCGAGCGGCGAAGAGGACGGGCAGGGTCTCGAGCACGGCATCGGCACCGTGCGCTCCGAAGACATCGGGCGGGAGGAGGGCGGCCGCGGCTCCCACGAGCTCCGCACGGTGGCGGAGTCCGTCGAACTGCGACTCGAGGTGCGGCCCCACGAGGAGGACGTCGGCCTCGGGGAGGGAGTGGTCGAGACCGGTGAGGGTCTCGGAGCGGAACACGGCATCCATGCCGCGCTCCTTCGCGCCCGCTCGCAGCCGGTGGGCCAGGAACGTGCTCGACGCGCCTGCACCGCAGACGATCAGGATCTTCCGCACCTCGTTCGCCTCCTCGCGTCCGGGTCGTGATTCATCCAAGCATCCCCTCGGAGGGGCGGCACCCTCCAGCAGACAATCTTCCGCGGGGGCGGAAGACGGCCCCTTCCACCCGCGGCGCGGGGGCTCCCGGGCGCGTCGCCGGGGTGATTGACTGACGGGACGTACGACTCGCCGCCCGCGTCCTGCGGGCCCGCGGCAGGGTCGTGGCGCTCCCGGCGCCCGCCCCGACCGCACGCCTGGAGCCTGATGCCTGACAACCGCGAACGACTGCTGGAGTACCTCTCCCGCGCCGACGGCTGGGTGACGGCGCACGAGCTCGCCGACAGGCTCGGAGTCACCACCCGCAGCGTCCGGAGCTACGTCACCGCGGTGAAGGCGCAGGCCGCCCCGCTGGAGCCGGTCGAGTCCTCCGCGAACGGCTACCGGCTCGCGCGCGAGGCGTACGCGGCCTACCTGGAGGCGCAGCGCAGCCGCGACGTCGAGCCCGACACACCGCGTGACCGGCTGTACAGCATCGTCCGCCGCCTGGTCGACTCCGACGAGGGCCTGGACGTCTTCGCCCTCGCCGACGCGCTGTCGGTGAGCGAGTCGACCGTCGACGCCGATCTGCGCCGGGTGAAGGCCCTCGCCGACGAGGCCGGCCTCGGGCTGGTCCGGCGCGGCCCGTCGGTGCGCCTCGAGGGCAGCGAGGAGGCCCGCCGCCGCCTGATCTCGCGGATGTTCCGCGACGAGAGCGCGCAGGGCGTCTTCACGCTCGACGACGTCCAGCGCGAGTTCGCCTCCCCCGGCCTCGGCGCCTTCAAGACCGAGCTGCTGGCCGAGCTCGAGACCCGCGGCTACTACATCAACGACTACGGCGTGAACAGCGTCCTCCTCCACATCGCGATCGCCGTCGACCGCGTCGCCCGGGGCATCGGGGACCCCTCCGGCTCCCGCCCCTCCCCCGCGATCCACGGCGAGCTCGCGGCCCTGCTGGCAGAGCTGGTGGAGCGGCACTTCGCGACGCGCCTGACCGACGCCGAGCTCGCCCAGCTCGCGATCCTGATGACGACGCGGGTGGCGACGCCCGGACAGAACGAGCCCGTCGCCGCCGTGGTCGAGAACTACCTCGACCCGGAGGATCTCGCCGTCGTCCGCGAGCTCGTCGCCGACGTCAACCGCGAGTACCTGGTCGACCTCGACGACGAGGGCTTCATCGTCCGCCTCGCCCTGCACGTGCGGAACCTGATCGCCCGGGCCGCCGAGGGCGGCTACTCCCGCAACCCGCTCACCCGCTCGATCAAGACCAGCTACCCGATGACCTACGAGATCGCGGTGTTCCTGGCGAGCGGGCTGCAGCGCCGGCGGGGCGTCGTGGTCAACGAGGACGAGATCGCCTACATCGCCCTCCACGTCGGCTCCTTCCTCGAGCGGGTGTCCCGGCGGGAGGAGCGTCTGTCCTGCGTGATCGTCTGCCCCAACTACTACGACCTCGCGCACATGCTGCGCCTGCGCGTCGAGCGCTCGCTCGGCACCGAGGTGGAGGTGCGCTCGCTGATCACGCGGAGCGACGTCGACTGGGACCGGCTCACCGCCGACCTCGTGATCACCACGATCGACGAGCGCCCCGCGTCAGACGACGTCGTGGTGGTGCAGCCGTTCCTCACCGACCACGACGTCGAGACGGTGCGCCGCGCCATCGCCCGCGTCCGCCGGCACCGCCGCCGCGCGCAGATCAAGGACGAGCTGCTGCAGTTCTTCGACGAGGAGCTGTTCTTCCGCAACGTGCACGCGCGCGACGAGGCTGCGATGATCCGGATGCTGGGCGAGCGGATGATCGCCGGCGGCATCATCGACGAGGACTACGTCGACGGCGCCATCGAGCGCGAGCGGATGAGCTCCACGGCGTTCACCGACAACCTCGCGGTCCCGCACGCGATGGCGATGAGCGCCCGCCGCACCTCCATCGCGATCGTCGTGAACGACACCGCGATGGAGTGGGGCGAGCAGCGGGTGAACGTGATCGCGATGATCGCGTTCGCCTCGGCCGGCCGCAGCACCTTCCAGTCGGTGTTCGACCAGTTCGTCGAGGTGTTCGCCGACCGGGCGGAGGTGCAGCGCCTCATCCGGCGCTCCACGGACTTCGGCGGCTTCATCGAGGAGCTGGTGCGGGTGATCGACAGCTAGCCGACACCCGCACTCCGGGTGGAGCCGGAGGGCGCTGTCGTCCTCCCGCTCCCGCGCTTCGTGGGCGCCCGACGGACCCCCGCCGGGCGCGAGAGGCCACGAGGAGCCTCCTCCGCATCGGATCGGAGGAGCTCCGCGTTGGGGCCTCTAGGCGAAGGGCGTCGGCACGATCCCGTAGGGGGCGAGGCCGGCCGCGCCGCCGTCGGCGAGCGTGGTGACCCAGATGCCGTCGTGGTGCACGGCGACGGAGTGCTCCCAGTGGGCGGCCATGCTGCTGTCCTCGGTCGCGACCGTCCACTCGTCCTCGCGGACGAAGGTCTCGGCGCTGCCCGCGGTGACCATCGGCTCGATCGCGACGACGAGTCCCGGCTTCACCTCGGGGCCGCGCTGGCGCACCCGGTAGTTGAAGACCGGCGGAGCCTCGTGCATGGTGCGCCCGATGCCGTGGCCGATGTAGTCGGTGAGGATGCCGTAGACGCGGCCCGAGCGCTCGGCCTCGTCCTCGATGTACTCCTCGATCGCCGCGCCGACCTCGTTGAGATGGCGGGCGGAGGCGAGGGCGGCGATCCCCCGCCACAGGGATCCCTCGGTCACCCGCGAGAGCTCGGCGCGTGCCGCGACCTCCTCCGGGCGGGAGGGATCGGGCAGGACCACCGTCATCGCGGAGTCGCCGTTCCAGCCGTCGATCTCGGCGCCGCTGTCGATGGAGACCAGGTCGCCCGGCTCGAGCACGCGCCCGCCGGGGATGCCGTGGACCACCTCGTCGTTGACCGAGGCGCAGATCGTGTGCCGGTAGCCCGGGACGAGCTGGAAGTTCGAGTGGCCGCCGAGCGCGACGATCGCCGCCTCGGCGATCGCGTCGAGCTCGAGCGTGGTGACGCCCGGGCGGACCGCCGCGCGGACCGCGTCGAGCGAGGCGGCCGTGGCGAGGCCCGGAGCGAGCATCGACCGCAGCTGCGCGGGCGTCTTGTAGAGCGAGGAGCGGAACGCCACGGCTCAGGCGGCCGGGGTGTCGAGGCGGCCCACGCGGTGGCCCTCGAGGGCGACGACGATCCGCTCGGTCACCTCGTCGACCGGCCCGAGGCCGTCGACCACGACCACGAGCCCGCGGGCCGCGTAGACGTCGATGAGCGGAGCGGTCTGCTCCTCGTAGAGCGCGAGTCGGCGCCGGATGACGTCCTCGGTGTCGTCGCTGCGCCCCTGCTCGAGCGAGCGCTTGAGCAGGCGGCCGACGACCTCGTCGGGATCGGCCGTCAGCTGGACGACCGCGTCGAGCCGGTTGTCGTCCGCGGCGAGGATGCGGTCGAGCTCGTCGACCTGCTCCGTGGTGCGCGGGTAGCCGTCGAGCAGGAACCCGGTCGACGCGTCCGCCTCCTGGAGGCGGTCGTGCACGATCGCGTTGGTCAGCTCGTCCGGCACGTAGCGCCCGTTGTCGAGGTAGGCCTTCGCCTGGAGACCGAGCTCGGTCTCGTTGGCGACGTTCGCGCGGAAGATGTCCCCGGTCGAGATGGCGGGCACCCGGAGGATGTCGCTCAGCCGAGCGGCCTGGGTCCCCTTGCCTGCGCCGGGAGGGCCGATCAGCAGGAGACGGAAGCCGATCGGGTGCGACGTCATCGGAGGAGTCCTTCGTAGTGGCGCTGCTGCAGCTGGGAGTCGATCTGCTTCACCGTCTCCAGGCCGACTCCGACGATGATCAGGATGGACGTGCCGCCGAAGGGGAAGTTCTGGTTCGCACCGACCAGCGCGAGGGCCACGAGGGGCACGAGCGCGATGAGGCCGAGGTAGACCGATCCGGGCAGCGTCACCCGGGTGAGCACGTAGTTGAGGTACTCGGCGGTCGGGCGGCCGGCGCGGATGCCGGGGATGAAGCCGCCGTAGCGCTTCATGTTGTCGGCGACCTCGTCCGGGTTGAAGGTGATCGCGACGTAGAAGTAGGTGAAGCCCACGATCAGGAGGAAGTACAGCGCCATGTAGAGCGGGTGATCGCCCTTGGTGAGGTAGTTCGTGATCCAGGTGACCCAGACCGGGGCCTCCTGGCCAGCGGCGGGCTGGTTGAACTGCGCGATGAGCGCGGGCAGGTACAGCAGCGACGAGGCGAAGATGACGGGCACGACGCCGGCCATGTTGACCTTGATCGGGATGTAGGTGTTGTTGCCGCCGTAGGTGCGGCGGCCGACCATCCGCTTGGCGTACTGCACGGGGATCCGCCGCTGCGACTGCTCCACGAAGACCACGGCGACCACGAGCACGAGGCCCACGCCGAGGACGAGGAGGAAGGTCTCGAAGCCGCGCGACTGCGCGATCGACCACAGGGAGGTGGGGAACTGGGCGGCGATCGAGGTGAAGATCAGCAGCGACATGCCGTTGCCGATGCCGCGCTCGGTGATGAGCTCGCCCATCCACATGATGATCCCGGTGCCCGCGGTCATGGTGATGACCATGAGGAGGATGGAGTACCACTCGTCGGTGATGATGAGCGCCGAGCACTCCGGGACACCGGAGTTGCCGAAGAGGGCGCCCGAGCGGGCGACGGTGATCAGCGTCGTCGACTGGAGGACGCCGAGCGCGATGGTGAGGTACCGCGTGTACTGGGTGAGCTTGCCCTGACCGGACTGCCCCTCCTTGTACAGCGTCTCGAAGTGAGGGATGACCACGCGCAGCAGCTGCACGATGATCGACGCCGTGATGTACGGCATGATCCCGAGCGCGAAGATCGACAGCTGGAGGAGTGCTCCACCACTGAAGAGGTTCACGAGCTCGTAGAGACCCGAGGTGCCCTGGTTGCCGGCGAGACAGGCCTGCACGGCGCTGAAGTCGACGAACGGAGCAGGGATGAAGGATCCCAGCCGGAAGATCGCCACGATCGCGAGGGTGAAGCCGATCTTGCGGCGGAGGTCGGGGGTGCGGAAGATCCGCGCAATGGCGCCAAACACTACCTAAGGTCTCCTGCTCAATTCTGTGGTGCGGGATACAGGTCGAGCTTGCCACGCGCTCCCGGAGGGAGTCGGCGTGACAAGCTCGACCGACAAGCTGCTGGTGCTACTTGATGGATCCGCCCGCAGCGACGATCTTCTGCTCGGCAGAGCTGGAGACCTTGTCGACCGCGACGTTCAGCTTAACCGCAATGTCGCCGTCCCCGAGGACTTTGACCTTCTCGTTCTTGCGGACAGCACCCTTGGCGACCAGGTCGCCGATGGTGACGTCGCCGCCCTGGGGGTAGAGCTCCGCGAGAGCGGACAGGTTCACGACCTGGTACTCGACCCGGAACGGGTTCTTGAAGCCGCGCAGCTTCGGGGTGCGCATGTGCAGCGGCATCTGCCCACCCTCGAAGCCGACGCGCACCTGGTAGCGGGCCTTGGTGCCCTTGGTGCCGCGACCGGCGGTCTTTCCCTTGGAGCCCTCACCGCGACCCACGCGGGTCTTGGCCTTCTTGGCTCCGGCAGCGGGGCGGAGGTGGTGGACCTTGAGCACGTGCTCCTTGGTCGCCGGCGCCGCCGCGCCCTTCGTGGTGGTCGCCTGCGCGGGAGTCGTGGACTCCGCGGCGGCGGCCTTCTTCGTCTCAGCCATTAGTCAATCTCCTCGACCTTCACCAGGTGGGCGACGGTCTTCACGTATCCGCGGTTCTGGGCGTTGTCCTCGCGGACGACGCTCTGACCGATCTTCCTGAGGCCGAGCGAGCGCAGCGTGTCGCGCTGGTACTGCTTCTCGCTGACCTTCGACTTGATCTGGGTCACCTTGAGCTGGGCCATCAGGCACCTGCCTTCGCGTTGGACGCAGCGGCGAGGGCGTCGGCCTCGGCACGGACGAGACGTGCCGGCGCGACCTGGTCGAAGTCGAGACCACGACGAGCGGCGACGGCGCGCGGCTCCTCGAGCTGCTTCAGAGCCTCGACGGTCGCGTGGACGATGTTGATGGTGTTCGACGAGCCGAGCGACTTGCTCAGGACGTCGTGGATGCCGGCGCACTCGAGGACGGCGCGGACGGGACCGCCGGCGATGACACCGGTACCCGCGGCGGCGGGGCGCAGGAGCACCACACCGGCGGCGGCCTCACCCTGGACGGGGTGCGGGATGGTCGAGGCGACGCGGGGGACGCGGAAGAAGTTCTTCTTCGCCTCCTCGACGCCCTTGGAGATGGCGGTCGGGACCTCGCGGGCCTTGCCGTAGCCGACGCCCACCAGTCCGTTGCCGTCTCCGACGACCACGAGCGCGGTGAAGCTGAAGCGACGGCCGCCCTTGACGACCTTCGACACGCGGTTGATGGTCACGACGCGCTCGAGGAACTGGCTCTTCTCGGCGTCACGGCCACCGCGGTCGCGGCCACCCTGGTTGCGGTCGCGGCCGCCGCGGCGGGGCTCACGAGCCTCCTGCTGCGGCTGCGTGGACGCAGCGGTCTCGACGGGGGCCTCCGACACAGCGGCGACCTCGGGTTCCTTGTTCTCTGCGGCGCTCACAGGTTGAGCCCTGCCTCTCGTGCTCCATCGGCGATCGCGGCGACGCGACCGGCGTACTTGTTGCCTCCGCGGTCGAAGACGACCGCCTCGACACCGGCGTTCTTGGCGCGCTCGGCGACGAGCTCGCCGACCTTGCGGGCCTTGGCGGTCTTGTCGCCGTCGAACACGCGCAGGTCGGCCTCGAGGGTCGACGCCGACGCGAGGGTGCGGCCCTGAGCGTCGTCGACGACCTGCACGAAGACGTGGCGGGCCGAGCGGTTGACGACGAGGCGGGGGCGCTCGGCGGATCCGACGACCTTCTTGCGCAGACGGTCGTGACGACGACCGCGCGCAGCGGACTTGCTCTTTCCTCTGGTTCCGAGTCCCATGATCACTTACCGCTCTTTCCGGCCTTGCGGCGAACGACCTCGCCGGCGTAGCGCACGCCCTTGCCCTTGTAGGGCTCGGGCTTGCGGATCTTACGAATGTTGGCGGCCACCTCACCGACGGCCTGCTTCGAGATGCCGTGCACGGTGAGCTTGTTGTTGCCCTCGACCGTGAACGAGATGCCCGCGGGCGGGGTGACGACGACCGGGTGCGAGAAGCCGAGCGCGAACTCGATGTCCGAGCCCTTCGCCAGCACGCGGTAACCGGTTCCGACGACCTCGAGGCCCTTGGAGTAGCCCTGCGTGACACCGATGATGTCGTTCGCGATGAGCGTGCGGGTGAGGCCGTGGAGCGAGCGCGACTCGCGCTCGTCATCGGGACGCGAGACCAGCACCTGGCCGTTCTCGACGGACACCTGGATGGGGCTGGCGACCGAGACGGTCAGCTCGCCCTTGGGGCCCTTGACGGTCACAGCGGATCCGGCGACGGAGACGTCGACGCCCGCCGGGATCTCGATGGGGAGTCTTCCAATACGCGACATGAGGGGTTACCACACGTAGGCGAGGACTTCCCCACCCACGCCCTTCTTCTCGGCCTGGCGGTCGGTCAGGAGACCGCTCGAGGTGGACAGGATGGCGACGCCGAGGCCGCCGAGCACGGTGGGGATCTCGGCCGACTTCGCGTACACGCGGAGTCCGGGCTTCGAGACCCGCTTGATGCCGGCGATCGAGCGCTCGCGGTTCGGGCCGTACTTGAGGGAGATGGAGAGCGTCGTGCCGACGCGCGCCTCCTCGACCTTCCAGTCGGCGATGTAGCCCTCGGTCTTGAGGATCTCGGCGATGTTCGCCTTGAGCTTCGAGCCCGGGAGGGTGATGGAGTCGTGGTGCGCGGAGTTCGCGTTACGGATTCTGGTCAGCAGATCTGCGACCGGATCAGTCATGGTCATGGCTGATGGTGCCTTTCTCGCCTGGTTTCGGCACCCTTTACAAGAGTGACGACCTGTGGTGTGGGACGGCGCCGACGACGTCGACGCCCATGCGGCCGCGCGAACGCAGGCCAACGAGCCATGCTACATGGCGGAGGTCCTGCGGTCGAGGGCCGATCGTGCACGGGATCCGGGGATCCCGCGTGGCGCCCGCCGCCGGCTCCGGACGGACCGGTCCGGCGGCGGACGCACGACGAGGCCGGAGGGCGGTTCTCACCGTCCCCCGGCCTCGAGGCTTGCTGCTTACGCGTTGTCCGACGACTTGAACGGGAAGCCGAGCTGCTTGAGCAGCGCGCGACCCTCGTCGTCGGTCTTGGCGGTGGTCACGACGGTCACGTCGAAGCCGCGGACGCGGTCGATGCGGTCCTGGTCGATCTCGTGGAAGATCGACTGCTCCGTGATGCCGAAGGTGTAGTTGCCGTTGCCGTCGAACTGGCGGTCCGACAGACCGCGGAAGTCGCGGATGCGGGGCAGCGCCACCGAGAGCAGGCGGTCCAGGAACTCCCAGGCGCGGTCGCCCCGGAGGGTGACGTGAGCGCCGATGGCCTGACCCTCGCGCAGCTTGAACTGCGCGATGGACTTGCGGGCCTTGGTGACCTGCGGCTTCTGACCGGTGATGGCGGTGAGGTCCTTGACCGCGCCGTCGATGATCTTGCCGTCGCGGGCGGCCTCACCGACACCGGTGTTGACGACGACCTTGACCAGGCCGGGGACCTGGTGGACGTTGCCGAAGCCGAACTGCTCCTTGAGAGCGGGGATGATGTCGGCCTGGTACTTGGCCTTGAGCCGCGGCTGAACCTTCGCAGCCACTGCGGTGGTGTCAGTCATTACAGTTCCTCACCCGACGCCTTCGCGTAGCGCACGCGAACGGTCTTGGTCACGCCGTCCTTGGTGACGGCCACGTTGCGGTGGCCGACCCGGGTCGGCTTCTTGGTCTTCGGGTCGACGAGCGCGACGTTGGAGATGTGGATCGAGGCCTCGACGGTCTCGATGCCGCCCTCCCTCGAGCCGCGCTGCGTCTGGCCGACGCGGACGTGCTTCTTGACGAAGTTCACGCCCTCGACGACGACGCGGTTGCGCTCGACCAGCACCTCGAGGACCTTGCCCTGCTTGCCGCGGTCTCCACCGCGGGCCTGGGTAGCGCCCGAGATGACCTGGACGAGGTCACCCTTCTTGATCTTGGCCATGACTAGATAACCTCCGGTGCCAGCGAGACGATCTTCATGAACTTCTTGTCGCGGAGCTCGCGACCGACCGGTCCGAAGATGCGGGTGCCACGGGGGTCCCCGTCGTTCTTGAGGATGACGGCGGCGTTCTCGTCGAACTTGATGTACGAGCCGTCGGCGCGACGGGTCTGCTTGATGGTGCGGACGATGACGGCCTTGACCACGTCGCCCTTCTTCACGTTGCCACCGGGGATCGCGTCCTTGACGGTGGCGACGATGATGTCACCGAGGCCCGCGTAGCGGCGGCCGGAGCCTCCGAGGACGCGGATGGTGAGGAGCATCTTGGCGCCGGTGTTGTCGGCGACCTTGACTCGGGATTCTTGCTGAAGCATGTGTCTCTCCTGCTAACTCAAGTAGGCCGCGGCCTACTTGGCCTTCTCGAGGATCTCGACCAGGCGCCAGCGCTTGGTGGCGCTGAGGGGACGGGTCTCGCTGATGACGACGGAGTCGCCGATGCCGGCGGAGTTCAGCTCGTCGTGGACCTTGACCTTGGACGTACGGCGGATGACCTTGCCGTACAGCGGGTGCTTCACCCGGTCCTCGACCTCGACGACGATGGTCTTGTCCATCTTGTCGCTGGTGACGTAGCCGCGACGGGTCTTGCGGTATCCGCGAGCGCCCGCCTCCTTCACGTCGTGGGCGGCCGACTCGTGGCCGGCGCTGTCATTGACGGTTGCCATTACTTGGCCTCCTCGTTCGACTCGGTCGCCTCGACCTCGGCCTTGGCGGCCTTCTTGGTCTTGGGCTTCTTCTCCGCCTTGGCCGGGGCCTCGACGGGTGCGGGGGTGGCGCGGATGCCCAGCTCGCGCTCACGGATGACCGTGTAAATGCGGGCGATGTCGCGCTTGACGGCACGCAGGCGGCCGTTGGTGTCCAGCTGACCGGTGGCCGACTGGAAGCGGAGGTTGAACAGCTCCTCCTTGGCCTTCTTCAGCTCGGTGACGAGACGCTCGTCCTCGTAGGTGTCGAGCTCGGCGGGGGCGAGCTCCTTGGATCCGATCGCCATTACGCGTCTCCCTCCTCGCGCTTGATGATGCGTGCCTTGAGGGGCAGCTTGTGGATGGCACGGGTCATGGCCTCACGAGCGAGCTGCTCGTCGACGCCGGCGACCTCGAAGAGGACGCGACCCGGCTTGACGTTCGCGACCCACCACTCCGGCGAGCCCTTACCGGAACCCATGCGGGTCTCGGCGGGCTTCTTGGTGAGCGGACGGTCGGGGTAGATGTTGATCCACACCTTTCCGCCGCGCTTGATGTGACGCGTCATCGCGATACGAGCGGACTCGATCTGACGGTTGGTCACGTAGGCGGGGGTGAGGGCCTGGATGCCGAACTCACCGAACGACACCTTGGTGCCACCGGTGGCCTGGCCGGACCGGCCCGGGTGGTGCTGCTTGCGGTGCTTGACTCGACGCGGAATCAACATGGTTATGCCTCAACTCCTGCTGCGACGGGCGCCTCGCTCTGCTGGCGGGGTGCACGGCGCGGACGGTCGCTGCGCTCGGGGCGCGACGACTTGCTGTTCGCCTGCTCGCGGGCGAGCTCCTTGTTGGTGATGTCGCCCTTGTAGATCCAGACCTTCACGCCGATGCGGCCGAAGGTGGTCTTCGCCTCGTAGAAGCCGTAGTCGATGTTCGCGCGGAGGGTGTGCAGCGGCACGCGTCCCTCGCGGTAGAACTCCGAGCGGCTCATCTCGGCGCCGCCGAGGCGGCCGGAGACCTGGATGCGGACGCCCTTGGCGCCGGCGCGCTGAGCGCCCTGCAGGCCCTTGCGCATCGCGCGGCGGAAGGCCACGCGGGCGGAGAGCTGCTCGGCGATGCCCTGGGCGACCAGCTGAGCCTCGGCCTCGGGGTTCTTGACCTCGAGGATGTTCAGCTGGATCTGCTTGCCCGTGAGCTTCTCGAGGTCGGCGCGGATGCGCTCGGCCTCGGCGCCGCGGCGGCCGATCACGATGCCCGGGCGGGCGGTGTGGATGTCGACGCGGACGCGGTCACGGGTGCGCTCGATCTCGATGCGGGCGACGCCCGCACGGTCGAGCTGCGTGGCGAGGAGTCGGCGGATCTTGACGTCCTCGGCGAGGTAGTCGCTGTACCGCTGGCCCTTCTTGGTGCTGTCGGAGAACCAGCGCGACACGTGGTCGGTGGTGATTCCCAGACGGAAACCGTAGGGGTTTACTTTCTGACCCATTACTTGGTCCCCTCCTCAGGAGTGGCCAGCACGACGGTGATGTGGCTGGTGCGCTTGTTGATGCGGAAGGCACGACCCTGAGCACGGGGCTGGAATCGCTTGAGGGTGGTTCCCTCATCGACGAAGGCGCGGGACACGATCAGGTCCTGGTCGTCGAGGTACTCGTTCGAGGCATCGGCCTTGACGCGAGCGTTGGCCATCGCCGAGGCGACGAGCTTGTAGACGGGCTCGGACGCACCCTGCGGCGCGAACTTCAGGATGGCCAGTGCCTCCTGAGCCTGCTTCCCGCGGATCAGGTTCACGACACGGCGAGCCTTCTGGGGGGTGACGCGGATGTGTCGCACGCGTGCGATCGACTCCACCATTTCTCTCCTCCTTCTCGTCGCCGCGTCAGCGGCGACGGCCCTTCTTGTCGTCCTTCTCGTGACCGCGGAAGGTCCGAGTGGGGGCGAACTCGCCGAGCTTGTGGCCGACCATGGTCTCGGTCACGAACACGGGGATGTGCTTGCGACCGTCGTGGACCGCGATGGTGTGACCCAGCATCGCCGGGATGATCATCGAACGGCGCGACCAGGTCTTGATGACGTTCTTGTTGCCGGCTTCGTTGGCCGTGAACACCTTGCGGAGCAGGTGGTCGTCAACGAAGGGGCCCTTCTTGAGACTGCGAGGCATCTTCTACAACTCCTACTTGCGCTTCTTACCGGCGGTGCGGCGGCGAACGATGAGCTTGTCGCTCTCCTTGTTGGGGCGACGGGTGCGTCCCTCGGACTGACCCCACGGGCTGACCGGGTGGCGTCCACCGGAGGTCTTGCCCTCTCCACCACCGTGCGGGTGGTCGACCGGGTTCATCGCGACACCGCGGACGGTCGGGCGGACGCCCTTCCAGCGCATGCGGCCGGCCTTGCCCCAGTTGATGTTCGACTGCTCGGCGTTGCCGACCTCGCCGATCGTGGCGCGGCAGCGCGCGTCGACGTTGCGGATCTCGCCCGACGGCAGGCGGAGCTGCGCGTAGGGGCCGTCCTTGGCGACGAGGCGGACCGAGGTGCCGGCCGAGCGGGCGAGCTTGGCGCCGCCTCCCGGCTTGATCTCGATGGCGTGGATGACCGTACCGGTCGGGATGTTGCGCAGCGGCAGGTTGTTGCCGGGCTTGATGTCGGCGCCGGCGCCCGACTCCACGACGTCGCCCTGCGAGAGCTTGTTCGGGGCCAGGATGTAGCGCTTGGTGCCGTCCACGAAGTGGAGCAGCGCGATGCGCGCCGTGCGGTTGGGGTCGTACTCGATGTGAGCGACCTTGGCGTTGACGCCGTCCTTGTCGTTGCGACGGAAGTCGATCAGACGGTACTGGCGCTTGTGGCCACCACCGATGTGACGCGTCGTGATGCGGCCGGAGTTGTTGCGGCCACCGGTCTTGGACAGCGGGCGCAGGAGCGACTTCTCGGGCGTCGAGCGGGTGATCTCGGCGAAGTCGGCAACGCTGGAGCCGCGGCGACCGGGGGTCGTGGGCTTGTACTTACGAATAGCCATTGTCTGTTTCCTCTACGCTTCTTCGGCTCAGCCGACGCTCGTGAAGATGTCGATGGAGCCGGACTTCAGCGTGACGATCGCGCGCTTGGTGTCCTTGCGCTTGCCGGTGCCGAACTTCGTGCGGCGGGTCTTGCCCTGGCGGTTCAGCGTGTTGATCGACGCGACCTCGACGCCGAAGATCTTCTCGATGGCGAGCTTGATCTCGGTCTTGTTCGAACGCGGGTCGACCACGAAGGTGTACTTGCCCTCGTCGATCAGGCCGTAGGACTTCTCCGAGACCACCGGGGAGATGATGACGTCGCGGGGGTCCTTGTTGAACGCGGCGGACTGGCTCATGCGTTCACCTCTTCCTTGTTGGACTCGACGCCCGACTTGGCCGCGATGAACGCGTCGAGCGCGCCCTTCGAGAACACGATGTCGTCGGAGACGAGCACGTCGTACGCGTTGAGCTGGTCGGCCGGCAGGATGTGCACGAACGGCACGTTGCGGAGCGAGAGCTCGGCGATGTAGTCGTCGCGCTCGAGCACCACGAGGACGTTGCGCGACACCGAGAGGGCGTCGAGCAGGACGAGGACGTCCTTGGTCCGGGGGGTGTCGCCGAGGGCGAGGGACTCGACCACGTGGATGCGGGCACCGCGGGCGCGGTCCGAGAGAGCGCCGAGCAGAGCCGCGGCGATCATCTTCTTGGGGGTACGCTGCGCGTAGCTGCGGGGGGTCGGTCCGTGGACCACGCCACCGCCGGTCATGTGCGGGGCGCGGATCGAGCCCTGACGAGCGCGACCGGTTCCCTTCTGCTTGAACGGCTTGCGACCGGCTCCGGAGACCTCACCGCGGTTCTTCGTCTTGTGGGTTCCCTGGCGCGCCGCGGCGAGCTGGGCCACGACGACCTGGTGGATGAGGGGGATGTTGGTCTGGACGTCGAAGAGCGCGGCGGGGAGCTCGACCGAGCCCGCCTTCTGGCCCTTGACGTCGATGATGTCGACAGAGGTAGCCATGGAACTACGCTCCCTTCACGGCGTTGCGAACGAACACGAGGCGACCGCGGGCACCGGGGACGGCGCCCTTGACGAGCAGCAGGCCCTTCTCGGCGTCGACGGAGTGCACCTTGAGGTTGAGCACGGTGACGCGCTCGCCACCCATGCGACCGGCCATGCGCATGCCCTTGAAGACACGGCTGGGGGTCGAGGAGGCGCCGATGGAGCCGGGCTTGCGGTGGTTGCGGTGCGAACCGTGCGAAGCCGAGACGCCCTTGAAGTTGTGACGCTTCATGACGCCGGCGAAGCCCTTGCCCTTGCTGGTGCCGACGACGTCGACCTTGGTGCCGGCCTCGAAGACGGCGTCCACGGTCAGCTCCTGGCCTGCCGAGTAGTCGGCGGCGTCGGAGGTGCGGACCTCGGTGAGGTGGCGGCGGGGGGTGACGCCCGCGGCGTCGAAGTGACCGGCGGCGGGCTTGTTCACCTTGCGCGGGTCGATCGCACCGGCGGCGAGCTGGACGGCGGTGTAGCCGTCCTTCTCCTCCGTGCGGACCTGGGTCACGACGTTGGGGCTGATCTCGATGACGGTGACCGGCACGAGCTTGTTGTTCTCGTCCCAGACCTGGGTCATTCCGAGCTTGGTGCCGAGGAGGCCCTTGCTGGTCTTCAGCGTGGGGGAAACAGTGACAGACATGGTGGCACTCCTCCTTAGAGCTTGATCTCGATGTTGACGTCGGCCGGCAGGTCGAGGCGCATGAGCGAGTCGACGGCCTTGGGCGTCGGGTCGATGATGTCGATGAGGCGCTTGTGGGTGCGCATCTCGAAGTGCTCGCGGCTGTCCTTGTACTTGTGGGGAGAACGGATCACGCAGACCACGTTCTTCTCGGTCGGCAGCGGCACGGGGCCGACCACCGTTGCACCGGCACGGGTGACCGTGTCGACGATCTTGCGCGCCGACGTGTCGATGACCTCGTGGTCGTACGACTTCAGTCGGATGCGGATCTTCTGTCCCGCCATGTGTGATCTCTCACTCTCTTGTTATTGCGTCGTACGCGACTCCCCCGGCCGGAGCCGGACTCGTCTCGCATTGGACGCGCTCGCGAAGGAACTCCGGTGACCCGGAAAAGTGCAACCAGTGTTCTTCTGTCAAAAGCACCGCACCCCTGGGGGCGCTCCGATCGGCGTGCAGAACGCACGACGCACGGAGAGACCGTTGAGATGTCGGTTGTTGTCGTTCTGCTACCCGCCGCCTCGACGTCGCATCCGCGTGGCCGCCCTCTCGGGTCGAGCCT
Organism: Rathayibacter sp. AY1F2; assembly: GCF_002930885.1. Taxonomy (NCBI): domain Bacteria; kingdom Bacillati; phylum Actinomycetota; class Actinomycetes; order Micrococcales; family Microbacteriaceae; genus Rathayibacter; species Rathayibacter sp. AY1F2. The sequence continues at coordinate 64,506 of NZ_PSVG01000016.1, read as the reverse complement.
CCGCGATGCCGTCTCGGCACTGCCTGGCAGTGTCCCCCTCCGAGCAGCACGCCGCCCGAGAGGAAATTTTGAACTAGAAGAGTCTCCCACAGATGCCCCACCCCTGCAACCCGGGCGTGTCGCGCCGGAGGGCTCCTTCGCGAGCACGTCGTGACGGCCCCTGGGAGCCGGTCGCTCCGAGCAGCAGCGCGGGCCGGAGGGCCTCCCCCGCTACTCGAAGAGCAGCGCCCGGACGGCGGTCTCGGCCGACGCGGGGCGCGACGCGTCGATGGTCTCGCCGGCGCGGAAGTGGTCCAGAAGCCGCGGGTCGACGTAGCTGGCGCGGGCGACCGTCGGCGTGTTCCCGAGCACGTCCGAGGCGTCGCGCATCGCCTGGGCGATCGCGGAGTTCCGAGCGCGCTGTGTGGCCTGCGGGCCCGACTTCGCCAGGCTCAGCGCGGCCGCGACCGTGCCGTGCAGAGTGCGGAAGTCCTTCGCCGTGAAGTCGTCGCCGGCGCGCTCGCGCACGTAGTCGTTGATCTCGGGCGCCGAGATCGGCCGCCACTCCCGCCCGTCCTTCCAGGCGAGCAGGCGGGCGTTCGGCCCGCGACGCTTGAGAGCACGGACGACGCGCGAGAGGTCGTGGTCGAGGATCTCGCTCGTCCACGCCTGATGGCTCTTCCCGGGGAAGGCGAGGGCGACCCGGTCCCCGTGGGTCGTGGCGTGCGCGCACAGGAGCGTCGAGAGGCCGATGCTGCCGTGCTCCTTCGCGTACCTCTCGCTGCCGACGCGGAGCGATCCGGTGTCGAGCATCCGGAAGGCGGTGGCCAGCGCGCGCTCACGGCTGGGTCCGTCCGAGCGGAGGGCGATGGTCACGGCTCGGCGCGCCCCGGGCAGGGCCTCCGCGAGCCGCAGCGCCCGGTCGAACTTGATCCGGTCCTTCTGCTCGCGCCAGGTCGGATGGTAGATGTACTGGCGGCGGCCGGCGGAGTCAACGCCGGTGGCCTGGATGTGCCCGTTGGGGTACGGGGCGATCCAGACGTCCGTCCAGGCCGGCGGGATGCCGAGACGGTCGAAGCGCGCGCGCAGCTCCTTGTCGGCGACGGTCGCGCCCTTCGGGTCGCGGTAGCTGAAGCCGGAGCCCGCGCGCACCCGGGTGTAGCCGCGCCCGCTCGAATCGGTCCTGCGGAGTCGTTGCGCGCGAGTGTCAGCCATCGACCCGACGATAGGACGGCGGATCCGAGGCCCGCACCCGCTTGACGGCGGGGAGGAGCAGTCGGACGGCAGCCGCTACTCGTTGCCGATCCGCTTGTCGGCCTGGCGCTTCAGGTCCTCGATGCGGTCGTCGTACTTGCCGTTGGTGAGGCGGCTGGCGATCTCGCCCGCCTTCTCGAGGGTCTGGTCGGAGACCTGCTCGGCCTTCTCGCTCCGCAACGCGTCCTGGGCCTTCCGGCTGTTGAGCAGTTCGCCGGCCTGGCGTCCGAGTTTCCCGAGATCCACGATGATGCCTCCTTGTAAACGCGCACAGGGCGGCGCGTGCCTCAGTGTGGCGCTCCCGGCTGGGGGAACGGTGCGGGCGCGCCGGTCAGCCGGCCAGTGCGATCACCCGCTCCGCCGCGTCGGCCAGGGCGCGGCCGTAGGACGGACCGTGACCGGCGGCGTGGACGGCGAGCGGGTGCAGCTGGTGGAGCGGCACCCGCTCCTCGTAGCCGGCTTCCAGCGGATGCTGCTCGCGGTAGCCCTCAAGGACGGCGTCGAGGTGCGGAGCGCCGAAGAGTGCCAGCATCGCGAGATCGGTCTCGCGGTGGCCCCCGTGAGCGGCGGGGTCGATCAGGACGGCGCCGTCCGCCGACCAGAGCACGTTGCCGGTCCAGAGGTCCCCGTGGATCCTGGCGGGCCCCGCACCATCGTCGAAGGCTCCGGCCGCCACCCGGTCCAGAGCCTGCTCGACGAGCCGCGACTCGGCTGCCGTGAGGTTGCCCGCCTCCACGGCAGGGCCGAGGAACGGCCGCACCCGCTGCTCCGCGTAGAAGCGCCCCCACGAGTCGTCCGGGCGGCACGGCATCCCGCGGCGGCCGATGTACGCGGGGCCGGTCCATCCCGGGGGCGGCGCTCCGAACGCCGCGGCTCCGGCGTCGTGCGTCCGGGCGAGCGCGGCGCCGAAGGCCCGAGCCGACTCGGCGGAGGGTCGCGCGGAGCGGATCTCCTCCAGCTCGATGCGCCCGGGCGACACCCTCTCCACCCCGACACAGCGCGCACCGCCGTCCGCCTCGCGCAGCCAGTCCAGGCCGGCCGCCTCCCACTCGAAGAACTGCGGGAGGGCACGGGGGTCGCTCTTCACGAAGGGCATGCCGCCACGCTAGCCGGGCGTCCCCGGGAACGACGAGAGGGGCCGCCCGCCGAAGCGGACGACCCCTCTCGAGAGATCAGTAGGACGGACCTACTTGATGATCTTGGTGACCGTACCGGCACCCACGGTGCGTCCACCCTCACGGATGGCGAAGCCGAGGCCCTCCTCCATGGCGATCGGCTGGATCAGCGCGACCGTCATGTCGGTGGTGTCGCCGGGCATGACCATCTCGGTGCCCTCGGGCAGCGTGATGACGCCGGTGACGTCGGTGGTGCGGAAGTAGAACTGCGGACGGTAGTTCGCGTAGAACGGGTTGTGACGCCCACCCTCATCCTTGGACAGGATGTACGCGGTGCCCTCGAAGTCCGTGTGCGGCGTGACCGAACCCGGCTTGACGACGACCTGGCCGCGCTCGACGTCCTCGCGCTTGGTGCCGCGGAGGAGCAGACCGCAGTTCTCGCCGGCCCAGGCCTCGTCGAGCTGCTTGTGGAACATCTCGATTCCGGTGACCGTGGTCTTCTGCGTCGGGCGAATGCCGACGATCTCGACCTCGGAGTTCAGAGCGAGGGTTCCACGCTCCGCACGGCCGGTGACGACGGTTCCACGACCGGTGATCGTGAAGACGTCCTCGATCGGCATGAGGAACGGCTTGTCCTTGTCGCGCACCGGGTCCGGGATGGACTCGTCGACCGCGTCCATCAGGTCGAGGATCGACTGGGTCCAGGTGTCGTCGCCCTCGAGGGCCTTGAGGCCGGAGACGCGCACGACGGGGGCGTCGTCGCCGGGGAAGCCCTGCGACGAGAGGAGCTCGCGGACCTCGAGCTCGACGAGCTCCAGGATCTCCTCGTCGTCCACCATGTCGGCCTTGTTCAGCGCGACGAGGAGGTAGGGGACGCCGACCTGCTTGGCGAGGAGGACGTGCTCACGGGTCTGAGCCATCGGGCCGTCGGTGGCGGCGACCACGAGGATCGCGCCGTCCATCTGGGCCGCGCCGGTGATCATGTTCTTGATGTAGTCGGCGTGACCCGGGGCGTCGACGTGCGCGTAGTGGCGCTTCGGCGTCTCGTACTCGACGTGCGAGATGTTGATCGTGATGCCGCGCTGGCGCTCCTCGGGAGCGGAGTCGATCGACGCGAAGTCACGCTGGACGTTGGTCGCGGACGGGAACTTGTCCGCCAGAACCTTCGAGATCGCCGCGGTGAGCGTGGTCTTTCCGTGGTCGACGTGACCGATGGTTCCGATGTTGACGTGCGGCTTGGTCCGCTCGAACTTGGCCTTAGCCACTGTGGGTCCTCCTCAGGACTTAGGTGCAAGCATCCGCATCCGGGCGGCCGCACGGGGCGGCACGAGGACAGGAGGACTTGCGGGGGTTTTGTGTACGTATGTTACCGGCAGTGGTCGTGCGGCCGTCCCGCTGCGACAGGGGGCGCGCTGCACTCGGCAGCAAACCCGCACGACACTACCAGGCCGCCGCCGTTCCGGGGAACGGCGACGGCCCAGGGGCGGAGCTACTCGCCCTTGTTCTTCTGGACGATCTCCTCGGCCACGGCCTTGGGGACCTCGGCGTAGGTCTCGAACGTCATCGAGTAGACGGCGCGGCCCGAGGTCTTCGAGCGCAGGTCTCCGATGTAGCCGAACATCTCGGACAGCGGGACGTTGGCCCGGATGACCTTGATGCCGGTGGCGTCCTCCATCGACTGGATCATCCCGCGACGCGAGTTGATGTCGCCGATGACGTCGCCCATGTACTCCTCGGGAGTACGGACCTCGACGGCCATGAGCGGCTCGAGGAGGACCGGCTGCGCCTTGCGCGAGGCCTCCTTGAACGCGATCGAGCCGGCGATCTTGAACGCCATCTCGGAGGAGTCGACGTCGTGCGCCGCTCCGTCGACCAGGGTCGCCTTCACGCCGACCATGGGGTAGCCGGCGAGCACGCCGACCTGCATGGCGTCGCGGATGCCCGCGTCGACGGAGGGGATGTACTCGCGCGGGACGCGGCCACCGGTGACGCCGTTGACGAACTCGTAGGTCTTGTCGGCCTCGACCTCCATCGGCTCGATGGTGATCTGGACCTTCGCGAACTGGCCGGAGCCACCCGTCTGCTTCTTGTGGGTGTAGTCGTACTTCTCGACCGTGCGGCGGATCGTCTCGCGGTACGCGACCTGGGGCTTGCCCACGTTGGCCTCGACGTTGAACTCGCGCTTCATGCGGTCGACCAGGATGTCGAGGTGCAGCTCGCCCATTCCCTTGATGACCGTCTGACCGGTCTCCTGGTTCTGCTCGGTGCGGAAGGTGGGGTCCTCCTCCGCGAGCTTCTGGATCGCGGTGCCGAGCTTCTCCTGGTCCGCCTTCGTCTTGGGCTCGATGGCGACCTCGATGACGGGCTCCGGGAAGGTCATCGACTCGAGCACGACCTGCGCGGCCGGGTCGCTCAGGGTGTCACCGGTGGTGGTGTCCTTGAGGCCGATGACGGCGTAGATGTGGCCGGCGGTGACCGAGTCGACCGGGTTCTCCTTGTTGGAGTGCATCTGGAAGATCTTGCCGATGCGCTCCTTCTTGCCCTTGGTCGAGTTGATGACCTGGGCGCCGGAGTCGAGCTTGCCCGAGTAGACGCGGACGTAGGTCAGGCGGCCGAAGAACGGGTGCACGGCGACCTTGAACGCGAGCGCCGAGAAGGGCTCGGTCGAGTCCGCGTGGCGCATGATGACCTTCTCCTCGTCGCGGACGTCGTGCGCCTCGATGGCGGGGACGTCGAGCGGGGAGGGGAGGTAGTCCACGACAGCGTCGAGCATCGGCTGGACGCCGCGGTTCTTGAACGCCGAGCCGCAGAGCACCGGGTAGATCTCGGAGTTGACGGTCATCTTGCGGATGGCGCCCTTGATCTCCGCGACGGTGAGCTCCTCGCCGCCGAAGTACTTCTCGAGCAGCTCGTCGGAGGTCTCCGCGACGGTCTCGAGGAGCTTCTCGCGGTACTCCGCCGCCTTGTCGGCGAGGTCGGCCGGGATCTCCTCGATCTCGTACTTCGCGCCGAGCGCGACGTCGCCCTTCGAGTCGCCGCGCCACGTGAGCGCGCGCATCTCGACCAGGTCGACGACGCCCTCGAAAGAGGACTCCGCGCCGATGGGCAGCTGGATGACCAGCGGCTTCGCGCCGAGGCGCTTGATGATCGTGTCGACCGTGTAGTAGAAGTCGGCGCCGAGCTTGTCCATCTTGTTGACGAAGCAGATGCGCGGGACGTCGTACTTGTCGGCCTGACGCCAGACGGTCTCGGACTGGGGCTCGACGCCCTCCTTGCCGTCGAAGACGGCGACGGCGCCGTCGAGGACGCGGAGCGAGCGCTCGACCTCGACCGTGAAGTCGACGTGACCGGGGGTGTCGATGATGTTGATCTGGTTCTTGTTCCAGAAGCAGGTCGTCGCGGCGGACGTGATCGTGATGCCGCGCTCCTGCTCCTGCGCCATCCAGTCCATCGTCGCGGCGCCGTCGTGGACCTCGCCGATCTTGTGCGTGATACCCGTGTAGAACAGGATGCGCTCGGTGGTGGTGGTCTTGCCGGCATCGATGTGGGCCATGATGCCGATGTTGCGGACCTTGTTCAGGTCGGTGAGCACATCTTGTGCCACGGAGTTCCTCCGATAGGTGATGGAGCCAGCGCACCGGGTTCATGGCCGAATGGCTGGGATTCTGGTGGTGGCGGTCGCCCGGTCGCGGGGATCGGGCGATCCGCCGCCGGGACCGGGCCCGCAGCGGTGACGCCGCGGGCCCGGTGGTCGCGGTCGCCCGGGGGCGGCCGCGGGGTGCGCTACCAGCGGTAGTGCGCGAAGGCCTTGTTCGACTCGGCCATCTTGTGGGTGTCCTCGCGACGCTTGACAGCGGCGCCCAGACCGTTCGACGCGTCGAGGATCTCGTTCATGAGACGCTCGGTCATCGTCTTCTCGCGACGGGCCTTCGCGTAGCTGGTGAGCCAGCGGAGCGCGAGGGTGTTGGCGCGGTGGGGCTTGACCTCGACCGGGACCTGGTAGGTCGAGCCGCCGACGCGGCGGCTGCGGACCTCGAGGGTCGGGCGGACGTTGTCGAGCGCCTTCTTGAGGGTGACGACCGCGTCCTGGCCGTTCTTGCCGGCGACGCCCTCGAGGGCACCGTAGACGATGCGCTCGGCGAGGCCCTTCTTGCCGTCCAGGAGGATCTTGTTGACGAGCTGGCTGACGATGGGGGCGCCGTAGACGGGGTCTGCGACGACGGGGCGCTTGGGAGCGGGGCCCTTACGAGGCATTACTTCTTCTCCATCTTCGCGCCGTACCGGCTGCGAGCCTGCTTGCGGTTCTTGACGGCCTGGGTGTCCAGGGCGCCGCGAACGATCTTGTAGCGGACACCGGGGAGGTCCTTGACGCGACCGCCGCGCACGAGCACCATCGAGTGCTCCTGCAGGTTGTGGCCCTCGCCGGGGATGTAGGCGGTGACCTCGGTGCCGTTGGAGAGCTTCACGCGGGCCACCTTGCGGAGGGCCGAGTTCGGCTTCTTGGGCGTGGTCGTGTAGACGCGCGTGCAGACGCCGCGCTGCTGGGGGTTGGCCTTCAGGGCGGGCGCCTTGGTCTTGGTGACCTTCGGCGTGCGTCCCTTGCGGACCAACTGCTGAATCGTTGGCACTGGTTTTGCTCCTTGAATGCTGCACGGTGACAGCGGATCGATGGTCGACATTCGGCCCTCCCGTCTCCGGGAACGGCCGAGTTCATCTGGACCCGACGCACCCCGCGGCCCCGCGAGCGGGACCGGGAGGGTGAGGGGTATGCCGTGGGGGCCGCCCGATCGGACGAACCCGCGGATCCTCGCGGACCCGGTGGAGCGAAGTGCGGCGACCGCATCGACCCGGAGGCACGACACGAGCGCACGGCAAAGCGCACACCCGAAGAATATTACGGGGAGTGACGGGGCCGGTCAACCGAGCGGCGTTCGCCCTGGGAGATGCCGCAGCGCCGCGACGAGCCGCGCCGGGACTCCGCCGTCACTCCCGCTCGTCGCCCTCCCAGCCCCAGTGGGGGCTGCGGCCGCCGGCGTCGCGACGGGCCAGGAGCAGGAGGAACAGGAGCTGGACGGCGGCCGCGAGCACGCCGGTCGCGATCGCGAAGACAGTGGGGGCGTGGTCGAGGATCCAGCCGAGGATCTCCCCCGGCTCCTGGCGGCCGAGCCCGTAGAGCGCTCCGCCCGTGACGAGGAAGAGCAGGTAGACGACGACCCCGGTCAGCAGCGACGGGCCGAGGACGCGGTGGACGGCGGGACGGGCGGCGAGGGTCACCATCGCGACCAGCACGGCGACGACGCAGACCGCCACCGACACCGGCCCCAGCAGCGGGCCGGCGTCGCGCTCGGGCACGACGTCCTGGTCCAGCAGGAGGCTGAGGACCCCGAACGCGCAGACGACCAGGGCGAGGTAGAGGAACGCGGCGAAGCCGGCCAGCGCGAGGCCGTAGCCCAGGCCGGCTCCGCGGCCCTGCCCCTGCCCCTCCGGAGTCACGACTGCGCGGCCGCTTCGCGCTCGGCGTTGCGGCGCTTGACGCCCCGGGCGCGGCCGGCGATCGCGGCGCCGCCCCAGACGCTCGCCTCCCGGCCGAGGACGCCGGCGGCGAGGACCGCCGCGAGGACTGCGGGATCGCGGACGTAGTCGAGCGCGAGGGAGCGGTCGATCGGCAGGGCGAGCGGTCCGACGGCGCTCCAGCCGCCGACCAGCGCGGCCGCGGCCGTGAGGAGGGCGACGAGGAAGCCGCCGAGGATGTAGGCCCACCAGCCCGCGCGGTTCACGACCAGCACGATCAGCGCCAGGCCGACCAGGAACGCGGCCACCGGGGCGAGGAAGAGCGCGGTCGGCGCAGCGTCGAGCGCGAGGGCGACCGGGTCGCCGCCGACGCGGTCGACGAGGAGGCGGATCGCCGTCAGGGCGACGAGGTACAGGACGGCGAAGACCGCGGTCGTCAGGAGGGCGAGCGCGAGGCCCGCGAGGCGGTTGCCGGAGCGCCGGACCGGCTCGGGCTCGGCCTCGACCGGCCCGAGGGCGCTGGGGGCGGACGCGGCGGCGGCCGGGGCGGCGGGCTCGACGGTCGGCTGCCGACCCGTCACGGGCTCGGGCCAGACGTACTCCCGGGTCGGCTGGGGTCCGGTTCCGCCGGACGTCTCGGTCGCGGAGGGGATCCGCGTGGTCTCGGCGTCGCTGCTCCAGGTCACCCGGACAGCATAGGCACGCCTTCCGCCGCGCCCGGTGCGCCGCGCGGCTCCCCGTCGACGGGGGACAGCGCCGACCGTCTACTCGAGCGGGTGGAGGAGGCGGTGCAGGAACTGCCGTGTGCGCGGCTCGCGCGGCTCCCGGAGGATCTCCGCAGGGGCGCCCCGCTCGACGACCACGCCGTCGGCCATGAAGACGACCTCCGAGGCCACCTGCCGGGCGAACTCGAGCTCGTGCGTCACGACGAGCATGGTCCAGCCCTCCCCCGCCAGCTCCCGCATCAGCGAGAGCACGTCGCCGACCAGCTCCGGGTCCAGCGCCGAGGTGGGCTCGTCGAAGAGGAGCAGATCGGGCCGCAGCGCGAGCGCCCGGACGATGCCCACGCGCTGCTGCTGACCGCCGGAGAGCTCGAAGGGGTAGGCGCTCCCCCGGCCGCCGAGGCCGACGCGCTCGAGCAGGCGCTCCGCCTCCGGGACCACCTCGGACGCGGGACGGCGCTGCACTCGCAGCGGCCCCTCCGTCACGTTCTGGAGGACGGTCAGGTGCGGGAAGAGGTTGAAGTGCTGGAAGACCATCGCGGAGTGGTCGCGCAGCCCGGTCAGCGCCTTCCGTCCGACGCCGCGGTCGAAGTCGAGGACGCTGCCGTCGGCGAGCTCGACCACCCCGCCGTCCGGCACCTCGAGGCTGTTCAGCGAGCGCAGGACGGTGGTCTTGCCCGAGCCCGAGGGCCCGATCAGGGCGACGACCTCGCCGCGGCGGATCTCCAGGTCGATGCCGCGCAGCACCTCCACCCCGCCGAACGACTTGCGGAGGCCGCGGGCCGTGAGCACGGGCCGCGCGTCGGTCGGAGTGTCAGCGGGCGACATAGCGGTCCAATCGCTTCTCGAGCAGGCCCTGGCCGCTGGAGAGCACCAGGCAGATGAGCCAGTAGATCAGAGCGGCCTCGAGGTAGAGGAGCATGAACTCGCTCGACGCGGTGGCGATCTTCTGCGCCTGCCGGAAGAGCTCGGTCACCAGGATGAGGGAGGCCAGCGAGGTGTCCTTCACCAGCGAGATGAAGGTGTTCGACAGCGGGGGGACGGAGACGCGCGCGGCCTGCGGGAGGATGATGCGCCGCAGCGAGAGCGAGCGGCTCATGCCGATCGTGTGCGCCGCCTCCCACTGCCCCTTCGGGACGCTGAGGATCGCCGCGCGGATCACCTCCGCCGCGTAGCCGCCCACGTTGAGGGCGAACGCGATGGTGGCGCTGGGCCAGGGGTCGATCTTCAGTCCGAGGCTCGGCAGCCCGTAGAAGATCACGAACAGCTGCACCAGGAGCGGCGTGCCCCGGATGACGGAGATGTAGGCACGCGCGATCCAGGAGAGGATCCGCACCCGGGAGAGCCTCATCAGGGCGACCGCCAGCGCGAGCACGAGCCCGATGGCGAAGCTCGCCAGCGCGAGCGGGATCGTCCCGACGATGCCCCCGGAGAGGATCGGCCAGAACGACCGGAGGACGAGGTCCATTGTGTTCTCCCGCCTTCGCGGGAGGATCCGCGGTCGGCTCGATCGGGTGGTGGCGTCGGGGGCGGATCGTCTCCGCCTCCTGGGAAATGCTGGCACGCTTCGCGCCGGGGCGGGCGCCCTTGCGGGCGGACCCGCTGCCTGAGCCGCTCCGCCGCTCCCCCGCGCCGGAGCCGCTCACGCACGAGACGGCCCCTCCCGGAAGGGGAGGAGCCGCCTCGGGGTGGGGCTACTGGGAGACGTCGGCTCCGAAGTAGCGCTCGGAGATGGAGGCGAGGGTGCCGTCCTCGCGCAGCTCGTCGAGGGCGGAGTCGACGGCCTCGACGAGGTCGTCCGAGCCCTTCGGGAAGGTGAAGGCGCTCTCGGAGGTGTCGTCGGTGGTGACGGCGACCTTGAGGCCCGCGGCCTGGTCGGGGTAGCTCGTGGACCAGTCGAGCCAGGTGAGGCGGTCGTTCACGGTCGCGTCGACGCGGCCCTGCTCGACGAGGGCGATGGCCTGCGCCCAGCCCTCGACGCCCTCGACCTCGGCGCCGTTCTCCTGCGCGACGGTGTACCAGTTGCTCGAGAGCGACTGCGCGGTGGTCTTGCCGGAGAGGCCGGCGAGGTCGGTGATCGAGGTGTCGCTCGAGGGGACGATCACGACGCCAGGGCTGACCGAGTACGGCTCCGAGAAGTCGTACTTCGCCTCGCGCTCGTCGTTGATCGAGACCTGGTTCGCGATCACGTCGAAGCGCGCTCCGTCCAGGCCCGCGAACATCGCGTCCCACTGCGTCTCCTGGAAGTCGGGCTCGACGCCCAGCTTCTCGGCCACGGCGGTGATCACGTCGACGTCGTAGCCGGTGAGGGCTCCCGTCCCGCCGTCGGCGTGGAAGGAGAAGGGCGGGTAGGTGCCCTCGGTGCCGATGGTGAGCTTCCCCGAGTCCTCGACCTCGGCCAGGGTCAGGCCGGAGCTCGCGGAGGCGGTGCCCTCGCCGCTCGAGCCGGAGACCACGTCGTCGGTCGAGGCGGGCGCGCAGCCGGCGAGGACCAGGGCGGCGGCGGCGGCGGTCGTGCCGAGCAGGACGCGCAGGGAGGTGCGGGCGGAGAGGGTCACGGTGTTGTCCTTCGGTGCATCACGGAGTCGTGGCGGTCCCGCTGCGCCGGATGCGGCGCGGGGATCGACGAGGGGACGGGTCGTCCCGGGGCGGACCGCTGCTCGGCGGAACCGCCCGGAGTGACGATAACCAGTGGAGGGGGCGGCCCTATTCCCGGATGTCGCCGTGTGACGCCGGGAGTCCGGCCAGGAAGTGCTCGGCACCGGCGACCTCGTCGCTCGTGAGGCCCGTCGCCGACTCCGGACGCACCAGGTGGAAGGGGGTGCTCTGCTCGCGGGCCCAGTCGTACGCGTCCTCGTGAAGGTTGTCGTCGATCCACACCACGGCGCCGATCGCGCCGCGCTCGGCGGCCGCCTCCAGCCACACCGCGACGGGCTGGAGCTTGCCCGTCCGGCCCGGGAACCGCGGGTCGCTCGGGAGGCCGCCGTCGAAGACGATCGCCTCCGTGCCCGCCGGCAGCCCGAGGTCCTGGGCGAGGACCCGCGTCAAGCGCGGCGGCCAGGTCGTGGCCCACACGATCGTGCCGACCGCGGCCAGACGGGCGACGAGCGCCGCCCGCTCCGGCTCGAGCTCCAGGCGGTGCGAGCCCGAGGCGCGATCGCTGCGGACGGAGGGGTTCAGGACGCCGTCGACGTCGAGCAGGATCAGGGCGGCCATGCCTGTCACCGTAGCGGCGGCGGGGCGGATCGCGCGAGGAGCGCTAGCGTGACGGGATGCCTCCGTCCCTCCTGCTGCCGGGAGGCCGCACAGCCGTGCTGGGGCCGGATCCCGTGCGGCCGGAGGCGCTGCTGCTCACGGTCGACGGCGCGGAGCAGTCGCTGATCGATCCGGGCGATCCCCGGGCTCTGCACCTCGAGTACCTCGCGCGCCTCGGCGCGGTGGTCGACGCCGCCGCCCCTCCCGGCGAGCCGCTGCGCGTGCTGCACCTCGGAGCCGGAGCCCTGGCCCTGGCCCGGTACGTCGCCGCGACCCGGCCGGGCTCCGAGCAGCTCGCGGTGGAAAGCGCGGCAGGACTCGTGGAGTTCGTGCTCGAGCACGCGCCGCTCCCCCGCGGCGCGCGCGTCCGACTCCTCACGGCCGACGCCGCAGGGCCCCTGCCGCCCTGGAGCGCCGACCTCGTCGTGCTCGACGTCTACGACGGGGACGAGATCCCGGGGCCGTTCTACCGCGCGTCCGTCCTCGCTCCGCTCGCCGCCCGCGTCGGCGCCGACGGGCTCCTCGCGGTCAACGTCGCCGACGACGCCGACCACCGGAGGCTGGACCGCCTGCGCGGGGTCGTCCGGGAGCTGCTCCCGGTCACCGCAGCGGTCGGATCGACGGCCTTCGTCGAGGGGCGCACCGGCGGGAACGCGATCCTGCTCGCCTCAGGCTCGGCGCTCGCCGACCACGTCGCCGGCCGCCTGCTGCGCGCCGGCCCGCACCCGGTCTCCGCCGCGGCGGATGGCGACGTCGTGGTCGCCGAGGTGGCGGTAGAAGTCGACCCGTGAGTCGAGAGTGACGCCGGTCTCGAGGTACTTGGCGCGGATCCGCTTGATGTAGGTGCGGACGGTGTGCTCGGCGACGCTGAGGTCGACCGCGACGGTGCGGACCGCGGCACCCGCTCCGTAGGCGCGCATCACCCGGCTCTCCTGCGGGCTCAGCACCGGGCGGCGCTCCTCGCGCCCGTGCACGAGCCGGTGGCGGGCGGTGTCCGAGATCCAGGTGCGGCCGGAGGCGACCGAGACGACCGCCGCCGCGAGCTCGCTGGGGTCGTCGCCCTTCCAGACGTACGCCGCCCTCTCCCGTCGCAGCACGGCCCGCACCGGCTCCAGGGAGTCGGAGGAGGAGAGCACGACGAGGCCGACGGTCCAAGCCGCCGCACGCTCGAGGGCGTCGGCCACCTCCTCGCCGGGCACGCCGTCCAGGTCGAGGACCGCGATGCGGTCGACGCCCTCCTCGTCGTGCGAGAACTGCGGCAGCAGCTGCGCGAGCAGCGCCTGCAGCGCGGCACGCTCGATCGCTGGTCCGTCGACGACGGCCAGCGTGAACCGATCGAATCCGGTCACGGGGGTCCCCTAGCAGGGGCAGGTTCGGGTCCGCCCCGGCTGCAACGTAGCGGTCCGCGACGTCGTCGTGCACGTGATGGGACATTCCGTCTCAGTGGGAGGACGCCCCAGAGCACTCCGGATCGGCTCACGGAGCGCGTGGAGGACCACCCGCGGCACCGTCTCCGGCTAGTGTCCCTCTCCATGGACGACAGCGCAGAGGGCTCCCGGCGGGCCCGGAGGATCCCCGCGGAGCAGGTCCGCAGCCGCATGATCGCCACGGCGCGCGACGTCGTCTCGAACCACGGCCTCACGGTGAGCTTCGCGCACCTGCCCATGGAGGAGTACATCCGCCTGGCCGGCGTGCCGCGCAGCTCCGTCTACCGGATCTGGAGCACGCGCGAGGAGTTCGTGGCCGACCTGGTCGGCGAGGTCTTCGTGCGGGACCGGTACGCGGAGGGCGCCGATCCCGAGGCCCAGCAGGAGATGCGCGAAGTCTACGAGCGCTCCACCGATCTGCTCTCCACGGCCGCCGGCCGCCGCCGGGTCGCCTGGGAGACCATCCGCATCGGCGCGCGGGCCAATGCCGAATCGCTCCGCCGCTCCGCCGACTGGTCGTCGTACAACGCGCTGCTCGCCTGCACCTTCTCGATGGAGGAGGGGCCTGCACGCGACGCCGTGCGCGCCACGGCGAAGCGGATCGAGGGCATGCTCACGCGCCGGATGCGCGACTTCTACGAGGAGACGCTGCAGGTCTTCGGCGGGACGATGCGCCCGGGATTCACGACGCTCCAGCTCGCCCACCTCACCGCGATCGTGATCGACGGGCTCGCCCACCGCGGCCGGCTCCTCGACGACGACCTCGACGCTCCGGTGACCGCCCCCGGCCTCGACGGCGAGCCGGTCGAGTGGACCCTGGCGGCCTGGACGATCCGCTCGATCGTCGACGGGATGCTGGAGCCGGTCGCGGAGGACTGAGCGGACCACGCGACCCGGATCACTCGTCCGGTTCGGTGAACCCGTCGATCAGCAGCAGCACCGACACCACCGCCAGTGACGGTCCGTCGGGATCGGCCGGGTCGAGCGGGCCGGTCACCAGCTCCGGTGCCGCGATCCGCGCGATGCACAGACCCTCGATCAGGGCCGAGACGGCGGAGGCGAGAGCGGCGGCGCCGCGGTCCGGGCGCAGCCGGAGCCCCGCCTCGGCGAGGGTGTGCTCGTAGTACTTCGCCATGTTGTCGATGAAGTGCAGCTGGCGGGACCGCAGAGCGGATCCGATGGCGGTCCGCGCCGGCTCCTCGTGCGAGCCCACCGCGCCGGCGAGAGCGATGAAGTTGCGCCAGTGCTGCGACGAGAAGATGTTGTCGACGTTCGCGTCGACGGCGACCCGGACGGAGGCGATCAGGGCCTCGCGGCGCTGCGCCGGGGTCGGCTCGGGGTCGAGGCTGCGGTGGAGGTGGGAGTTCCCGGCCCGCAGGGACGGCTGGTCGAGGCGGGTGGCGAGGACCCGCTCCGGGATCGCGGCGATCAGCTCGTCGTAGAACGACTGGCGAGTGGGCCAGATCCGGTAGACGGTGCTGCGCGGAACACCCGCCGAGCGGATGACGTCCTCGAGGGGCAGGTGGGCGACTCCGACGCGCAGGCCCTCGGCGCGGACGACCGCGAGAGCGGCGTCCAGCAGGCGGGTGCGGACCTGCTCGCGGGTCAGGCGGGGAGGACGCGCCGGCTCCTCCGCATCGAGGGGGTCGTCGCTCATCAGGCCTCCGGCGCCGGGATGCACGGAGGAGCCTCCGACATCTACTGTCCAGCCGAGCGTACCCGGAGGGAGCGCGGAACGTGAGAGGAGATCGGAGACGGGCGCGGCCCGCGCATGCGGCTCGGGTGCCGCGCGGGCCGCGCTGCCTGTCCCCCAGGCGGCCTCCCCATGGGCCGGTCCGACCGTATGCTTCCCGACAGACGTCCGTCAACTGACGCGACATGGTGTCTCCTCGGCGGTGTCCGCCGACCGGTCACGAGGACCGCCTCCGGGACTCCTCCGCCGCCGGGAGCGCCCTCGCCGCGGTCTGCGCTCGAGAGGCGTGCGGAGCGGACAGCTCGCCCGCGACGACGTCCGACACGACGCCGGTGGCGTGCTCGACGAGGTCGACGTTCCGGGTCAGCCGCGCGTGGTGGCACGGGCTCGCGTCGACGTCGACCACGAGCTTCGCGAAGCGCAGAGCGTCGCCGAGCCGCGCGAACGGCGAGAGCTCGGCGACGAGGGACGGCACGTCCGCCGCGGCGAGGTAGGTGTAGCGGCAGGTCGAGACCACGTAGTCGTCGACTCCGGCCGTCGCCGATCCGATTGCGACCATGATGTCGCCGAGGTCGACCGGCGCGGTGGCGAGGCCGAGCGCCACCGCGGCGGTCACCTGGATGTCACCCACCAGTGCCGTCACGTGCACGCCGGCGGGCCAGGGCGGCAGGGAGCCGAGCTCGGTCGATCCCGTCCGCAGGCCCTTGCCCGCCGCCGAGGCGAGGGCGTCGATCATCGGCACTCCCGTGCACTCCCCCGCGTGCTCGGCGTCCTCGGAGACGGCGTCCCCGCAGGAGGCGAGCATCGCCGAGACGCTCAGCCGGCTCTGCGGGTCCAGTCCTGCGATCACCGCGGGGCTGACCTGGCCGGAGTCGTCGACCATTCGTCCGAGGCGCTCCGCGACGTCGGATCCCGTGTTCGGGGTGCCGAAGGTGAGGACGGACGAGACCATCGAGGCGACGGCGGTCCCGTCGACCGAGCCGCTCAGCGCCTGGCGGGCGGCGAGCCCTCCCATCGAGTGCGCGACGACGACGGCGCGGTGCCCGGTCGCGGAGACGAGGCAGGCGATCGAGGAGGCGAGCGCGTCGCTGATCCCCGGGTCGGTGACCCAGCGCGCGGCGAGCCGGCGGTAGTCGAAGGTGTAGACCGCGGCGCCGTCGATCTGCTGCAGCCGGCCGAGGAGGGACGGCTCGGGAGCGTCGAGCGGAGCGGTCGCCGACTCCGACGACACCATGTCGACGAGATGGGAGAAGGCCCCTGTGCGGTCGGCGTCGTGCGTCGCCGTGCCCAGCCAGCCGTGCAGCATCACGATGGGGACCAGCGCGGCGGCGGAGCGCGGCCGGACGTCGTCGCCCGCGAGCACGGGAGCCAGCTCCGCGACGCCACAGGACGAGGGTGCGACCGCCTCTGCCGCCTCCGCCCGCACCGCGGGCACCACGACGACGCCGACCACCACGAGCAGTGCAGCCAGCACGACGATCACGAGTCTCATCCGCGCGTTTCCTCACGTGCCGCGACCAGGACGGGGAACGGGTACAGGCTCGACCCGACGAGCACCCATCGAGTCAATCACCCCGCTCCTGCGGGGAAGGCCGCTCGTCGCGAACGGGCGGCCCCCCGTGCGGGTGACCGCGGGTCGGGGACGCCGAAGGCCCCGCCGGTGTCCCGACGGGGCCTTCGATCGTTCAGCTCACCTGGATCAGCTGTAGTTGCCCGGCTCGTAGCCGTCGCTCGAGAACGAGTCGAAGTCGACGAACGAGAGGTCGGCGTCGCTGAACGCGGCGTCGTCCGCGAAGATGCGGTTGGGGTACCGCTCGGCCTTCGCCTCCTCGGTCGCCTCGACCGACACGTTCCGGTACTTGGGCAGACCGGTTCCCGCCGGGATCAGCTTTCCGATGATCACGTTCTCCTTCAGGCCCATCAGCGGGTCGCGCTTGCCCTCCATGGCCGCCTGCGTCAGGACGCGGGTGGTCTCCTGGAAGGACGCGGCCGACAGCCACGACTCGGTCGCGAGCGAGGCCTTGGTGATGCCCATGACCTCCTGGCGGGCGGACGCGGTCCGCTTGCCCTCGGTCAGAGCCGCACGGTTGACCTCGCTGTAGCGCGAGCGGTCGACGAGCTCGCCCGGCAGCAGCTCCGTGTCGCCGTGGTCGACCACGGTGACCTTGCGGAGCATCTGACGCACGATGACCTCGATGTGCTTGTCGTGGATCGGCACACCCTGCGAGCGGTAGACGCCCTGGACGCCGCCCACCAGGTGCTTCTGGACCTCGCGGACGCCCAGCACGCGCAGGACCTCCTTGGGGTCGACCGTTCCGACGTGCAGCTGCTGCCCGAGCTCGACGTGCTGGCCGTCCTCGATGAGGAGCTGCGAGCGCTTGAGCACCGGGTAGATGACCGCCTCGTCGCCGTTGTCCGGCTGGAGGATGACGCGGCGGGCACGGTCGGTGTCCTCGATGGTGATCCGGCCGGCGGCCTCCGCGATCGGCGACGCGCCCTTGGGGGTGCGGGCCTCGAAGAGCTCCTGCACGCGGGGAAGACCCTGCGTGATGTCGTCGGCCGAGGCCGATCCACCGGTGTGGAAGGTGCGCATCGTGAGCTGCGTGCCGGGCTCGCCGATCGACTGGGCCGCGATGATGCCGACGGCCTCTCCGATGTCGACGAGCTTGCCGGTGGCGAGCGAGCGGCCGTAGCAGGCCGCGCAGACGCCGACGGCGGACTCGCAGGTCAGGACGGAGCGCACCTTGATGTGGCGCACGCCCGCTCCGACCAGCTTCTCGATGAGCACGTCGCCCACGTCCTCGCCGGCCTCGGCGACGAGCTCGCCGGCCTCGTTCGACGCCGGGGTGGCGAGCGAACGGGCGTAGACGGAGTTCTCGACGTTGGAGTCCTTGATCCAGGCGCCGGTGGCGTCCTGGAGCATGATCGGCAGGTCGAGGCCCTTCGAGGTGCCGCAGTCCTCCTCGCGGATGATGACGTCCTGCGAGACGTCGACGAGTCGACGCGTCAGGTAGCCCGAGTCCGCGGTGCGGAGCGCGGTGTCGGCCAGGCCCTTGCGGGCACCGTGCGTGGCGATGAAGTACTCGGCGACCGACAGGCCCTCGCGGTACGAGGAGATGATCGGTCGGGCGATGATCTCGCCCTTCGGGTTGTTCACCAGGCCTCGCATGCCGGCGATGTTGCGCACCTGCAGCCAGTTGCCGCGGGCACCGGAGGTGACCATGCGGTTGATGGTGTTGTCCGTCGGGAAGTTCGCGCGCATGGCCTTGGCGACCTCGTCGGTCGCCTCGGTCCAGATCTTCACGAGCTCCTGGCGGCGCTCGGCCTGAGTGGTCAGACCCTTGTCGTACTCGGACTCGACCTTCGCGGCCTTCTTCTCGTAGCCCGCGATGATCTCGGGCTTCGACGGAGGCGTGAGGATGTCGGACAGCGCCACGGTGACACCCGAGCGGGTGGCCCAGTAGAAGCCGGCGTCCTTGATCCGGTCGAGGGAGGCGGCGACCTCCACCTTCGGGTAGCGCTCCGCGAGGTCGTTGACGATCCCGGAGATGGTCGTCTTGTCGGCGACCTGCTCGAAGTAGGGGTAGTCGACCGGCAGCGCCTCGTTGAAGAGGGCGCGGCCGAGCGTGGTCTCGAGGAGGACCGGCGCGATGACCTTGCCGTTCTCGTCGATCTCGACGCCCTCGGGTGCCTGACCCTGCGCGAAGTACACGTCCGACATGCGGATCCTGACCTTCGAGTTCAGGTGCAGCGAGCCCTGGTCCTTCGCGAGGATCGCCTCCGAGACGGAGGAGAACGCGCGGCCCTCGCCGGCGGCGCCCTCGCGGATCGTCGTCAGGTGGTGGAGGCCGATGATCATGTCCTGCGTGGGCAGGGTGACCGGACGGCCGTCCGAGGGCTTGAGGATGTTGTTCGACGCGAGCATCAGGATGCGCGCCTCGGCCTGGGCCTCGACGGACAGCGGCAGGTGGACGGCCATCTGGTCGCCGTCGAAGTCCGCGTTGAACGCGGCGCAGACGAGCGGGTGCAGCTGGATCGCCTTGCCCTCGACCAGCTGGGGCTCGAAGGCCTGGATGCCGAGACGGTGCAGCGTGGGCGCACGGTTCAGCAGGACGGGGCGCTCGCGGATGATCTCCTCGAGCACGTCCCACACCTGCGGGCGCGAGCGCTCCACCATGCGCTTGGCGGCCTTGATGTTCTGCGCGTGCGACAGGTCGATCAGGCGCTTGATCACGAACGGCTTGAACAGCTCCAGCGCCATCTGCTTGGGCAGACCGCACTGGTGCAGCTTGAGCTGCGGGCCGACGATGATGACCGAGCGGCCCGAGTAGTCGACGCGCTTGCCCAGCAGGTTCTGGCGGAAGCGACCCTGCTTTCCCTTGAGCATGTCGCTCAGGGACTTGAGGGCGCGGTTGCCGGTTCCGGTGACGGGGCGGCCGCGGCGGCCGTTGTCGAAGAGGGCGTCGACCGCCTCCTGGAGCATGCGCTTCTCGTTGTTCACGATGATCTCGGGGGCACCGAGGTCGAGCAGGCGGCGGAGTCGGTTGTTGCGGTTGATCACGCGACGGTAGAGGTCGTTCAGGTCGCTGGTCGCGAACCGGCCTCCGTCGAGCTGCACCATCGGGCGCAGCTCCGGCGGGATGACCGGGACGACGTCGAGGACCATCGCGGCCGGCGAGTTGCCGGTGGCGAGGAACGAGTTGACGACGCGCAGGCGCTTGATGGCGCGGATCTTCTTCTGACCCTTGCCCTCGGCGATCTGCAGGTGCAGCGTCTCGGCCTCGGCCTGGAGGTCGAACTGCTCGAGGCGCTTCTTGATCGCCTCGGCGCCCATGTAGGCCTCGAAGTAGACGCCGTACCGGTCGACGAGCTCGTTGAAGACCGCGTCCTCGGGCTTGAGGTCGCCGACCTTGAGGGTGCGGAACTGCTCCCACACACTCTCGAGCCGCGCGATGTCCTCGTCGAAGGACTTGCGGATCTGGCCCATCTCCTTCTCGGCGCCGTCCTTGGTGCGGCGCTTCTGGTCGCTCTTGGCGCCCTCCGCCTCCAGGGCGGCGAGGTCGGTCTCCAGGCGAGCCAGTCGGTCCGCGATGCGGGAGTCGCGCTGGTCCGAGAGGGTCTTGATCTCGAGCCGGAGCTCGTTCTCGAGGCCGGGCATGTCGGCGTGACGGCCGTCGTCGTCCACGTCGATGATCATGTACGCCGCGAAGTAGATGACCTTCTCGAGGTCCTTCGGCGCCATGTCCAGCAGGTATCCGAGGCGCGAGGGGACGCCCTTGAAGTACCAGATGTGGGTGACGGGGGCGGCGAGCTCGATGTGGCCCATCCGCTCGCGGCGGACCGAGGACTTGGTGACCTCGACGCCGCAGCGCTCGCAGACGATGCCCTTGAAGCGGACTCGCTTGTACTTGCCGCAGGAGCACTCCCAGTCGCGAGAGGGTCCGAAGATCTGCTCGCCGAACAGGCCGTCCTTCTCGGGCTTCAGGGTGCGGTAGTTGATGGTCTCGGGCTTCTTCACTTCACCGTGCGACCAGCGACGGATGTCATCGGCCGTTGCGAGGCCGATGCGCAGCTCATCGAAAGTGGTTACGTCGAGCAATGTTTTCTCCTTGTCGGAAAACAGGGTGTCTCGTCAGAGACGGGAGGTCGTCAGATGCTGGCGCGGATCAGATGTCGTCGACGGAGGACGACTCGAACCGGGAGGAGATGTTGATGCCGAGCTCTTCCGCGGCGCGGTAGACCTCGTCATCGGTGTCGCGCAGGCTGACCGCGGTGCCGTCGGCCGAGAGGACCTCGACGTTCAGGCACAGGGACTGCATCTCCTTGATGAGGACCTTGAAGGACTCCGGGATGCCGGGCTCCTGGATGTTCTCACCCTTGACGATGGCCTCGTACACCTTCACTCGGCCGAGGATGTCGTCCGACTTGATGGTGAGGAGCTCCTGGAGGGCGTAGGCGGCGCCGTAGGCCTCGAGGGCCCACACCTCCATCTCGCCGAAGCGCTGTCCGCCGAACTGCGCCTTACCGCCGAGCGGCTGCTGGGTGATCATCGAGTACGGGCCCGTCGAGCGCGCGTGGATCTTGTCGTCGACCAGGTGGTGCAGCTTCAGGATGTACATGTAGCCGACCGAGACCGGGTCCGGGAAGGGCTCCCCGGAGCGGCCGTCGAACAGCTGCGTCTTGCCGGACGAGCCGATCAGGCGCTCTCCGTCGCGGGTCGGGGTGGTGGAGTCGAGGAGCCCTGCGAGCTCCTCCTCCGCCGCGCCGTCGAAGACGGGGGTCGCGACCTTGGTGCCGGGCGCCGCCTCACGGGCGTGCTCGGGCAGGCGCGCGGCCCACTCCGGCTGGCCCTCGACCTTCCAGCCCTGCTTCGCGATCCAGCCGAGGTGGATCTCGAGGACCTGGCCGAAGTTCATGCGGCCGGGGACGCCGAGCGGGTTGAGGACGATGTCGACCGGGGTGCCGTCGGCGAGGAACGGCATGTCCTCGACCGGCAGGATCTTCGAGATGACGCCCTTGTTGCCGTGGCGGCCGGCGAGCTTGTCGCCCTCGGTGATCTTGCGCTTCTGGGCGATGTAGACGACCACGCGCTGGTTGACGCCCGAGCCGAGCTCGTCGTCGCCGTCCTGCGCGTCGAACACCTTGACGCCGATGATCGTGCCCTGCTCGCCGTGGGGCACCTTCAGCGACGTGTCGCGGACCTCGCGGCTCTTCTCGTTGAAGATCGCGCGGAGCAGGCGCTCCTCGGCCGAGAGCTCGGTCTCGCCCTTGGGCGTGACCTTGCCGACGAGGATGTCGCCGGGGCGGACCTCGGCGCCGATGCGGATGATGCCGCGCTCGTCCAGGTCGGCCAGGAGCTCCGGGCTGACGTTGGGGAGGTCGCGGGTGATCTCCTCCTTGCCGAGCTTGGTGTCGCGGGCGTCGACCTCGTACTCCTCGATGTGGATCGAGGAGAGGACGTCGTCCTTCACCAGGTTCTGGCTGAGGATGATCGCGTCCTCGAAGTTGTGGCCCTCCCACGGCATGAACGCGACGAGCAGGTTCTTGCCCAGCGCGAGCTCGCCGTTCTCGGTGGCGGGGCCGTCGGCGACGACCTCGCCGACCTCGATGCGCTCGCCGGCCGAGACGACCACGCGGTTGTTGTACGAGGTGCCCTGGTTGGAGCGGTCGAACTTGCGGAGGAAGTAGGTCTGCGTGCCGCCCTCGTCCAGCTGGACGGTGACGGAGTCGGCGGAGACCTCCTGGACGACACCGGCCTTGTCGGCGGTGATGACGTCGCCGGCGTCGATGGCCGCGAAGCCCTCCATGCCGGTTCCGACGACGGGCGACTCGCTGCGCAGCAGCGGGACGGCCTGACGCTGCATGTTCGCTCCCATGAGCGCGCGGTTCGCGTCGTCGTGCTCGAGGAACGGGATCAGCGAGGTCGCGACCGAGACCATCTGGCGCGGCGAGACGTCCATGTAGTGGACGCGCTCGGCGTCGACGAGCTCGACCTCTCCGCCCTTGGGGCGGACCAGGACCTTGCCCTCCGCGAAGCGGAAGTCCTTCGTGAGGGGGGCGTTCGCCTGGGCGACCAGGTACTCGTCCTCCTCGGACGCGGTGAGGTAGTCGATCTGCGAGGTGACGGTGCCGTCGACGACCTTGCGGTACGGGGTCTCGATGAAGCCGAACGAGTTGATGCGCGCGAAGGACGCGAGCGATCCGATCAGGCCGATGTTCGGGCCTTCCGGGGTCTCGATCGGGCACATGCGGCCGTAGTGCGAGGGGTGGACGTCGCGGACCTCGACGCCGGCGCGCTCGCGGGAGAGTCCGCCGGGGCCGAGCGCCGACAGGCGGCGCTTGTGGGTCAGACCCGCGAGCGGGTTGTTCTGGTCCATGAACTGCGACAGCTGGCTGGTCCCGAAGAACTCCTTGATCGCGGCGACGACGGGGCGCACGTTGATCAGGGTCTGCGGGGTGATCGCCTCGATGTCCTGCGTGGTCATGCGCTCGCGGACGACGCGCTCCATGCGGGACAGTCCGGTGCGGACCTGGTTCTGGATCAGCTCGCCGACCGCGCGGATGCGGCGGTTGCCGAAGTGGTCGATGTCGTCGACGTCGAGACGCAGCTCGACCGGCTCGCCGTCGCGCACGCCGGGGAGGGCGGTGCGGCCGTCGTGCAGGGCGACCAGGTACTTGATGGTCGCGATGATGTCCTCGACCGTGAGCACCGAGTCGGACAGCGCCTTGTCGATGCCGAGCTTGCGGTTGATCTTGTAGCGGCCGACCTTCGCGAGGTCGTAGCGCTTGGAGTTGAAGTAGAAGTTGTCCAGCAGCGCGCGGGCGGCCTCGGCGGCGACCTGCTCGCCCGGACGGAGCTTGCGGTAGATGTCGCGGAGTGCGTCCTCCTTGGTGAGGATGTTGTCCTTCTCGAGGGTCAGCTCGATCGACTCGTAGCCGGCGAACTGCTCGAGGATCTCCTCGCTCGTCAGGCCGAGGGCCTTGAGGAACACGGTGACCGACTGCTTGCGCTTGCGGTCGATGCGCACGCCGACCTGGTCGCGCTTGTCGATCTCGAACTCGAGCCAGGCGCCGCGGCTCGGGATGACGCGGGCGGAGTAGATGTCCTTGTCGGACGTCTTCTCCTGCTGGCGCTCGAAGTAGACGCCGGGGCTGCGCACGAGCTGGGACACGACGACACGCTCGGTGCCGTTGATGATGAACGTGCCCTTCTCGGTCATCAGCGGGAAGTCGCCCATGAAGACCGTCTGGGTCTTGATCTCACCCGTGAGGTGGTTCATGAACTCGGCCTCGACGTACAGCGGAGCGGCGTAGGTCTTGCCGCGCTCCTTGCACTCCTCGATCGTGTACTTCTCGGGCTCGAGGTACGGGTTCGTGAAGCTCAGCTGCATCGTCTCGCTGAGGTCCTCGATCGGGGAGATCTCCTCGAAGATCTCGTCGAGGCCGGAGTTGGCGGGGAGGTCCTCCCGGCCGGCGGCCTTCGCCTCGGCGACGCGGGTCTTCCACGCCTCCGAGCCGACGAGCCAGTCGAAGCTCTCGGTCTGCAGCGCGAGCAGATCCGGAACGGTCAGGGTGTCGCTGATCTTGGCGAACGAGAGACGCGAAGCTCCGCGTCCGTTCTTGGGTGAGGTGGTGGTCGCGGTGGACGCAGCAGCCAAGGAAGGAACCTCCGTAGACCCTCGCGGGTCTCAATCTGTGGGATGTGTGGAGTGGGCTCCCGCCGGACGGGCCGCCACCCCTGCCCGCACGCCGTGCGGACCGAGGCGACTCGGTCTTGGGGGCGGGGCTAGAGTGTGGCAACGGCATCCACCATCTGATGCCGGGTTCCGGTGACCTGCCGACCGCGATATGAGGGCATGGGTACTCGGGAGCGCAAAGTACGAATATAGCCGCATCGCGCCACGCCGCGCAAGTGCGGATGCTTGCGCCGCCCCGCGGGGTCCGGTATACGAGGCCACGGCCTCCCGGATCGATCCGACCGGGCCGGGCGCGGAGCCCAGCCGTCCCGCCGCCGCGGCAGACTGGTCGGATGCAGGAACGCACCGGCCGCCGACGCGGAGACGACTCCGAGCACCCCCGCGCCGTGCTCGCCAGCGGGTACACCGCGCGGATCGAGCCCGACCGCCACTCGCCCGAGGCGGCGACCCTGGTCGTCGACGGCACTCCGCAGTCGCACGTCGACCTCGCGGATCCGACGCACCTCTCGTTCGAGTACGTCCGCCGGATCGGCCACGCGATCGACCTCGTCGCCCCCGAGGGCGAGAGCGTCACGGCGCTCCACCTGGGCGCCGGAGCGCTGACCCTCCCCCGCTACGTCGCCGCGACCCGGCCGGGCTCGCGCCAGCAGGTCGTCGAGATCGAGGGCGCTCTGGTCGAGCTGGTGCGCGAGGCGCTCCCGCTCCCCCGCGGGGCGCAGATCCGCATCCGCCAGGGCGACGCCCGCGAGGTGCTCGGCAAGCTGCCGCCCGGGCTGCGCGGCACGGTCGACGTGGTCGTCGTCGACATCTTCTCGGGCGCGCGCACTCCCGCGCACGTGACCAGCGCCGAGTTCTACGGGGCGATCGCGCCGCTGCTCGCCCCCGGCGGCCTGGTCGCGGTGAACGTGGCCGACGGCGGCGCGCTCGCCTTCGCCCGCGCCCAGGCCGCGACGCTCGCCTCCGTCTTCGCGCACACCGCGATCATGACCGACACCCAGATGCTCAAGGCCAAGCGCTTCGGGAACGTGGTGATGCTCGCCTCGGCCGATCCGCTGCCGCTCGACGGCCTGCCGCGGCGCCTCGCCTCCGACCCCGCGCCCTCCAAGCTGGTGCAGGGGCGGGAGCTCGAGAACTTCATCGCCGGCGCCCTCGTCGTCACGGACGAGACCGCCACCCCGTCGCCGCTGCCGGCGCGGAGCATCTTCCAGGTGCGACGGGGCTGACCCGGGCCGCGCGTCGGGGCGCCGTCCGGGGACCCGCCGGTACACTCGACGCCGGGGTCAGCGACCCCGACCGTCCTCTCGTCCGCCGCGCGCGACGATCCGGATCCGCACTCCACGAGGAAGCATCGCCCTGAGCATCATCATCCGCCACGACCCCGCGACCCTCCACGAGGAGATCGACGTCGACGCCGCCCAGGAGCGCCTGGAGGAGATCGGCGCGCTGCGCAGCCTCGCCGCGCTCACCGAGAAGGCGGAGCTGCTGCGCCTGCTCGGGCGCGTCGACGAGGCGTGGGACCTCGCGAACGAGGCCGTCCGCCGCACCCGCTTCTCCGGCGACCGCGCCGAGCTGCTCACCGCCCGCGTCCGCCGCGCCCGCCTCATGCAGCTGCGGGGCCGCACCGACGAGGCCCTCTCGGAGCTCGCGCTCTGCGTCGAGGAGGCCCGCACGCACGAGTGGCACCTCGAGCACTCCTTCGCGCTCAAGCACCGCGGCCTCACCTTCTTCGAGCTGGGCGAGTACGGCCGGGCGATGCGCGACTTCGACGCCGCGACCGCCCTCGGCGAGCGCGTCGGGGTCCCCGAGGAGGAGCTCGAGGTCGCGCGCCTGGGCTACGCCGCCGCCTCCGAGTTCCAGGACGGGACCGACCGCGAAGCCCGCACCGACGGCACCGCCCGCGGCCGACGCCGCGCCGACGGCGACGAGTCCTAGGCAGCGCCACCGGTGGCCGACCTCGAGGACGTGGCCCGCTGGGCCGACGCGCTGATCGAGGAGCACCTCGACCCCTCCTGGTCCTTCGCGCTCGACCACGCGCGCACCCGCGGCGGCGCCTGCCACTGGACGCGCCGACGGATCACGGTCTCGCGCCACCTCGTCGCCCGCTGGAGCGACGAGGAGGTCCGGCAGACCCTCCTGCACGAGGTCGCTCACGCGCTCGCGGGGCCCGACGCCGGGCACGGACCGCAGTGGCGGCGGATCGCGGCACGGCTCGGCTACACGGGATCGCGCACCCACAGCAACCCGACCGCGGACGAGCTCGCGCCGTGGGTCGGCACCTGCCCGGGCGGACACCTCTTCTACCGCCATCGCCGGCCCACCCGGCCCCTGGCCTGCGGCCGCTGCGCGCGCCGGTTCGAGCCCGCGAACGCGATCCAGTGGCGGCGCCGACCGGTCCCGGCGCCGTGACCGCGGACGAGGCCCCGCACGGCGGGCGCACGCCGGTCACCGGGCAGTGGCTCCCCGAGGCCGACGGCCGGCGCTGGTGGTTCGACTCCGGAAGCCTCGCACTCGACTTCGCCACGACGGGAGCACTGCCTCCGGGAGCGGCCGAGCACCTCGACTCCGACGCCGCCCTGGCCGCCTGGCTCGCCGAGCGCTTCGAGGCGGTCGGCCCCGAGAGCCGGGACGCGCGCCTCGACGACGCGCTGATGCTCCGGGGCGCGATCGCCCGGCTGGCCGTCGCGGCCGAGGCCGGCACCGCGCCCGACCCGCGCGACGTCGACGTGGTCAACCTGGTCGCGGCGATGCCCGACATCCCACCGGTGCTGGGCGGAGGGTCGCGGCAGGCAGGACGGCTCCATGCGGCGGGCAGGCAGGCGCTCGCGTCCATCGCCCGGGAGGCCGTGGGGCTGCTGGGCCCGGCCGTGGCCGGACGGCTGCGGCGCTGCGCGGATCCGGAGTGCCGGATGCTCTACCTCGACACGTCCCGAGCCGGGTCGCGCCGCTGGTGCTCGATGCAGCGCTGCGGGAACCGGTCGAAGGTCCGGGCCTACCGCGCGCGCGCTGCCGCCCCGCGCGGCTGACGCACCGCCGCGGCACCGGGAGCGGCACCGCGGCGGGACGGGTCAGTCGGAGACGCGGACCGAGCGGTCGAAGGCGACGTAGCCCGAGAAGTCCTTGCCGACGCGGTCGAACGCCGTCGGGTAGGGGTGCGGATACGACCAAGCCTTGTCCTTCTGCAGGCCGTCGCCGGTCTGCACCGAGAAGTACTGGCACTCGCCCTTCCACGGGCAGGTGTAGGGCGTGGGGCTCTCGACGAGCACGCCCTCGGCGATGCTCGACGGTGGGAAGTACCAGTTGCCCTCGATCGAGATCAGGTCGGAGTCGGGGGCGTCGGCGAGGACGACGTCGTTGAGGACGGCTTTCATGCGGGCCAGCTTTCGGTCGGGGCGGGGGGCGGAGGGACCGCCTCCGCCGAACGCTACGCCGGGGGCGTGCGACTGGTCGAGGCGGCGGCTCGGATCCGCAGGGGCTTGTGCGCTCCGCGGACGCCCTGCACCGCTCGGAGGCCGCGCCCGCCGGAGCGGCGGGTCAGCGGAGGACCGACACCTCGTCGACGGCGTCGACCCGGGCGGCGGCGCGGACCTCGTCCGCCCGCCCCTCGGCGGCGAGCAGGCGGCCGGACTCGGACGCGGTGAGCAGGTGCGCGCACGCCCGGCGCAGGCCCTCGTAGGACGCGCAGGCCACCGCGGCCTCGGGCGAGACGTGGTCGATGCCCAATCCGATGAGCGCGTCGACGACGGCGCCGGCCGCCAGCTGGTCCTCCATCGCGAACCGCGCCGCTCCGCTGTCGTCGATGTCGCCGAGTGCGATCACGTTGACGCTGGTGCGCCCGCCGTTCTCGTGCTGGCGCTCCAGGATCCAGCGGGCGACGGCCGAGCGGTCGGCCAGGCCCGCGCGGACGACGCGGCCCTCCACTCCCCCGAGGTCGGGGCTCTCGCCTCCGGGCAGAGCGTCGACGAGCACCGTGACGTGGGCGGGGGCGAGCACGCGGAGGGCGCGGGCCCCCCACTCGAAGCGGATCTGGTAGGTCGACTGGTCGACGGAGGCGGCGGGAGCGGTCACCCTGACACGGTAGCGAGCCCCGGAGGCGCATACACGTCCGGGGCTCCGCGCGCACCCGGTTCCCGCGCAGGGGCGGGCGGAGGAGGATGTTCCTCGTGAAGGTAATGCTCAAGCACGTGCTCGACACCGACGCAGACTCCGCCTGGCGCGCCCTGCAGAGTCCGGCCGTGTTCCGGGAGGTGATGTCCCCGCTCCTGACCGCCGCGTCGCTGGACGAGGGCGGCTTCCGCCCGACCTGGGGGCTCGGCTCCCACGAGGTCGCGATGGACGCCCTCGGGATCGTGCCGATGGGCGCGCAGGAGATCGACCTCTCCTACCGCCGCGTCCCCTCGATGCCCGACGTGCGGATCCTGCGCGACAGCGGCGGGCCCCTCACCGGCTCCCTCCGACTGATCACCGCGTGGGACCACCGCATGGCCGTGGCCCCGCTCCCTGACGGGCGCACGCTCTTCCGCGACCGCCTCGAGTTCTCGGCGGGTCTCGCCTCGGCCGCGCTCTGGCCTTCGATGTGGGCGTTCTGGCAGTGGCGCGGCATCCGCATCCGCTCCCTCGCCCCGTCCTGGCGCCACGATCTCGGTGCCGACACCCGCCCGCGCGGGGAGTCCGCCGCATGAGCCCCGACGGTGTCGCCGAGGAGGAGACCGAGCTGTCGCGCTCGGAGCTCCTGCGCCTCCAGTGGCCCTCCGCCGACGAGGAGGAGCAGGACGACGACGGCGTCTCGCCCCGCCGCCGCCTCACGACGGCGGTCGAGGTGTCGGACTGGCGCCGCCATGTCCAGGCCCTCTACGCGGAGGTGCGCCGGCTCTCGAACGTGGACCTGCTCGCCGCGCACGCGTCCTGGATCCGCGGGCGCAACGCGCTCTTCGCGCAGCACCCCTCCACCCCCCTCCTCCCGGCCGACCGCGCGCACTTCCGCTCGCTGCCGATCGCGCCCTACGACGCGGCCTGGCGCTTCGAGCTCGAGGTGGCTCCGGCCGAGGAGGCGCGGCGGATGGACGTGGAGACCGGCACCGACGGCACCGTCCCCTTCGAGCTGGTCGGCACGGTCGAGGTGCCGGACGCCGGCAGCCTCGACGTCTGGCGCCTCGCGTCCTACGGAGGAGGACTGTTCCTGCCGGTCAAGGACGCCCTCGCGGGGACACCCGGCGGCACCTACGGCGGCGGCCGCTACCTCCTGGACACCGTGAAGGGCGCCGACCTCGGCCCGGGCTCCGCCCCGGGGACGCTGGTCCTCGACTTCAACTTCGCCTACAACCCCTCCTGCGCCTACGACCCGGCCTGGGCCTGCCCGCTCGCCCAGGCGGGCAACCGGCTGCCGGTCGAGGTGCCGGTCGGCGAGCGCTACCGGGGCTGACACCGACCCTGGACGTTCTCGGAGGGGCGGCCGATAGCCTCCGGGCGGCGCCGTCGTGCGCCGGAAAGCAGGAAAGCCGCATGCCCCGTCCCGTCCTCCTCGTCACAGGAACCTCCACCGGCATCGGCCGCGCCACCGCGATCGAGGCCGCGCGCGCGGGCTGGCGGGTGGTCGCCACCGTGCGGGATCCGGAGCGGGCGGAGGGCCTGCGCGCCGCCGCCGCCGAGGCCCGCGTCGAGCTCGACCTGCGATCGCTCGACGTGACCGACGCGGACTCCGTCGCCGGCTGCCTCCGCGCCGTGGAGGAGGAGCTCGGCGGTCTCGACGCCCTCGTGAACAACGCCGGAGCCGGCCACCTCGGCACCCTCGAGCTGGAGGATCCGGAGGAGCTGCGCCGCGTGATGGAGGTCAACTTCTTCGGCACCGTCGCGGTCACCCGCGCCGCGATGCCGATGCTGCGCTCGTCCCGCGGTCGCATCGTCACCGTCTCGAGCGTCGGCGGCGCGATCGGGCAGCCGTTCAACGAGGACTACTGCGCGTCGAAGTTCGCGGTCGAGGGGTTCTTCGAGGCGCTCGCCCCGGTCGCCGCCTCCGTCGGCGTCCACGTGTCGCTGATCGAGCCGGGAGCGGTCCGCAGCAGCTTCGTCGAGAACGTCGGCATCGACGCGGCGGCGATGCTCGCGCAGGCCGGCCCCTACGCGCCGGCGCTCGGCGCCTACCTCGACCGCGCCGCGTCGTCCTTCTCCTCGACCCACGCGCAGGACCCGTCCGACGTCGCCGCCGTCATCCTGAAGACCCTGCGCGACCCGGAGCCGGCCTTCCGCGTGCAGACCTCGGACTGGGCGGGCGACTTCGTCGGGACCAAGCTGAGCGACCGCGACGGCTCCCGCGTGCAGGCCGCGATGCGCGGATGGATCGGCATCCACTAGAGTGGGATGGTGCGAGCGCAGCGACTGCGCTCCCCCGCGTCGTAGAACGCCCCTTGTCCCCTAGGACTCTGACCGTCGAGGATCCGTCCCGACCATCTGGCGCACGTGCATGAGGCCCCCGGCCGCGCGCACCGAATCGTACGGCGAACGGATGTGACCACCGTCACCTTCGCCCGAACGCCGATCACCCGCGCCCCGGCCACCGCCCGCGCGTCCTCGATCGGCATGATGCCCCCGAAAGGCACCACTCCATGTCGAACACCCCCCTCTCCTTCAGCGCCCTCGGCGTGCCGGCCCCCCTCGTGGCTGCGCTCACCGCGAGCGGCATCACCGAGCCCTTCCCGATCCAGGTCGACACGCTGCCCGACACCCTCGGCGGACGCGACGTCCTCGGCCGCGGCAAGACCGGCTCCGGCAAGACCCTCGCCTTCTCCATCCCGATGATCGCCCGACTCGGCGGCTCGCTCGCCGGCGGACGCCGCCGCCCCGGCCGCCCGCTCGGACTCGTCCTCGCGCCGACCCGCGAGCTCGCCACGCAGATCACCGCCGCGATGCAGCCCCTCGCCGACGCGTACGGCATCGTCACCACCACGATCTTCGGAGGCGTCTCGCAGCAGCGCCAGGTCGCCGCGCTCAAGCAGGGCGTCGACATCGTCGTGGCCTGCCCGGGCCGCCTCGAGGACCTGATGAAGCAGGGCTTCGTGAACCTCGACGCCGTCGAGATCACCGTCCTCGACGAGGCCGACCACATGGCCGACCTCGGCTTCCTGCCGGTCGTCACGCGCATCCTCGACAAGACCCCCCGCGGCGGGCAGCGCCTGCTGTTCTCCGCGACGCTCGACAACGGCGTGGACAAGCTGGTCAAGAAGTACCTCCAGAACGAGGTGCTCCACTCGGTCGACGAGGCCAACTCGCCGGTCGCGCTGATGACCCACCACGTGTTCGAGGTCGACGGCCTCGACGCCAAGAACGCTCTCGTGAAGACGCTCGCGTCCGGCACCGGCCGCCGCATCCTCTTCATGCGCACCAAGCACCACGCGAAGAAGCTCGCCAAGCAGCTCACCGGCCAGGGCATCCCCGCGGTCGACCTGCACGGCAACCTCTCGCAGGTCGCCCGCGACCGGAACCTCGCCGCGTTCGGCGCCGGCACCGTCAAGGTCCTCGTCGCCACCGACGTCGCCGCCCGCGGTGTGCACGTCGACGACGTCGAGCTCGTCATCCACGTCGACCCGCCGATGGAGCACAAGGCGTACCTGCACCGCTCGGGCCGCACCGCCCGCGCCGGCAGCGAGGGAGACGTCGTCACCGTCGTCCTGCCCACGCAGCGCAGCGACGTGAAGACCCTCCTCCGCAAGGCCGCGATCCAGGTCGCGCCCCAGCAGGTGACGGCCGACTCGGCCGCCGTCGCGAAGCTCGTCGGCGACGTCGCTCCGTACGTCACCCCCAGCGCCGTCGTCGAGCCCGTCCGCGGCCAGTCGCAGGGCGGACGCTCGCAGGGCGCCAACGCGCAGCGCAAGCGCGCGGCCCGCACCGAGGGCACCGCCGCACCCCGCGGCGGACGCTCGACGGGTGCCGCGACCGGCGGAGGCGACCGCCCCCGCCGCGACCGCACCGCCGCCGAGGGACCCGCCCGCGGCGGCGCCCGCGGAGGCCGCAGCCGCTCGGCCGCCGGTGCCCCCTCGACCTCGGGCGGATCGCGCTCGTTCTACAGCACCGCGACCGGCGGAGCGGCCTCGGCCGCTCCCGCCCGCGAGTCCGCCGGCGGCGGCGCCCGCCGCGGCGGCCGCCGCGCGCAGGGCTGAGTCCGATTGTGCGCCGCGGAGCGGCGCACCGCGGTCGGCTTCAAGCATGGTCGCGGCGCGCAGAGCGTGTCGCGACCGGCTAGGCCGATCCGCTCGCACGCGGATCGACCGTTCGCCTCGCGGGCAGCCGCGGAGCGGCGCACCGCGGTCGGCTTCAAGCACGGTCGCGACGCGCAGAGCGTGTCGCGACCGGCTAGGCCGATCCGCTCGCACGCGGATCGACCGTTCGCCTCGCGGGCAGCGGCTGGTCCGGGGGCTGGGCGTTCGGTGATCGCACCTCAGCGCTCGTCCTGATCAGGGCGCCGACATCACGAAGGGCCGGGGCCCGCGACTTCTGGTCGCGGGCCCCGGCCCTTCGTCGTTCACGCTTCACCTCTTCGAGCGGAGTCCCGCACAGGGAGCTCCGGAAGTCCTCACCGCGTCATGATCAGGCGATCCCCTGCTGCGCCGTCGTCGGGCAGGGGCGCCGCCTTTCCTCGCCCGGTCACAGAGGTCCGGTGGACGCCGGATCCACGAGCCGAACGGCCGGGTCGCGTGCCGGCGGATGGGTCCAGGCGGACGCCCGACACTCCAGCCGGCCCGCCATCCTTGCGCACCGATAGCGGCGCGCAGAAGGGAGCGCCGCGGCCGATCCGCGCCGCTAGGACAGGCGGCCGACGGAAGCGAGCGCGGCGCGGATCAGCGCGCCCCGCCCGCCCTCCATCTCGGCGGAGATCGCGTCGGAGCAGGCCTCGTCGGGGGTCATCCAGGTGAGCTCGAGGGCGTCCTGGCGGGGGTCGCAGGTGCCGGTGACGGGGACGACGTAGGCGAGGGAGACCGCGTGCTGGCGGTCGTCGGTGAACGGTCCCATGCCGGGCATCGGGAAGTACTCGGCGACGTGGAAGGGGAGCGGGCTCGCCGGGAGGAGGGGGAAGGCCATCGGGCCGAGATCCTTCTCGAGGTGGCGGAACAGCGCGTCGCGCAGCGTCTCGCCGTACATCACGCGGCCCGAGACGATCGTGCGGGTGATCTGGCCGGAGGGGGTCGCGCGCAGGAGCACGCCGACCTCGGTGACCTGCCCGAGCCCGTCGACCCGGACGGGCACGGCCTCCACGTACAGCAGCGGGAGCCGCCGGCGGATCTCGGCGAGTTCGTCGTCGGACAGCCACCCGGAGTTCGGGTCAGGGGTGCGCACGCTCATGCAGCCATTCTCACCCTTCGCGGCTGGTGTTCCGACCGGCGGCGGCGATCCCGCACTCAGGGGGATGATGGTGCGATGGGAATCGACGCGAACGCGGTGCTGTGGTCCTCCTCCGAGCGCGACCGCGTCGGCAGGCCCCTCCTGGTGCTGCTGCACGGCTACGGCTCGCACGAAGGGGACCTGTTCTCGCTCGGCGCCTACCTGCCGCTGGAGCCGGTCCTCGCGTCCCTCCGGGCGCCTCTCGCCCTGGGCGGCGGGGCGAACGCGTGGTGGCCCCTCCGTGTCCCGCTGGTGCCGGACGAGCCGCGGGCCGATCCCGAGGCCGTCGAGGCGGCGGCGGCCGGTGTGATCGAGTGGCTCGACGGTCTGGAGCACCCGGGCCCGGTGGGGCTGCTGGGCTTCTCCCAGGGCGCCGCGCTGGCGGTGCAGCTGCTGCGGCGCGCGCCGGGCCGCTTCGCCTTCGCGGTCGCTCTGTCCGGGTTCGTGGTCCCGCTCGCCGAGGGCGACGACGCGGACGAGCGGCTCGCCCGCGAGCGTCCTCCGGTGTTCTGGGGCCGCGGGACGCTCGACACGGTGATCCCGGAGGAGCTCGTGCGGGACGCGGCGGCCTGGTTCCCGGAGCACACGGCGCTCGACGCCCGGGTCTACGAGGGCGTCGCCCACGGAGTCGGGCAGGCCGAGCTCGCCGACATCGGCACGTTCGTGCGTCTCTGCTTCGCCTGACGGGCGGGCTCCCCCGCGTCAAGGGCTCGCCCCCGGGCCGCGACCCCGGCAATGTCGGAGGTGGCAGGGAGGATGGGTGCATGCCGGACGTCCTCGAGCGCTTCTCCCCCGCCACGCGCGCGTGGTTCGAGGGCGCGTTCCCGGCGCCGACCGCCGCCCAGGAGGGCGCCTGGTCGGCCATCTCGAGCGGAGCGCACGCCCTCGTGGTCGCTCCCACCGGCTCCGGCAAGACGCTCTCGGCCTTCCTCTGGGCGATCGACCGGCTCGTGCAGGGCCCGCCGCCGGAGGATCCGCAGCACCGCACGCGCGTGCTCTACGTCTCGCCGCTGAAGGCTCTCGGCGTCGACGTCGAGCGCAACCTCCGCTCGCCGCTCGTCGGCGTCACTCAGACGGCGCTGCGGCTGAGCGCCGAGGGCATCGGCACCGCGCCGGCCACGGTCACCGTCGGGGTGCGGTCGGGAGACACGCCCGCCGCCGAGCGGCGCGTGCTGCAGAAGACGCCGCCGGACATCCTGATCACGACCCCCGAGTCGCTCTACCTCATGCTCACCTCGGCGGCGCGCGAGTCGCTCCGCGGCGTCGAGACGGTCATCGTCGACGAGGTCCACGCGGTCGCGTCGACCAAGCGCGGGGCGCACCTCGCCGTCTCCCTCGAGCGGCTCGACGCCCTGCTCCCGAAGCCGGTGCAGCGCATCGGCCTCTCGGCGACGGTGCGCCCGCGCGAGGAGGTGGCCCGGTTCCTCGCCGGCCGCTCCCCGGTCGCGATCGTGGCTCCGGCGTCCGAGAAGCAGTGGGACCTCAGCGTCGTCGTCCCGGTCGAGGACATGTCCGAGCTGGGGACGGCGGCTCCGCAGGACGGATCGACGATGGGGGCCACCGGTCCGCAGAGCGGGTCGATCTGGCCGCACGTCGAGGAGTCGATCGTCGACCGGGTCCTCGCGCACACCTCCTCCATCGTCTTCGCGAACTCCCGCCGTCTCGCCGAGCGGTTGACCGCCCGGCTCAACGAGATCTACGCCGAGCGCCGCGAGCTCGCCGCGGAGCGGGCGCGCGAGGCGGGCGAGCCCGTCGCAGTCGGGGCCCTGCTCGCCGAGGCGGCCTCCTCCTCCGTCCGCCGCTCCCCGGCCGAGGCGATGGGAGCGGCCGGGGGCACGAGCGGCAGCGGGCAGTCCGCGCCCGACGAGGAGCCGCTGCTCGCCCGCGCCCACCACGGCTCGGTGAGCAAGGAGCAGCGCGCGATCATCGAGGACGACCTGAAGTCCGGCCGCCTGCGCTGCGTGGTCGCGACCTCGAGCCTCGAGCTGGGGATCGACATGGGCGCGGTCGACCTCGTCGTCCAGGTCGAGACGCCGCCCTCGGTCGCGAGCGCCCTGCAGCGCGTGGGTCGAGCCGGCCACCAGGTCGGCGAGGTCTCGCGCGGGTCCTTCTACCCCAAGCACCGGGCCGACCTTCTCCACTCCGCCGTGACGACGGAGCGGATGCGCTCGGGCCTGATCGAGGCGATCGCCGTCCCCGCGAACCCGCTCGACATCCTCGCGCAGCAGACCGTCGCCGCGACCGCCCTCGAGAGCCTCGACGTGGACGACTGGTTCGACACCGTCCGCCGCAGCGCCCCCTTCGTGTCCCTGCCCCGCTCCGCCTACGAGGCGACCCTCGACCTCCTCTCGGGCCGCTACCCCTCCGACCAGTTCGCGGAGCTGCGGCCGCGCCTCGTCTGGGACCGCGACGCGAACACGCTCACCGGCCGGCCCGGCGCCCAGCGCCTCGCCGTCACCAGCGGCGGCACCATCCCCGACCGCGGGCTCTTCGGCGTGTTCATGGTCGGCGAGCCGGGCTCGACCGGCAACCGCGTCGGAGAGCTCGACGAGGAGATGGTCTACGAGTCCCGCGTCGGCGACGTCTTCGCGCTCGGAGCCACCAGCTGGCGCATCCAAGAGATCACCTACGACCGCGTGATCGTGACGCCGGCGTTCGGCGAGCCCGGGCGCCTCCCGTTCTGGAAGGGCGACTCGCAGGGGCGCCCCGCCGAGCTCGGCGAGGCGATCGGGGCGTTCACCCGCGAGGTGGGCGCCGCCGCCCCCGAGACGGCCCTCGAGCGCTGCACGGCGGCCGGGCTCGACGAGTACGCGACCAGCAACCTCCTCTCCTTCCTCGACGAGCAGCGCCTGGCCACAGGGCAGATCCCGGACGACCGCACCCTCGTGCTCGAGCGCTTCCGCGACGAGCTGGGCGACTGGCGGCTGGTGCTGCACTCCCCGTACGGGATGCAGGTGCACTCGCCGTGGGCGCTCGCCATCGGCGCTCGCGTCCGCGAGCGGCACGGCGTCGACGGAGCGGCCATGGCCGGGGACGACGGCATCGTCGTGCGGATCCCCGACACGGAGTCGGAGCCGCCGGGCTCCGAGCTGTTCCTGTTCGAGCGCGAGGAGCTGGAGCAGCTGGTCACGAGCGAGGTCGGCGGCTCCGCCCTCTTCGCCGCCCGGTTCCGCGAGTGCGCGGCGCGGGCGCTCCTGCTCCCGAGGTACAACCCGGGCAAGCGCTCCCCGCTCTGGCAGCAGCGGCAGCGGGCGGCGCAGCTGCTCGACGTCGCCCGCACCTACCCGACCTTCCCGATCATCCTCGAGACCGTCCGCGAGTGCCTCCAGGACGTCTACGACCTGCCCGCGCTGCTCCGGCTCGCCGCGCGGCTGGACGGGCGCGAGCTGCGGATCCTCGAGGTCGAGACGCCGACCGCCAGTCCGTTCGCGCGGTCCATGCTCTTCGGCTACGTCGCGGCCTTCATGTACGAGGGCGACAGCCCGCTCGCCGAGCGCCGTGCCGCGGCGCTCTCGGTCGACGCGACGCTCCTCGGCGAGCTGCTCGGCCGGGCGGAGCTGCGCGAGCTGCTCGACCCGGCCGTCCTCGCGCAGATCGAGCGCGAGCTGCAGCGCGTCGAGCCCGAGCGCCGCCTCCGCGGGCTCGAGGGCGCCGCCGACCTGCTCCGGCTGCTCGGCCCGCTGACGCTCGACGAGCTCGGGGAGCGCCTGGTCGACGAGTCGGTCGCCTCGGCGGACGTCGCGAAGGCGCCCGCGATCGAGCGCGCGGTGCTCGAGGCCGACGTGGCCGCGCTCGTGAAGGCCAAGCGCGTCCTGCCCGTGGGCCTCGGCGGTGAGCAGCGGTACGCCGCGATGGAGGACGCCTCCCGGCTCCGCGACGCTCTCGGCGTGCCCCTGCCGATCGGCGTCCCCGTCGCCTTCATCGACCCGGTCCGCGATCCGCTCGGCGACCTCGTCGCCCGCTACGCGCGCGCCCACGGCCCCTTCACCGCCGCCGCCGTCGCCACCCGCCTGGGCCTCGGAGTCGCGGTCGTCACCGACACCCTGCGCCGCCTCGCGGGCGAGCGCCGCGTCTCGGAGGGCGAGTTCCGCCCCACCGGCACCGGGACCGAGTGGTGCGACGCCGAGGTGCTGCGCCGCCTGCGCAGCCGCTCTCTCGCCGCGCTCCGCAAGGAGGTGGAGCCGGTGGACGCGGCCGCGTACGCCCGCTTCCTCCCCGCCTGGCAGCACGTCGGCGGCTCGCTCCGCGGTATCGACGGCGTGGCCTCCGTGATCGACCAGCTGGCCGGCGCGCCCATCCCCGCGTCCGCCTGGGAGTCGCTGATCCTGCCCGCCCGGGTGCGCGACTACTCCCCCGCGATGCTCGACGAGCTCACCGCGACCGGCGAGGTCCTCTGGGCCGGCGCGGGCACCCTGCCCGGCAACGACGGCTGGGTGAGCCTCCATCTCGCCGACACGGCAGGGCTGACCCTCCCCGTCCCCGCCGCCGAGTCCGTGACCCTGACCGAGCTCCAGCAGGAGATCGTCGGCGTGCTCGGCTCGGGCGGCGGCTACTTCTTCCGCCAGCTCTCCGACGCGGTCGGCTCCACCGACGACGCGGGTCTCGTCGAGGCCCTGTGGGAGCTGGTCTGGGCCGGGCTCGTCACGAACGACACCCTGGCGCCGCTGCGCACCCTCGTCGGCTCGACCGGCGGCGCCCACCGCCAGCCGCGCGCCCCCGCCCGCGCCCGCGCGCCCCGGGGCCGGATGACCGCCCGCCCCACGATGGCCACCCGCGTGGGGCCGCCGACCGCCGGCGGCCGCTGGTCGATCGTGCCGCTCGCGGAGTCGGACGCGACGATCCGCGGGCACGCGCTCGGCGAGACGCTGCTCGAGCGGTACGGGATCGTCACTCGCGGCTCCGTGCAGGCCGAGGGCGTCCTGGGCGGCTTCGCCCTCGCCTACAAGGTGCTGAGCGGCTTCGAGCAGCAGGGCCGCGCCCGGAGGGGCTACTTCATCGAGAAGCTGGGAGCAGCGCAGTTCGGCACCGCCGGCAGCGTCGACCGGCTCCGCACGTTCGCCCCGCAGGACGAGGCGCAGGAGCGCTCACGTCCGGTGCTCGCGCTCGCGGCGACCGACCCCGCCAATCCGTTCGGCGCCGCTCTGCCGTGGCCGCAGGGCGAGGGGCACCGCCCCGGTCGGAAGGCCGGCGCGCTGGTCGCCGTCGTCGACGGAGCGCTCGCGGTCTACCTCGAGCGCGGCGGCAAGACCGCCCTCACCTTCACCGCCGACGAGGCGGCCCTCGCCGACGCGGCCGGCGCCCTCTCGCAGCTCGTCCGCTCCCGCGGGGTCGAGAAGCTGACCGTCGAGAAGATCGACGGCGTCTTCGCGCTCGGCACGCCCTTCGGCGACGCCCTCGTCGCCGCCGGCTTCGTCGCGAATCCGCGCGGCCTGAGGATGCGCTCGTGAGCGCCGGAGGGAGCCCGCGTGCCCGAGGGTGACACCGTCTACCGATCCGCCCACAACCTCGCCGAGGCGCTGGACGGCGAGGTCCTGACCCGGTGCGACGTCCGCGTGCCGAAGTACGCGACGGTCGACCTCACCGGCGAGACGATCGACGAGGTCGTCCCCCGCGGCAAGCACCTGCTGATGCGGGTCGGCGACGCGCTGATCCACTCCCACCTCAAGATGGAGGGGAGCTGGCACCTCTACTCCCGCGGCGAGGGCGAGCGGCCGAAGTGGCACCGGCCGGCGTTCCAGGCCCGGATCGTCCTCGAGACCGAGGACTGGCAGGCGGTCGGCTTCGAGCTCGGGCTCCTCGAGATCGTCCCGCGCTCGGCCGAGGAGGACGTGGTCGGCTATCTCGGCCCCGATCTGCTCGGCGCCGACTGGGACGCGGACGAGGCGCTGCGACGCCTGTCCGCCGATCCGGAGCGGCCGATCGGGCTCGCGCTGCTCGACCAGCGGATCATGGCCGGACTCGGCAACGTCTACCGCGCCGAGCTGTGCTTCCTGCGCGGCGTGCTGCCCACGCGCCCGGTCGGCGGGAGCGGCGACCTCGTGCGCACCATCGCGCTCGCGAAGCGGCTCATCACCGTGAACCGCGAGCGGATCGAGCGCACGACGACCGGCAACCTGCGCCCGGGCCAGCAGCTCTGGGTCTACGGCCGCGACCGCAAGCCGTGCCGGCGCTGCGGCACTCCGATCGAGCGCGGTGAGCTCGGCGACGACGAGCTGCAGCTGCGGGTCACCTACTGGTGCCCGCACTGCCAGAGCTGAGGGGCTACTCCTCGACCGCGGAGCGGCGCCCGGGGACGTGCTTCTCGTGGACGCCGACGTCCGTCAGGCGCTCGATGCGGTCGACGTGGCGGCCTGGCTCGCCGCCGTCCGCGACGATCCAGCTGCCGACGAGGAGGAACCCGTCGCGGCCGCCGGCCGTCAGCGGGCCCGTGATCGTGAACGACCCGAGCGCCGGAGTCGAGAACGCCACGCGCACCGGATCCCCGTGCTCGAGTCCCTCGGCCGAGCGCTCCCCGCCGACCTCGTCGGCGTCCGGAGCCAGGGCGATGCTCTGGATCTCGGTCCCCGTGCCGAGGAAGACGTCCGCGACGACGAGCTCGCCGCCGACGGCCTGCCGGACGACCCCCTCGATCCCGTAGAGGCCGTAGCGCGGGGAGCGGACGAGGACGCGCACCGAGTCGCCGATCGCGACCTCGGCGAGAGCACCCCGGATCGAGGCGACGTCCCTCCGCGCGGGAGGGGCGGACAGGGCGTCGAGGATCGGGCTGGGCATCCGATCAGGGTAGCCGCTCCGGGAGCGCACCCGCCCGGCGGATCGGCGGCGGATCCCGGCGGGCTGAGGCGCCGGATCGCATCGGCCGCCGACGCCGCGCGCGAGCGGCGGAGCACCGGCCGGAAGGCTCCGGCACCGCGAGACCCCGGCACTGCGGCGACACCGGCACCGCCGGGAGACGCCGGTACTGCGGCAGGCACAGGCACCGCCGGGAACGACGAAGGCCCCGCCTGAGCGGGGCCTTCGGACGATGCGGAGTCGGTGGGATTTGAACCCACGGAACCCAATAAAGGGTTCTCCACCTTAGCAGGGTGGTGCACTCGACCGGACTATGCGACGACTCCCGAGCGCCCGCTGGCGGACGCACGACGACCATCATAACCGCACCCGCGAGGGCCTCGCGACACGGGCGCCCGCCCCTCCGCGGGAAGGCGAGAAGCCGCCTACTGGTCCGACAGGGGTCGGCCGATCGTGCAGGTCTCCTGCTGCGCGGTCTGCCCGGAGACGTCGCTCGGGAGGGTGACCGGCCCGTCGGGTGCGCTCGTCGCGGGGGCGTCGGTGGCCGGCGACTCCGTGGCCGCCGGAGCGTTGGTCGCCCCGGGCTCCTCCCCCGTCGACTGCGAGCCGCCGCCGGTGGTGCCGCTCAGCGCGATCGGCTGGTCGGCGAGGAGCGCCGCGTTCAGCGCCGCCGCCGCGTCCTCGCTGGGGTACACGCCGTTGCCGTCGATGAAGGTCGGGTACTGCACGAAGACCACGTTCGCGAGGTCGACGTCCTTCACCGCGAGGCCGATCGACACGAGGGTGTTCACGTTCTCGAGCGAGGTGGAGAGCTGCATGTTCGAGACGGCCGCCTTCGCGAGGCCGTAGAGGTTCACCGGGTTCGAGAGCGTCGACGCGCTCTTCACCTTGCGCACCAGCGATGAGAGGTACACCTGCTGGCTCGAGATGCGGGTGAGGTCGCTGCCGTCGCCGACGCCGTGCCGGGTGCGGAGGAACGCCAGCGCCTCGGCGCCGACGAGCGTGTGCGTGCCCGCGTCGAGGTTCAACCCCGTGTACTCGTCCTGGATCGGGGTGGCGACGCAGACGTCCACTCCGCCGACCGCGTTCGACATCTCGATGACGCCCTCGAACTGGATGAGCGCCGCGTAGGGGATCTCGAGCCCGGTCAGCTGCTCGACCGTCTGCACGGTGCACGCCAGCCCGCCGGCCTCGAGCGAGGTGTTGATCTTCGCCGAGTCCACCGCGTCCGAGACGGCGCCGGTGGCCGGGTCGGTGCAGGAGGGGATCGGGACGTAGAGGTCGCGGGGGAAGCTGACGACCTCCACGGTCGAGTGGTCGGCCGAGATGTGCATGAGCATCGTGACGTCGTTGAGGTTCTCGGCACGCTCGCCGTAGGCCCCGGCGGCCGATCCGTCGGCGCTGTCGCTGCCGGCGAGCAGGATGTTGACGCCGCCCTCGATCGCCCCGATCTCGGGCACGTCGCCTCCGCCCGAGTCGATCCCTAGGTCGACGGACGGACGCGCGCTCCCGGCGATCAGCGAGGCGGCGATCGCCACGATGCAGACCGCGCTGAGCACGCCGACGCCCACGCAGGCTGCGAGGATCCGCGCGGCGAAGCGCACGCCGCTCGGGCGGCGCAGGCGGCCGTGCCGTGCTGCTGTGGTCCGGGTGGACGCGCGTTCGCTCATCGGGTCGTACTCTCTCTCGGCTGCGGGACGCGTGTCGTCCCGGAGTCAGCGCGCGAGGTGGAGAGCACCCGTGGTGCCGCCCGCCCTCGGCTCAGCCGAAGAAGCCGACCGAGCAGGTCTGCTGGTCGGCGCTCTGGCCGGTGACCGATTCTGGCAGGGCAACCTTGGATCCGTCCTCGGGAGTCGCTGCAGGAGTGCCGGCTGCAGGAGTGCCGGGTGCCGCCTCGGCCGTCGCCAGCGGATCCGCGGTCGCCGGGCCCGACGGAGCGGCGGTGTCGGCCGGGGCCGCCGCCTCGCCCTCCACGGTCGCGCCGGCGCCCGTGCCGCCGGTGATGGCGATCGGCTGATCGGTCTGCAGGGCGCTCGCCAGGACGTCGCCCGCGGCGCGGTCCGGCTCCACTCCGCTCGGAGTCGCCCCGGTCGGGTACTGCGCGAAGACGACGTCCGCGAGGTCGACGTCCTTCAGCGCGAGTCCCATCTGGACCATCGTGTTCACGTTGTCGAGACCGGTCGAGAGCGTCATGTTGCCGAGCGCCGCCTTCGCGAGACCGTAGAGCGCGACCGGGTTGAGGAGGGTGTCCGCGCTCTTGATCCGGCGCACGAGCGCCGAGAGGAAGACCTGCTGGTTGCTGATGCGGGTCAGGTCGCTGCCGTCGCCGATGCCGTGGCGGCTGCGGAGGAACTGCAGCGCCGCCATGCCCTCGAGCGAGTGCACGCCCGGCTCGAGGTAGGTGTTCGTGTAGGGGTCCGCGATCTCGGTCGCGACGCAGACGTCGACTCCGCCGACCGCGTTCGACATCTCGATCACGCCGTTGAACTGCACGACCGCGCCGTAGTCGACCCGGACGCCCATGAGGTCCTCGACGACCCCTGCTACGCAGCCGAGGCTGACGTCGCTGCCCATCGCCTCGTTGATCTTGGTGTCGTACCGGGCGGGGATCGTCTCACCCGTGGCGGCGTTCACGCACTCCGGGATGTCGACGTACATGTCGCGGGGGAAGCTCACGACCGTCGCGTTGCTGTGGTCGGCCGAGACGTGCATCAGCATGTTGACGTCGTTGAGGACGCTCGTCTCCTCATCGGGGTCGCCGTAGGCGTCGCCCTGGCCCTTCCGCGAGTCGCTGCCGACGACGAGGACGTTGAAGCCGCCCTCCAGTGCGCCGATCTCCGGGGCGCCTCCGGCCTCGACGCTGGAGCCGGCCGCGCCCGGGTGCAGGTCGACCGAGGGCTGCACGGACTGGACGATCAGCGTCGCCGCGATCGCGACCACCGACACCGAGGCGACCACGCCGACACCGCCCACGAGGGCGGCTCCCTTCACCAGGGTCCGCGCGAGGGTGTGCCGGTTCTGGCGGCCGTGCCGCACGAAGGGGCGCGGCGTGCGCGGAGTGTCGCGAGTCTGTGTCGAAGGGCCCGTGCGGCGCATCCGTCTCCCGGTGTCGAGGCGTCAGTGGTGCGGAGGTGAGGGCCGGGCGTCGATCCCGGGCGTCGCGCAATCCTATACAGAGGGCTGGCGCGTTCCGAAGGAGAGCGGGCAGGCCTCCGTCGTCGCGCGCCAGGACGTGCGTCGGAAGTCGCCGGCGAGAAGCGACGCGAAGAACGGGACTCCGTGGCGGACGGCGTGGCGGAGGGCGTGGGATTCGAACCCACGAGACGTTTCCGCCCACCAGTTTTCAAGACTGGCTCCATCGGCCGCTCGGACAGCCCTCCCGGCCGCTCCCGCAGGAGCGACACCCGATAGTAACCGCCGAGCGCGCGGGACCGTGATCAGCGCAGCGCCGAGAGCGCGACCGCCACGCCGTCCTGGTGGACCGAGGGGATCACGGCGGAGGCCACGGCCCGCACCTCGTCGGGCGCCTGCCCCATCGCGAGCCCTGCGCCCTCGGCGGCGGCCCAGGTGAGCATCTCGATGTCGTTGCGGCCGTCGCCCAGCGCGACCACGTCGCTCCGCTCGATGCCCAGCTCC
Source organism: Rathayibacter sp. AY1F2 (assembly GCF_002930885.1). Lineage (NCBI taxonomy): Bacteria > Bacillati > Actinomycetota > Actinomycetes > Micrococcales > Microbacteriaceae > Rathayibacter > Rathayibacter sp. AY1F2. Next base: position 20,559 of record NZ_PSVG01000016.1, on the reverse strand, counting down.
TCGCGGACGACCTCGAGCGCGGTGGACTTGTTGACGCCGTGCGGGGCGATGTCGAGCCAGGCGGTCCAGCCGATCGCGTAGCTGACCTGGTGCAGGCCCATCTCCTCGACCAGAGAGGTGAACTCCTCGATCCCGGTCTCGGGCGAGATCACGACGACGCGGGTGCACAGCCGGCCGAGCAGCTCCTCGAAGGGGACGTGGGTCGTCTCGGCACCCATCACGGCACCGCCCGGGAACGCCTCGGTGTAGAAGAAGGCGCCGTCCGCGTCCTCGACGGCGTAGTGCGCGTCGGGGAGGGAGCGGCGGATGGTCTCGAGGACCTCCGTCGGGTCGAAGGTCTCGACCGTCTCGGGGACGTACGCACCGGACGCGTCGCGGCGGAGCGTGACCGCTCCGTTGCAGCAGATCACGTACTCGGGCGAGATCCCGAGGCGCTCGACGACCGGCAGGGTGGAGGAGGGCGAGCGCCCGGTGGCGAGCATCACCTCGTCGCCCTGGGCGGCCACGCGGGTGATCGCGTCCGTCACCGCGCGGGTGATGGTGCCGTCCTCGTGCATGACGGTGCCGTCGATGTCGAGGGCGACGAGGCGGCGGCCGGAGGCGCGGGCCGCGCTCATGCGACGGGCTCGAGCACCTCGAGGCCGCCGAGGTGGGGCCGCAGCGCCTCGGGGACGAGCACCGAGCCGTCCGCCCGCTGGTGGGTCTCGAGGAGGGCGACGATCCAGCGGGTGGTCGCGAGCGTGCCGTTGAGGGTTGCGACCGGAGCCGTCCTCCCCGACTCGGTGCGGTAGCGGGTGTCGAGGCGGCGGGCCTGGAACGTGGTGCAGTTCGAGGTCGAGGTCAGCTCGCGGTAGGTCTCCTGCGTGGGGACCCACGCCTCCACGTCGAACTTGCGCGCCGCGCTCTGGCCGAGGTCGCCGGCCGCCGTGTCGATGACGCGGTAGTGCAGGCCGAGGCTCTGCAGGACGTCCTCCTGGTACGAGAGGAGGCGCGCGTGCTCCGCCTCGGCGTCCTCGGGGAGGGTGTAGACGAACATCTCGAGCTTGCTGAACTGGTGCACGCGGATGATGCCGCGGGTGTCCCGTCCGCCCGAGCCCGCCTCGCGGCGGTAGCAGGTGCTCCAGCCCGCGTAGCGCTTCGCGCCGCCGGAGAGGTCGAGGATCTCGTCGGCGTGGTAGCCGGCGAGGGCGACCTCGCTGGTGCCGGTGAGGTAGAGGTCGTCGTCGCGGAGGCGGTACACCTCGTCGTCGTGCTCGCCGAGGAAGCCGGTGCCGTCCATGATCTCGGGGCGCACGAGGGTCGGCGTGATCAGCGGGGTGAAGCCGGCGGCGAGCGCCTTCTCGAGGCCCAGGTTCATCAGCGCGATCTCGAGGCGGGCGACCAGGCCCTTGAGGAAGTAGAAGCGCGCGCCGCTGACCTTCGCGCCGCGCTGCATGTCGATGCCGTCCAGCAGCTCGCCGAGCTCGAGGTGGTCGCGCGGGGCGAAGTCGAAGACGGGGCGCTCGCCGACCGTCCTGACGAGCTCGAACGACTCCTCGCCGCCCGCGGGGACGCCCTCGATGATCGGGTTGGCGATGCGCTTCACCAGCACGGTGAAGGCGTCGTCGGCCTCGGACGCCTCCTGCTGGGCCTGCTTGGCGGCGGCGGCGAGGCGCTGGGCCTCGGCGACGAGGGCCGCCTTCTCGTCCTTCGGAGCCTTGGCGACGGTCTTGCCGAAGGCGTTCTGCTCGGCCCGGAGCCGCTCCGCCTCGGTGATCGCCGCACGGCGCACGCGGTCGGCCTCGAGCGCCTCGTCGACCAGCTCGACGGAGTCGCCGCGCGCCTCCTGCGAGCGCTTCAGGACGTCCGGGTTCTCGCGCAGAAGTACGGGATCAATCACCCCAGCAGTGTAGAGGAGGGCCGGGACGGGCCGCCGCCCGCGCGTACCCCCGGGGCCGGCTGAGCATCGGCCGCGAGGAGGCATCCGATCGCGCGGACGGCTGCGAATCTGAGTCATCCCCCGAGAACGTCCCCCCGCGTTCGACACCCCTGCTCCCCTGAAGGCTCTTCCATGCACGCCACCCCCCTCATCGACGCGACCCCCGGCGTCGTCCTCGAGCGCGACGGCTCCGGCGCCCGGATCACCCTCAACCGCCCCGACGCCCTCAACGCGATCGATCTCGGCACCGCGCGACTGCTGCTGAGCACCGTCGCCGACCTCGACGCCGACGCCGGCTGCTCCGTCATCGTGATCGCCGCGGCCGGCCGCGCGTTCTGCACGGGCGGCGACATCTCGGCGATCATGGGGTCCGAGAACCCGGACCACTACCTGCGCGACGTCGCGACCACGACCGCCCAGGTGATCCGCCTGCTCGAGGACAGCCGCGCCGTCGTCGTCTGCGCGATCGACGGCATGGTCGCCGGCGCCGGCATCGCCTTCGCTCTGGCCGCCGACATCGTGATAGCGACTCCCGCCGCCCTCTTCCTCAGCGCGTACGGCGACGTCGGGCTCGTCCCGGACGTCGGAGTCACCGCCGCGCTCCCCCGCGTCGTCGGCCGCCGCCGCGCCCTGGACTTCGTGCTGTCGGGCCGCCCGGTCCGCGCGGCCGAGGCGCTGGAGTGGCAGCTCGTGACCGAGGTCGTGCCGCGCGCCGACCTCGCCGGCCGCGTCGACGAGCGCGTGCGCGCCCTGGCGGCGAAGCCGGCGCACGTCGCGTCCGCCGCCCGCCGCCTCCTGCGCACCGACCCGCTCGACCGCGCCGAGCGCATCGTCGAGGAGACGGACACCCTGGTCGAGTTCCTGGCGGTCCCCGCCACGCGCACGCTCCTGGACGCCGAGCACGAGCGCCAGGCCCGCCGCGCCGCCCGGGCGACCGCCTCGCTCTGACCCGGGGCGAGCGTCCGCGACGACGCTCCGGCCCGGGCCGGGCGGACGTCCGCCCGACGGCCCGCGGATCGGCCGGGCGTTCTCCTCCGATCTCGGCTACGGTGGTCCCCGCGAAGGGGAGTAGTTCCCACCGTCCGCCGAGCGGACGACGAGGCGCGTCGACATGCTGGTCCGGGACGATCCGGGCCCGGCGCTCCACCCCGGCTCCGGCCGGGGCGAACGAGACCTTCGGTCAGTCGACGCACGTCCTGACCGGTCCTCTCGCGCGGGTCGGCGGACCTGAGCCAGGAGATCGCATGGCGACCACCGCCCCCACCCCCAGTCCCGCACAGGTGCGCCGCTGGCGCCGCTACCTCGCCGACGAGCTCGCCGAGGCCTCCGTGTACCGCGACCTCGCCGGCCGCCGCTCCGGCGAGGAGCGGGAGATCCTGCTCGCGCTCGCCGTGGCCGAGGGACGCCACGAGGAGCACTGGCGCGAGCTGCTCGGCTCCGCGGCGGAGCCCGCGCCCCGCCCGGACCTCCGCACGCGCTTCCTCGGCTTCCTCACCCGCCGTTTCGGCTCCGTGTTCGTCCTCGCCCTGATCCAGCGCGCCGAGGCCCGCTCCCCCTACGCCGACGACGACGACGCCACCGAGGCGATGGCCGCCGACGAGCGGATCCACGGCGAGGTCGTCCGCGGGCTCGCCGAGCGCGGTCGCAACCGCCTCTCCGGGACGTTCCGCGCGGCGGTCTTCGGAGCGAACGACGGCCTGGTCTCGAACCTCGCCCTCGTGCTCGGAGTGGGAGCGAGCGGAGTCGGGACGGGCGTCGTCCTGTTCACGGGCATCGCGGGCCTGCTCGCCGGCGCCCTCTCGATGGGCGCGGGCGAGTTCGTCTCGGTGCGCTCGCAGCGCGAGCTGCTCTCGGCCTCCAGCCCGGACCTCGACGCGAACCGCATCGTCCCCGATCTGGACGTCGACGCGAACGAGCTCGCCCTGGTCTACCGCGCTCGCGGGATGACCCAGGAGCAGGCCGACGCGCGTGCCGCCTCCGTCTTCACGGGCCTGCGCGGCGGCGCCGTCACCTCCCCCATCACGCTGGGCGGTCCCGCAGGAGACCCCGACGTCGACGAGCACGAGTCGATCGGCACGGGCATGGGCGCGGCGCTGTCGAGCTTCTGCTTCTTCGCCTCGGGCGCGATCATCCCGGTGCTGCCCTACCTGCTCGGCCTGACGGGGCTCGCCGCGGTGGTCGTCGCCTGCGTGCTCGTGGGCATCGCCCTGCTCGCCACCGGCGCGGTCGTCGGGCTGCTCTCAGGCGCCCCGCCGCTGGCCCGGGCGCTGCGCCAGCTCGGGATCGGCTACGGCGCGGCCCTGGTGACCTACCTCCTCGGCCTGCTCTTCGGCGCGTCCGGAGTCTGAGCCTCGGCCTCGAGGAGCTGCGCGGACTCGCGCGGCTCCTCGGCGCGGGGCCGCACGACGACGCCGCGCCACCGCAGCGCGGCCACTCCGACCGCCAGCAGCAGCGACGCCGGCAGGCAGCCCAGCAGGGGGATGCAGGAGTAGTAGAGGAGTTGCCGCTGGATCCACGCGGGCGAGGGCACGTCGGAGTCGCCGTAGTAGGGCGGAGGCGGCGAGGAGTAGCCGGTGTAGAGGAGCGCGAGGCCGATCAGGGTCCCCGCGAGGCCGGCGAGCAGGAGCACGAGGAGCCACGGGTTCCGCAGCAGGGGCGCCTCGCGCACGGGCTCGGCGGGAGCAGCGGGAGCGGGGTCGGCGGCCGGCTCCGGCAGGGGTGCGGGCGCGGTCTCGGCGCCGAGGCGGTGCGACCGCCGGCCCTCGGCGGCTCCGGCGATGTCGGGCAGGGCCATGATGCGGCGCGGTCCGGGCACGGACGAGGAGCCGGGGCGGACCACGCGCGACTCCGGGGGCGCGGGACGAGCGGCGGCTCCGGACGTGGCGGCGGGAGCGCCGGGGGCGGCACCCGTGCCGGGCCTGGCGAACGCCCGCTCGTCGCCTCTCAGACGCTCCACCGGTCCCGAGAACCCGCGCTGGAAGGCCGGGTCGTAGCGCGGGTCGACCCGTTCGTCGTCGTCAGTCATCGTCGCGACCCGTCATCGTCGTCCCCGGTCATCGTCGACCTCCGGCTCGTGGGAGAGGATCCCGCGCAGCCAGTCGCGGGCCTCGAGGAACACCTCGTCGTCGTAGCGTCGCACGGAGGTGACCGGGCGGCGGTCAGCGCGCGGATACGAGCCGAGGAAGATCACCTTCGGGCTGAAGCGCCGCAGCCCCATCAGCGCGTCGGCGACCCGCTCGTCCTGGACGTGCCCGTCGAGGTCGATGACGAACCGGTACCGGCCGAGGGCATCGCCGATCGGCCGCGACTGGATCATGCTCAGGTTCACCCCGCGGGTCGCGAACTGCTCGAGCATGTCGAGCAGGGCGCCCGGCTGGTCGGCCGGGAGCTCGGCGATCACGCTGGTCTTGTCGGCGCCGGTCGGCTCGGGCAGCGCGTGCGAGCGCGAGACGTGCACGAAGCGCGTGACGGCGTTCGGGTTGTCGCCGATCCGCTCCGCCAGCACCACGACGTCGTGGTGGGCGACGATCCCGGGAGGGGCGATGGCCGCGTCCGCGGGCGATCCGCCCAGCAGGTCGACGGTGGCCTGGACGTTGCTGGAGGCGGGCAGGTGCTCGTGGCTGGGGATCTCGCGGTCGAGCCACACCCGGCACTGTCCGTAAGCCACGGGGTGCGCGGCGACGGTGCGCACCTCCTCGAGGCTCGTCCCCGGGCGGCCGACCAGGATGAACGACACCGGCACCAGGTACTCGCCGACGATGCGCAGCCCCGGGATCCGCGCCAGCGCGTCCTGCGCGGCCGTCACTCCGCCCTCGACCGAGTTCTCGATCGCGATCACCGCGCCGTCGCTGCGTCCGGTGACCAGATCGCTCAGCGCCTCCCCCACGTTCGCGACGCTGCGCCACAGCTGTCCGCGCGCCTCCGGGACCTGCGCGAGGGCCGCCTCCGTGAACGTGCCGCTGGGCCCGAGATAGCTGTAGGCACGGGTCTCGGGGGCGCTGTCGGGCATGGCGCAAGCCTAGCCAGCCGCGGTACCCCTGGAGGGGGCCGGACTGCCACTATGGACCGCATGACCGATCGCGCAGGGAAGCCGGCACAGGCCTCCGATCTCATCGACGTCGAGGCCCTCGTGAGGGCGTACTACGAGAAGAAGCCGGACGTCTCCGACCCGGCTCAGAAGGTGGTGTTCGGCACCTCGGGCCACCGCGGATCCTCGTTCGACACGGCCTTCAACGAGGACCACATCGCCGCCGTCACCCAGGCGATCGTCGAGTACCGGACGGAGCAGGGCATCACCGGCCCGCTGTTCATCGGCGCCGACACGCACGGGCTCTCCCGCCCGGCCCTCACCACCGCCCTCGAGGTCCTGGTGGGCAACCAGGTCCGCGTGCTCGTGGACGAGTTCGACGACTTCGTGCCGACCCCGGCGCTCAGCCACGCGATCCTCCGCTACAACAACGACCCCGCGCACACCGACCGGGCCGACGGCATCGTGGTCACCCCCTCGCACAACCCGCCCCGCGACGGCGGCTTCAAGTACAACCCGCCGCACGGCGGCCCCGCCGACTCCGACGCGACGACCTGGATCGCCGACCGGGCCAACGAGCTCATCGCCGACGGCAACCGCGGCGTGACCTCGGCCGAGCCCTCCGCGGTCGAGACCTACGACTACCGCACGCACTACGTCGCGGACCTGGCGAACATCATCGACCTCGACGCGATCCGGAAGGCCGGCGTGCGGATCGGGGCCGACCCACTCGGCGGCGCCTCCGTGCACTACTGGCAGCTGATCTCCGAGATGCACGGCCTCGACCTGACCGTGGTGAACGGGGAGGTCGACCCGGCCTGGGGCTTCATGACCCTCGACTGGGACGGCAAGATCCGGATGGACCCGTCCTCCCCCAGCGCGATGGCCTCGGTGGTCGCGCGCGCCGGCGACTTCGACATCCTCACCGGCAACGACGCCGACGCGGACCGGCACGGCATCGTCACCCCCGACGGCGGGCTGATGAACCCCAACCACTACCTGGCCGTCGCGATCGACTACCTCTACCGCCACCGCACCGGCTGGCGCGATGACGCGGCGATCGGCAAGACGCTGGTCTCCTCCTCGATCATCGACCGGGTCGCGGAGTCGCTGGGCCGGCGCCTCTGGGAGGTCCCGGTGGGCTTCAAGTGGTTCGTCCCCGGGCTGGTCGACGGCTCGGTCGGCTTCGGCGGCGAGGAGTCCGCGGGCGCCTCGTTCCTCCGCTTCGACGGCACCGTCTGGACCACCGACAAGGACGGCATCCTCCTCGCGCTGCTCGCCTCCGAGATCGTGGCGGTCACCGGGAAGAGCCCGTCGGCGCTCTACCGCGAGCTGACCGAGCGCTTCGGCGACCCGGTCTACGAGCGCGTGGACGCGGTGGCGACGAAGGCGCAGAAGGCGGCCCTCGGCAAGCTGGACGGCGACGCGATCGCGGCGACGACCCTCGCCGGGTCCGAGATCACCGCGAAGCTCTCGAAGGCGCCCGGCAACGGCGCGGCCGTCGGAGGCGTCAAGGTCGTCACCGAGGACGCCTGGTTCGCCGCGCGCCCCTCCGGCACCGAGGACGTCTACAAGATCTACGCCGAGAGCTTCCGCGGCCTCGACCACCTGCACGAGGTCCAGGCCGAGGCGCGCACGATCGTGGACGCGGCGCTGAACTCCTAGGCGCTGCGCTCAGTCGCCCGAGAAGGCTCGTTCTCGGAGTGGAGAACGAGCCTTCTCGGGAGACTGAGCGGCGGTGAGGAAAGGGCCGGCTACCAGCGCGGGTGGACGGTGGGGCGGAAGTGGGTGTCGTAGAGGGCGTTCACGGCCTCCATGAAGGCGGGGCCGAGGGGCGCGGCGGAGGCGGCGGCCGCGTTGGCGCGGGCCTGCTCGGGCGAGCGGGCGCCGGGGATCACCGAGGTGACGCCCTCCTGCTGGATGATCCAGGCGAGCGCGGCCGCCGCGGGGGCGAGGCCGTGGTCGTCGGCGAGGCGGGAGAACTCCTGCGCGGCCTCCACGCCGGTCGCGAAGTCGACGCCCGAGAAGGTCTCGCCGACGTCGAAGGCGGAGCCGTCGCGGTTGTAGCTGCGGTGGTCCTCCGGCGCGAACACGGTCTCGGTCGTGTAGCGGCCGCTGAGCAGGCCCGAGGCGAGCGGGACGCGCGCGAGGATGCCGACGCCGGCCTCGCGGGCGGCGGGCAGCACCTCGTCGAGCGGCTTGAGGCGGAACGCGTTCAGGATGATCTGGACGCTCGCGACGTTCGGGCGGGCGATCGCGGTCAGCGCCTCCTCCGTGCGCTCGACCGAGACGCCGTAGGCGGCGATCGCGCCCTCGGCGACGAGGGTGTCGAGGGCGTCGTAGACGGCGTCCTCGGAGTAGACGGAGGTGGGCGGGCAGTGCAGCTGCACCAGATCGAGGGTGTCGACGCCGAGGTTGGCGCGCGAGCGGTCGGTCCAGGCGCGGAAGTTGTCGAGCACGTAGTTGGCGGGGATCTGCTCCGCGCGACGGCCCATCTTGGTGGCGACGAAGACCTGCGCGTCGGGGTGCGCCGCGCGGTAGGCGCCGATCGTCCGCTCGCTGCGGCCGTCGCCGTAGACGTCGGCGGTGTCGAAGAGGGTCACCCCCGACTCCACTGCGGCGTCGAGCACGGCGAGGGCGTCGGTCTCGGCGACGTCCCCCCAGTCGGCACCGAGCTGCCAGGTTCCGAGGCCGACGACGGAGACGGGGGCGCCGGTGCGTCCGAGGATTCGAGTTTCCATGCCTCCACCGTAGGTGCGGCCGAGCCCGCGGCGGACCCCCTTGCGCGTGCTCTAACGTCGAGGGCATGCCCCTCCTCGTGCTCGGAAGCGCCAACCTCGACCACGTCCACCGGGTCGCCCGCATCCCCGCCCCCGGAGAGACGGTGCTCGCCCTCGACGCGAGCACCTTCCCGGGCGGCAAGGGCCTCAACCAGGCCGTCGCGGCCGCACGGACCGAGCCCGGCACCGTCTTCGTCACGAGCCTCGGACGCGACTCGGCAGGAGACCGGCTCGCCGCGGTCCTCGGCGAGGAGCCGCTGGAGCTGCGCGCCCGCCGCGGCGACGTCCGCACCGGCACCGCGCAGATCACCGTGGACGAGCGCGGGGAGAACGCGATCGTCGTCGACTCCGGGGCGAACGCCGCCCTGGTCGGGTTGACCGCCGAGGAGTCGGCCCTTGTGGCGGCGGCCGACGCCCTGCTCCTCCAGCTCGAGATCCCGACAGCGACGGTGACGGAGGCGGCCCGCGCCGCGCGCGCCGGCGGCACGGTGTCGATCCTGAACGCCGCCCCGATCGGCCTGCTGCCGGAGGAGCTCCTCGCGGTGCTCGACGTGCTGATCGTCAACGAGCACGAGGCCCGCGAGCTCGCCGCCGATCGCGGCATCACCGCCGCCGACGACGACGCGCTCGCCGCTGCCCTCACCGCGCTGGTGCCGCTCGTGCTGGTCACCCTCGGCTCCGACGGCGTCGTCGTGGCGGTCCGCGACCGCGAGTCGGTGCGCACCCCGGCCTTCCGGGTGGAGGCCGTGGACACCACCGGCGCCGGCGACACCTTCTGCGGCGCCTTCTCGGCCCGGCTCGCCGCCACGGAAGCACGGCTCGACGATCCGGAGCAGCTGGTCGCCCTCACCCGCTGGGCGAGCGCGGCCGCGGCGATCTCGGTCACCCGCGCCGGAGCGGCGGTGTCCGCGCCGACGGCGGCCGAGACGGACGCGTTCCTCGCCGAGCGCGCCTGAGCGGGAAGCTCTTCGGGGAGGCTCGCCTGAGCGGGAAGCTCCTCAGGGAGGACGGAGCGGACACCGACCCCGGCGGCCCGCAGCACCGTCGCTCCGGTCGGCACGGTGCACTCCGGAGAAGCACGAGAGCGCTCGGCCCGGCTCCGCTCCTCGCGGCGGGGCGTCCAGTCCTGCGGACAGCCGCGCCCGCTCCCCGATCCGGCTAGTCGATCGCGGCGACCCGCACGGTCACCCGCGGCCGCAGCTCCGGATGCACCCGGACGCACCACTCGCGCACCGCGGCTCCGATCGCGCGCGCCACGTCCGGCGCGGACGCCTCCGCGGTCACGCAGAGGTCGACGGCCACGGACACCTCGTCCCCCGCGACGCGGACCAGGACCGGATCGGCGAACGTGCCGCCGCTCGCGGTGCCCAGCGGCTCGACCACGATCCCGGTCGCGCTCAGCGCCGTCGCCGCGTGCGCGAGCACGTCGCGCACCTCGGGCCTGGCCGGCATCAGGGTCGCGACACCGTCCAGGGCGCGCAGCTCCGCAGCGAGCGCGGACACCGGATCGACCGGGGCCGCCGCCTCGAGGCCGCTCACGACTCCTCCGTCCCGGGGACGTAGACGTCCTCCACGCGGACGTCGATCCTCGACACCCGCAGCTCGGTCTGGGTCAGCAGCCGCGAGTGCACGCGCTCGCGCACCTGCTGGGCCGCCTCGGCGATCGGCACCCCCCAGAAGACCGAGATCGTCAGCTCCACCACGACCTCCGCGCCCGGCTCGGCGATGTCGCCGACCAGGCGGCAGCGGCCGACCAGCACGCCGGCGACGCTGTCGCCCGCCTCGCGCACGAGTCCGCGGACCGCTCCCTCGGTGATCGTGAGCGCCACGTCGGGCTGGACGCTCGCCAGTGGGATGTCGCGTCCGGCCCGCGACTCGCGGCGCACCTGGGTGAGGATCGAGCCGAACCAGCTCTCCTCCGGCGCGGGCAGGCGCGCGGCGTCGTCGTCGATGAGCGCGCCGGAGAGGGCGCGCACGCGCTCGAGGGCGCGCAGAGTGCGCCGGTGCTCCGGCGACTCCTCGATGGCGGGGTCGTACGGCGTGCGCCCGCGGTCGAGGTAGTCGCTCAGCTCGTCGATGCCGATGCCGTCGCCCTCCTGCTCCGTCGCGTCCGCCTCCTGCTCGAGCGCGGGCGGCAGCACGACGTCGTGCTCCCCCGCGCGCTCCGGCCCGTCGCCGGGACCCTGGTCCGCGTTCATCGCGTCTGCTCCCTCATCGCCAGTCCTCCATCGCCACGACCAGCGACTCGCGCGCGCGGGCGAGCTTGCCCCGCACGGCGGTCACCGTGAGACCGAGGTGATCGGCGATCTCGTTGTACGACTCCCCGCCGACCTCGCGCAGCACCCAGCACTGCCGCTGCGACTCCGGCAGCTCGGACAGGGCGTGCGCGAGAGCCCGCATGGCGTCGCTCTGCTCGGCGGCCTCGAACGGGCCGGGCTCTCGGGCCGGGGGATGCTCCACGGCGTCGACGTCGTCGGTCGGGCGGCGCTGGCGCAGCAGGTCGACGCTGGAACGGCTGACGATCCGCATCATCCAGCTGCGCACGCTCGCCGGCTCCTTGAGCTGCGGGAGCTGCGCCCAGACCGTGATCAGCGCGTTCTGCACGGCGTCGGAGGCGTCGGCCTGCGAGCCGGTGAGGCGCCAGGCGTAGGCGCGGAGGATCGACTGGTGCCGCTTGACGAGCACCTCGAAGGCGCGCACGTCGCCCTCGGCGGAGCGCTCGGCGAGCAGCGCGTCGCTCGCCGCTTCCAGTCCGGGCACGGCGCCTCCTCCCTCTCCGCTCACGCGGCCTCGGGCCGCCTCTCAGGTGACGCTCAGGAAAAAGTCCGCCGAGCACCGTGACGAACGCCGTCCGGGCTCCGTCTCACTCATGAAAGCACAGCCCGACCGGATTTCCGCCGGGCCTTCGACCCCGGTCTGCTCAGCAACGGCAGCCGATGAGACGTCCAGGAGACCTCATGAGCGACACCACGCGCACCCCCTCCACCACCCGCGTCGACAAGACCTCCGTCGACACGGTCACGACCCTCGGCGGCTCGCGGACCTCCGGCACCGCTCAGGGCACCACGGTCATCGACGACAGCGTCGTGGCCAAGGTCGCCGGCATCGCGGCCCGTCAGGTGCCCGGCGTCTTCGCCCTGGGCAACAACGCCGCCCGTGCCTTCGGTGCGATCCGCCAGGCCGTCGGCGGCGCCGACCACGCCCAGGGCGTGAGCGTCGAGGTCGGCGAGACCCAGGTCGCGGCCGACGTGACCATCGTCGTCGAGTACCCCGTGCCGATGCAGAAGGTCGCCGACTCCGTCCGCGCCGCCGTCTCCGAGGCCATCACCGAGCTCGTCGGCATGGCCGTCTCCGAGATCAACGTCGCCGTCGTCGACGTGCACATCCCCGGCGACGACAAGGACGACGAGGCCACCGAGAGCCGCGTCCGATGAGCGACTTCCAGCGCCCCGCGCCCACCGCCCCCGGCGGCCGCAGCACCGTCCTCGGTGTCGTGGTCGGCGCGATCCTCGCCTTCGCGGCCCTGATGTTCGGATTCTGGGGCTTCGTCCTCACCGCCCTCTTCATGGCCCTCGGCGTCGTGATCGCCCGCATCGCCGACGGCACCCTCGACGTGCGCAGCCTCGTGGACGTGTTCCGCGGCCGCACCACCTCCCGCTAGGAGCCCACCGTGACCGCTCTCGACACGCGTCCCGCATCGCCGGTGGCGGGCACCGTCACCATCACCGTCCGCTCCATCGAGCGCGCCGCCGTGGCGATCGTCCACGAGGAGCTGGGCGTGGAGGTCTCCGCGATCCGCGTCCGCCTCTCCGATGACCGGGGCGGCCTCGCCCTCGCGGTGACCGCGCCGGTCGTCGTCGAGCCGGGCACCGCCCCGGCCGGCGGCTCCCTGCTCGAGCGCCTGCACGGCGATCGCACCCGCATCGCCTCCCGCATGGAGGCGCTGACCGGGCGCACCGTCAGCCGGATCGACATCCGGGTCACGGGCACCCGCACCCGAAGCACGAGGAGAGTCGCATGAGCCCCGCACCGTCGGCGCCCGACACCCACTACAGCCGCTACCTTCGTCGCGAGACCCACAAGTCCCGCTCCGCCGCGCAGATCGTCGTCCTGGTGCTCATCGCCCTGGTCGCGGCCTATGTCGGCACGGAGGCGGTGCTCGCGATCCTCGGCGCCGCGCCCCTGCTCGCCGCACCGTCCGCCCTGCTGGGCGCGATCGTCGGAGTCGCGTCGCTGGCGAACCCCGCCCTCATCGGCGTGGCCGTCGGCGCGGGCGTCCTCGCCCTGGTCCTGCTGGTGCTCGCACTGGCGCCCGGGGCCCGGGCCCGCCACACCGTGGACGACGACCGCCTCGCCGTGGTCGTGGACGACGGCGTGATCGCCTCCTCCCTGGCCCGCGCAGCCCGCACGGCCGCCCACTCCCGCCGCGAGGACACCCGCGCCTCGCTCGGGCGGCGCACCGCACTGGTCGAGGTGACCCCCGCCTCCGGCATCGCGGTCGACCGCGACGCCGTGCAGAGCGCCGTCGACGAGGAGCTCGCCCGCATCGGCGCGAAGCCCGCCCCGCGCTCCACCGTCCGCGTCTCGACCTCCGGGAGGATCTGATGACCACGAGCAACCGCTTCGTCAACCGGCTCGTCCTGCTCGTCGTGGGCCTCGTGCTCGCGCTGGTCAGCGCCGGAGCCGTCCTGATCGCCGTCTCGCAGCCGGTCCGCGACTCCGTCCTCTCCTTCGCCGACGGCGAGGGCGCGGCCCTGGTCTCGCGCCTCTCCCCCGAGGAGGGCACCGCCTGGAGCGATGCCGCCGTCCTGTGGCCGCTCTACGCCGTCGTCGGGATCTGCCTCCTCGGCATCGTCCTCGCGCTGGTGATGGCCTTCGCCCACGGTCACGGCCGCACCGGCACCGTCCTCCGCGACGAGGCCGAGGGCGCGCCCGCCGGAGGGATCGAGATCGCGACCGGCTTCGCGGAGGACGTCCTCGAGACGGCTCTCGCCGGGCGGACGGAGCTCCTCGACGTCACGGTCGCGGCCTACCGCCACGGCTCCGAGACGGCGCTGAAGGTGCGCGTCCTCCCCCGCGGCGGCGTCTCGCCCCGCACCGTGGTCGACGCCGTGCACCAGGAGGTCGACGCGCTCGACGCCCTGCTGGGCGCCCGCCTGCCGGTCCTGCTCGAGGTCGCCTCGAGCGCCCGGGCCGGCTTCTCCAAGGAGGACCGGGTCGCCTGACCCCGGTCCCGCAGCTTCCCCGGCACCCGCCGGCGGATGGTCACACCGAACAGAAGGAGCCCCTCATGGGTGCAGACGACAAGATCCGCAACGCAGCCGAGAACCTGGTCGGCAAGGCCAAGGAGGCCGTCGGCAAGCTGACGGACAACGAGCGCCTCGAGGCCGAGGGCCAGGCCGACCAGACCAAGGCCCACACCAAGAAGGTCGGCGAGGACGTCAAGGACGTCTTCAAGAAGTGATCTGACCGGAACCTCGACGGGGCCGTCACCGCATCAGCGGTGGCGGCCCCGTCGTCGTGCATGGGGCGGGTGCGTCGAGCGTCAGACGCCCCAGAACATGATCCGGCCGGCGGAGGCCGCGTCGATGCTCTGGTCGTGGTTGTCGGCGGTGTGCGAGGAGTAGAGGATCCTGTCGCCGTCGACGCTGGTCACGACGCCCGTGTGGTCCCAGTCGCCCGAGCCGTCCCAGTCGAACTGGACGATGTCGCCCGGCTTCACCCGGCTCCGCTCGGAGTCGGGGATCGCGGTCGCGCGCTCGGGGTGCGCGGCGAGGTAGGCGTTGAACGCTGTCGACGACGCCCAGGCGGAGCTGTACCCGCCGGAGGAGGAGTAGCTCCATTCGCCGTCCATCTCCCAGCCGCGGGCGATCAGCGACTGCGAGGTGAAGTTGACGCAGTCGTTGCCCGAGATCACGCCGTACTGGGCCGAGTTGTAGTCGTTCCAGTAGGTGGAGAGGTAGTCGAGCTGCGAGGCCAGGCGGCTCGCGTCCAGCGCGGCCTGGGCCTTCGCGGCCTCGATCGCCGGGTCGGGCGTGTAGGCGAAGGTGATCGCCGAGGCGACGACCTTCGTGCTGGCGAGCACGCCGGTCGCGGCGGGGCTGGGAGTGGCGGCCGCGGTCGGCGCGGCGAGGTCGGTCGAGGCCTCGGCCGTCGTGCCCTCTGCGGCGCCCGACGTGTCGACGGCCGGCTGCACCGCGTCGGCCGGGGTCCCGTCGACGGTGACCGCCGCGGCGGAGTCGGTGACCGCGTCGAACGTGATGGCCTGACCGTCGGCGTCGAAGAAGGCGACCGGGACCTCGCCCGCTGCCTCTCCGTCGGCCGGAGGGGCGGTGACCGTGATCTGGTCGGGGTTGTCGACCGCGACGCTGCCCTCGGCCTCGCCGAAGCGGACGGTGGCGACCGAGTCCAGGTTCGATCCCTCGAGCGTCACGCTCGTGCCGCCGGCGACGGTGCCGGAGGTGGTGGAGACGGAGCTGAGGACGACCCGGGCGGAGGCGGTGGTCGCGGGGAGCACGGCGACGCTGGTCGAGGTCGGAGCAGCGGAGGGCGTCGCGGTGGCCGACTCGGCCGAGGAGCCGGTGCCGACGGTGAGGCTCAGGCTCGACGCGACGGCCACGACGACGAGCCCGCCGGAGACGGCGAGCGCCAGCGTGCGCGGGGACGGGCGGAAGAAGGAGGCCCCGCGGCGGGCAGGGTGGAGCGGGTGGAGCGAGGGGGCACAGAGAGGTCTCACGGGTCGGCGGCTCGGCGGGGGACCGGGCTCGGGAGCAGGGGAAGCGGCTATGTCACCAGGCGGGGGTGGGAGATCCGTCAGACGGGCCTCCGAAAGCGCTCCGAATAACAGTACGGTAACGAGCGGCGCGTGTCACGCCCGATCGTGTCCGTCTGTGATCGCTAGACCGCCTAGGAAGTGGTCCCCGGTGCGTAATCGGGCGCATCCGGAAGGCCGAAGGCGCGCTCGAGCGTCTCGATGCCGGAGTCGTGCAGGTACCCGGAGAGCTGGGTCCCGACGTACCGCAGGTGGTACGGCTCCGACTCGTACCCCGTGATCGGAGTGGCGTCGGGCTTGTAGCGCACGAGGAAGCCGAAGCGATGGGCGTTGGCGCCGACCCACTGCCCCTCCGGAGTGTCGCCCCAGCAGATCTCGAGCGCGCACGCGCCCGACGCTCCCACCACGTCGACCGCCCAGCCGGTCTGGTGCTCGCTGTGCCCCGGGCGCGCACTCGTCGCATCCGCTCCCGCCTGCCCGCGCGAGGACACCCAGCCCGCGTAGACGCTGACCTGGGTGTCGTAGGAGCGGTAGGCGCTCTGCACCGCCAGCGAGAGGCCGGCCTCGGAGCGGGCGGCGGCGAAGAGCGGGACGAGGGCGTCCGCGGTCGCCTGGCGCATCGGCTGCCGGTTGACGTAGGGCACGTCGGGGAAGGTCAGGTCGGCGGGGACGTAGTCGACCGGCGCGAGCGTCCGCAGCTTGTTGACGACGACCCAGGTGCTCGCCGGGTCGTCGACGGACTGCGCGGTGAGGTCGATCCCGGGGGCGGTGGGAGTGGGTGTGGGAGTCGGAGTGGCGGTCGGCTCCGCTGTGGGCGCCGAAGTGGTCGCGGCGGCGGAGGGCGACGGAGCGGGCGGCGCCGTCGAGGGGGTCGGCGAGGGCGCCGGCGCTCCGTTCCCGATGGCGGCTCCGACCCCCAGCGCGGTCAGGCCCGCCGCGGCGGCCACACCCCCGATGACCAGGGCTCGGCGGCGGACGGGGCGCCCATCGGTCGGCTCGTTCTCGTTCGACGTCATCCTCCGAGCCTAGACAGACCCGTTCCTGCGCATCTGCTGAAGCACCGGCGATCGGTTCTGTCCACCCGTGCCCCTCCACGCGGGTCGCGCATATCCTCTAAGGATTCACATAAGCAGACCCCCTAGCTTGAGTGACAGCCACGACTCCGTGTGCGACCGCCCCCTCGGCCGCACGGCCCCCCACGGAGCCGTCGATGGAAGGACCCCATGCTCCGACCCCTCACCGCACCCTCCGTCCCTCTCGCCGCCCTCGCTCGGACGCTCGAGATCGGCGACGAGGGCGGCCTGACGGCCGAGATCAGCGGAGTGACGCTGATCGCCTCCGACGTCGAGCCCGGCGACCTCTTCGTCGCCCTGCCCGGGGTCAACCGCCACGGGGCCGAGTTCGTCGAGCAGGCCGTGGCCCGCGGCGCCTCCGCCGTGCTGACCGACACCGCGGGCGCCGATGCCGCGCGCGCGACGGGTCTGCCCGTCCTCGTGGTCGACGACCCCCGCTCCCGCCTGGGCGCCGTCGCCGCCGCCGTCTACGGGACGGCCGAGCGCTCCCCCGTGCTGCTCGGCGTGACCGGCACCAACGGCAAGACGTCGACCGTCCACATGCTCGAGGGGATCCTCCGCCAGCTCGGCGTCGTGCCCGGCCTCAGCTCGACCGCGGAGCGTCACATCGGCGACACCTCGGTGACCAGCGGCCTGACCACCCCGGAGGCGACGGAGCTGCACGCGCTCGTCGCCCGCATGGAGGAGGAGGGCGTCGGCGCGGCCGCGATCGAGGTCAGCGCCCAGGCGCTCACCCGCCACCGCGTCGACGGCGTGGTCTTCGACGTCGCCGGCTTCACGAACCTCAGCCACGACCACCTCGACGACTACGGCGACATGGACACCTACTTCGGCGAGAAGGCCCAGCTGTTCCAGCCCGATCGCGCGCGCCGGGCCGTCGTCTCGCTCGACTCCCCCGCGGGCGCGCGCCTCGTCGAGGTCGCCGGCGTGCCGGTCACCACGATCACCTCCCTCCCGGGCGTCGACGCCGACTGGACCGTGACGGTGCTCGAGCAGGAGTTCGGCCGCACCCGCTTCCGGATCGGCAACCGCGAGGGCCGTGCCATCACGACCTCCGTCCCGATCATCGGCACCCACATGGCCGCCAACGCCGGTCTGGCGATCGTGATGCTGATCGAGTCCGGTCGGCCGATCGGCGAGATCCGCGCCGCGCTGCACCGCGACGGCGGAGTGGACGCCTCCCTCCCCGGCCGCACCGAGCGCGTCTCCGGCAACCGCGGCCCCACGGTGTACGTCGACTTCGGACACAGCGCCGACGCCTTCGCCCGCACCCTGGAGGCCGTCCGCGAGGTCACTCCCGGCCGCGTGGTCATGGTGTTCGGCGCCGACGGCGACCGGGACGCGCTCAAGCGCCCGGCGATGGCCGAAGCCGCCGTCCTGGGCAGCGACGTGCTGATCGTCACCGACCACCACCCGCGCTTCGAGGACCCGGCCTCGATCCGGCGCACCCTCGTCGAGGCCGCCCGCGCCGCACGTCCGGACGCCGAGATCCACGAGGTCGACGACCCCAAGCGCGCCATCCGCGTCGCCGTGTCCCTGGCGCACGAGGGCGACGCCATCCTCTGGGCCGGCCCCGGGCACCAGAACTACCGCGACATCCTCGGCGTGCGCACGCCGTACTCGGCCCGAGCCGAGGCCCGCGCAGCGCTCCGCGAGGCCGGCTGGGCGGACGAGGCGGTCCCCGCTCCGGCCTGAGGCACGGCCCCGGCACGGCGGCCCTGAGATCCCGTTCAGGCTCGCCGGACGCTCTGTCGCGCTCTCCGCACGCGGTGTAACTTTGCGCAGCACGCAACGTTTGCGGCGGATCGCCGTGCCTGGACGCGTCCGCCAGACAAGGGGACCACCGTGGCCGACTCCGCCTCCGCTCCATCCGCTCCGACCTCGACGCCGTCCGGCGCCGTGATGTCGCACCGGCAGATCCTGTTCGTCATCTTCGGCCTGATGGCGGGGATGTTCCTCTCCTCGCTCGACCAGACCATCGTCGGCACCTCGATGCGCACCATCGCGGACGACCTCGACGGCCTCTCGCAGCAGGCGTGGGTGACCACCGCCTACCTGATCGTCTCGACGATCGCGACGCCGATCTACGGCAAGCTCTCCGACATCTTCGGACGCCGCCCGCTCTACCTGATCGCGATCGTGCTGTTCCTGATCGGCTCGACGCTCGCCGGCTTCTCGACCTCGATGCTCGGCCTCGCGGGCTTCCGCGCCGTGCAGGGCCTCGGCGCCGGCGGACTCATGTCGCTCGCGCTCACGGTGATGGGCGACATCCTGCCCCCGCGCGAGCGCGCCAAGTACCAGGGCTACTTCCTGGCCGTCTTCGGGATCTCCAGCGTCGTCGGACCGCTCATCGGCGGCCTGCTCGCCGGCACCCCCGAGATCCTCTTCATCACCGGCTGGCGCTGGGTCTTCCTGATCAACCTCCCGATCGGCGCCGTCGCGCTCTTCATCGTCGTGCGGTTCCTCCACCTGCCCAAGCCCGCCGGCAAGCGCTCGGTGCGGATCGACTGGTGGGGCGCCTCCCTCGTCGTCATCGCCGCGGGACCGCTGCTGCTGATCGCCGAGCAGGGCCGCGAGTGGGGCTGGGGCTCGCCGATAGCGTGGGTCTGCTACATCGTCGGCGCGCTGGGCGTCATCGGCTTCATCGCGGCCGAGCGGATGATGGGCGACGACGCGCTCATCCCCCTCAAGCTCTTCCGCTCGCCGACCTTCTCGATGGCGACCGTGCTGGGCGTCCTCGTCGGCTTCGGCATGTTCGGCGGCATGATGGCGATCCCGCTGTACCTGCAGCTGGTGAACGGCGCCACGCCGACCGAGTCCGGCTTCCTGATGCTGCCGATGATCCTCGGCCTGATGATCGCCTCGATCGTCTCGGGTCAGATCATCTCGCGCACGGGCCGCTACCGCGCCTTCCCGATCGTCGGCACGTTCCTGATGTCGGCCGCGTTCTTCTACTTCACCTTCGTGACGATCGACAAGCCGGTGATCTTCATGATGGGCGGGATGCTGATGCTGGGCCTCGGGCTCGGGCAGATGATGCAGACCCTCACCCTGGCCTCGCAGAACTCGGTCGACGTGGCGAACATGGGAGTCGCGACCAGCGCCTCCACGTTCTTCCGCCAGATCGGCGGCACCCTGGGCACCGCCGTGATCTTCTCGGTGCTGTTCAGCCGGATCCCCGACACCATCGCCGCGGCCTTCAAGAACCCGGCGCTCGCGGCGGATCTGCAGCGGGCCGCCACCGACCCCGCCGTCGCCGCGGACCCGGCCAACGCCGGGATCCTGAAGCTGCTGCAGTCGCAGGACACCGCCGCGATCGGCTCCGCGCTCGACGGGGACACGTCGTTCCTGAACACCGCGGACCGCGCCCTGTCGGCCCCGTTCCTGACCGGGTTCAACGACGCGACCGTGACCGTGTTCCAGGTCGCGCTGGGCGTGGTCCTGCTGGCCTTCGTGCTCTCGTGGTTCCTCAAGACCCCGCCGCTGCGGGCGAAGTCAGCCATGCAGGAGGCGCACGACCTCGCGGCCGAGGACAGCGCGGAGGAGCTGCGCCGCACGGACCCGCAGCTGGCCGCGCGCGCCGGGGCCGACCTGGCCGCGGGCAGCATCGAGCCGGACGTCCGGACGGACTCGATCCGCACCGCTCCTCCCCGCGACGGGCACGGCGCCCACCGGGCCTGATCGGGAAGCGCCGGCCGACCGCGTCCTGCGCTCCGCTGCTCTCCTCCGAGGCGCCGCCTCCGCCGGCCGGACACCGCCCTCACCGCGGTGTCCGGCCGGGGAGGCGGCGCCTCGCGGTCGTCCGGGGTGCGGTGTCCCGCGTTCCGGGGCGAGAGAGCGCTCCACCGGGGCTCTAGGATGGTCGGACCGCTGCCGAAGGAGTCCGCAATGAGCGCCAGCTCCTTCATCAGCCGCACGTCCGCGGGCATCCGGTGGTAGTGGTCCACCGCGACCTCGGGGGTGTCGCCCTTCGCGACCGCTCCGGGGAC
>NZ_PSVG01000015.1:0-82720 GCF_002930885.1 Rathayibacter sp. AY1F2 | reverse complement strand
GCCGATGGTACTGCAGGGGGGACCCTGTGGGAGAGTAGGACACCGCCGGACACCATTCACGATGGCCACCCAGAAATGGGTGGCCATCGCTGTTTAACCACCACCTCGGATCCCCGCTGCTCACTGGAGCGCGGTGCGGGTTAGGGTGGTGCGACGGCTGCGGCCGTCCTCCCCGCCCTCGGGCGGGTCAACTCCACAGAGCATCACCACGACAGGCGAGGAACGCATGGACGACTCAGGATCCGACCGCAACGACCGGGACTCCGGACGTCGTGAAGAGCGGCCGCCTCGCGCCGGCGGCCCCGGCCGCTCCTCGAACGATCGCGGCGGCTCGGGCGATTCCCGCCCCCGCCGCGACGGTGATGCTCGTCCTCCCTATCGTGGCGGTGGCGACTCCCGTCCGCAGCGTGATGGTGACTCGCGTCCTCCGTACCGCGGTGGTGGCGATTCCCGTCCGCAGCGCGACGGAGACTCTCGTCCTCCGTACCGTGGTGGTGGGGACTCTCGTCCGCAGCGTGATGGGGACTCTCGTCCTCCGTACCGTGGCGGTGGGGACTCCCGTCCGCAGCGTGATGGTGACTCCCGTCCTCCGTACCGTGGCGGTGGGGATTCGCGTCCGCAGCGTGATGGGGACTCTCGTCCTCCTTACCGTGGCGGTGGCGATTCGGGTCCGCAGCGCGACGGGGACTCCCGTCCTCCTTACCGTGGCGGTGGGGACTCCCGTCCGCAGCGCGACGGGGACTCCCGTCCTCCTTACCGTGGCGGTGGCGATTCGCGTCCGCAGCGTGATGGGGACTCGCGTCCTCCTTACCGCGGTGGCGGCGACTCTCGTCCGCAGCGTGACAGTGGCTCTCGTCCTCCTTACCGCGGGGGTGGGGATTCCCGTCCTCAGCGGGATGGGGACTCCCGTCCTCCTTACCGTGGCGGTGGGGATTCCCGTCCGCAGCGGGACGGTGACTCGCGTCCTCCCTATCGCGGTGGCGACTCGCGTCCGCAGCGGGACGGTGACTCTCGGCCTCCCTATCGCGGTGGCGAGTCGCGTCCCCAGCGTGACGGGGACTCCCGTCCTCCTTACCGTGGCGGTGGAGATTCGCGTCCGCAGCGTGATGGTGACTCCCGTCCTTCCTACCGTGGTGGTGGCGACTCTCGTCCGCAGCGTGACGGGGACTCGCGTCCGCCGTTCCGCGGTGGATCGCGCGATGGGGGAAGCAGGCCGTGGTCGGACGATCGTCGGGGCGGCGGAGACCGCCAGGGCGACGGACGCGGACGCGAGGGCTTCGGCGGCGGACGCGGCGGCCCCCGCGAGGAGCCGGAGCTCACCGAGGAGGAGCGCGAGCGGCGCTCCCTCCAGTCGGTGCGTCCGCGCCACGACGACCCGGACCTTCCGGACGACGTGCAGGCCAAGGACCTCGACAAGGTCGCCCGCAACGAGCTGCGCACGCTCTCGAAGGACAACGCCGAATGGGTCGCCCGTCACCTGGTGATGGCCGGCCGCCTCCTCGAGGAGGACCCCGAGCTGGCGCACCGCCACGTGCTCTCGGCGGCCCGCCGCGCGGGACGCATCGCCGTTGTCCGCGAGTCGCTGGCCATCTCGGCGTACGCGACGGGCGACTTCGCCCTGGCGCTGCGCGAGCTGCGGACCTTCCGTCGGATCTCCGGCTCGGACGAGCAGGTGCCGCTGATGGTCGACTCCGAGCGCGGCGTGGGCCGGCCCGACAAGGCGCTCGAGCTGGGTCGGTCGATCGACCGCACCACGCTGAGCCCCGGCGCGCAGGTGTCGCTGGCCATCGCCATGTCCGGCGCCCGCCTCGACCTCGGGCAGGCGGAGCTCGCTCTCATGGAGCTCGAGATCCCGCAGCTGGACCCGGACCGCGCGTTCTCGTACAGCCCGGATCTCTTCGCCGCCTACTCGCTCGTCCTCGAGGAGGTCGGCCGCTCCGAGGAGGCGGCCGAGTGGCAGCGTCGCGCTGACATCGCGGCGCAGGCCGTCTTCGCGGCCGAGGGCGGCGGTGACGACGAGACGATCGAGGTGATCGAGGAGGAGCACGAGTCGGCGGAGGCCGAGTCCGCTCCCGATCGCGTTGAGGAAGGGACCGCGGTCGACGACGCGGACGACTACCTGGACGACGAGGACGGCCCGACCGCCGGCGACGACGCGGACGAGGACGAGGTCCACCGGACTGTGTCCGAGGAGATCGACGACGACGACGACGCGGACGCGGACGACGCCGATGCGAGCGCTGACGCCGAGGCCGACCTCGTCGACACGGACGAGCCGACCTTCGCGGACGAGTCCCTCGAGTCCGACGATCTCGCCGAGACGGACGCGGACGAGGCTCTCGACTCGGCCGAGCCGACCGCCGACCAGTCGGTCGAACCCGCCGACACCACCGAGGAGGACGCCGATGTTCCGCAGCAGCAGGACTGAGCCCACCCCGCTCGACGGCCGCGACTCCGTCCTGGCCGACCTCGACGGGGTCGTCTACAAGGGTGCCGACGCGATCCCCTTCGCGGTGGAGAGCCTCAACCGAGCGGCCGAGACGCTGCGGGTCGGCTACATCACCAACAACGCCTCGCGCACGGACGCCTCCGTCGCCGGGCACCTCTCCGAGCTGGGGCTGAGCGTCCGGCCCGGGGACGTCGTCACCTCCCCGCAGGCGGCGGTCGTGCTGCTCGCCGACCTGGTCCCGGCCGGCTCGACGATCCTCGTCGTCGGGGCGGAGGGCCTCACCTCCGAGGTCGAGCGCGCCGGGTTCACCGTGACGCGCAGCGCGGAGGACTCGCCGGCGGCGGTCATCCAGGGCTTCGCGCCCACGGTCGGCTGGGAGCAGCTGGCCGAGGCCTCGTTCGCGCTCCACACGGGGATCCCGTGGGTCGCGACGAACACCGACTGGACGATCCCCGTCGCGCGCGGCATCGCCCCGGGCAACGGGACCCTCGTCTCGGCCGTGCACACCGCGGTCGGCCGACTCCCGGTCGTCGCGGGCAAGCCCGAGCGGGCCATCTTCGACGCGGCGACCGCGCGCTTCGGCTCGACGAACCCGCTGTTCCTCGGCGACCGGCTCGACACCGACATCGCCGGCGCGAACGGCGCCGACATGGAGAGCGCCCATGTGCTCACCGGGATCGACCGGGCCAAGCAGCTCCTCGCCGCGGAGCCCAAGCTCCGGCCGACGTACATCCTCGGCGACCTGCGCGAGCTGCACCTGCCCTACCCGGCGACGACGGTCTCGCGGAACGGCACGCACGCCGTCCGCGGCGCCAAGGTCCGCCTCGACGGCGATTCCGTGGTGATCGTGGACGCCGGCGACGACGCGACCGATCTGCTCCGGGCCGCCTGCTCGGTGATCTGGTCGTCCGGCCGCGCGATCTACGGCCTCGACGTGCCGGAGTCGCTCTACAGCTGAGCCTGCTCGGCGGGCTCCCGGCGTCCCTCGCGGCGCAGGAGCCCGTCGAGCCGGCCGGCCAGACCGACCGCGACGATCGCGATCAGCGCGGCGTACGAGAAGGTCGCGGCGAAGACCCCGGTCCCGGCCCCGATCAGGCCGGTGACCGCCGCCGCGAGGAGGCCCGTCAGCGCGAGGGAGACCGAGGCGCCGGTCGAGTCGGCGATCTGCAGGGCCGAGCTGTTGAAGCCCTCCCGGCCCGGAGCGGAGAGCGCGAGCGTCATCGTCCCCATCCGCGGGAACATCGTGCCCATGCCGCCGCCGGCCAGGAACCAGCCCACGCCCGCGACGATCGGGCTGAGGGCGAGCACGGTGACGAGCAGCACGACTCCGATGCCGGCGAGCACGAGCGACGTGCCGAGCCGCATCGCTCCGCCGTGGCTGAGGCGGGTACCCGGGCGTCCCTGGATGTTCGAGCCGAGAGCCCAGGAGACGGCGCCCGCGGTGAGCATGGCGCCCGAGAGCCAGGGCGGCAGGCCGTACTGCTCCGAGAGCAGCAGCGGCAGGTAGACCTCGGTGCCGAAGAACGCGGCGGCGACGAGGGCGCGGAGGAGGATCACCGACGGCAGGACGCCCCGGGCGCGCAGCGTGCCGGCGGGCAGGAGCGCGCGAACCGCCACGACCACGACCACCACAGCGGCCGCGGCCAGGAGCCCGGCGAGGTCGGGCGCGAGCTCGGCGCTCGTGCTCAGCACGACGACTCCGGCCGAGACGACCACGGCGCGGGCGATGCGGCCCACGGCCCGGCGGTCGAAGGGGAGGCGCTCGCGCGGCTCGAGCGAGCGGAGCGTCGGCGCGATCGCAGCGCTCGCGAGGGCCACCAGGGCGACGACTCCGAAGAAGACCCAGTGCCAGCTCGCGAGCTCGGCGACGACTCCGGCCACCAGCGGCCCCACCAGCGACGGCACGACCCAGGCCGCGGCGAAGGCGCCGAAGATCCTCGGATGCAGCTCGCTCGGGTAGACCCGCGCGACGAGCACGTAGAGGGTGACGGTGATCCCTCCGCTGCCCAGCCCCTGCAGCAGGCGGGCCGCCACGAAGACCGGCATCGACTGCGCGGCACCCGCGGCGACGAGACCCAGGGTGAAGAGCAGGATCGCGACCACGAGCGACGGCGTCGGGCCGCGGCGGTCGGCCGAGGAGCCGGCCGCGACCATCCCGACCACGGCGGCGGCGAGCGTCGCCGCGAAGGCCAGGGGGTAGAGGGCGCGGCCGTCGAGGTCGGCGCTGACGATCGGCATGATCGTCGTCACGGCGAGCGACTCGAACGCGCAGAGGAAGACGAGGCTCGTCGTTCCGATGGTCGTCAGGAGGAGGGGAGCCGAGGTGACGCCGCGGCGATCACGAGAACGCACCTGCTCAACAGTACGCCGAGCGCAGAGCCGGTCAGCGGTAGACGGCCCAGTCGTCCTTCGCGAGCACCGTCGGGGTGCCCTCGATCTCGACCAGCCAGCCGCGGTCGTCGCGCTCGAGGTAGCGCCCCTGCACGATCTCGGGGGCCCAGCCGCCGTCGCGGGACGAGATCCAGCGGACGAAGCGGACGGTGCCTCCGCGCCGGAACAGTGTGCCGTTGTGGTCGCTCATGCGGGGATCTTCTTCACGGAGAGGTCGTCGGGCGACGAGGTTTCGGGGAGGAGGTGGAGGCCGAGGCGGCCGTTCGAGGCGTTCGAGAGCTCGCGCAGCCAGTGCGGGTTCAGCTCGATCGCGGCGGTGCCGTCGTACTCGTAGCGGGTGGGGATGCCGGGGTGGAGCCACAGTTCGGACCGGCGGCCCTCGGCGTCCTCGATCGTCAGGAGGAAGCCCTCGCCGCGGCGGAACCGCGAGGTGATCACGGTCTGGAGGTGGGCCAGGGCGCGGTCCTCGAAGGAGTGCGAGCTGGCGGGTGCGCCGTAGAGCAGTCGTCCCATCGCGCGCACCTCCTCACCGTCGGCGGCGCACGGAAGGCGTGCCGCACCGTCGACACTAGGTATTGCTAAGTCGGTTGACTAACAGTCTCGGCGCCGACTGCGCTTTCGGGACACACGCCGTCCGATCGCCGGAGAAGTGGTTCGATGGGGGCAGCGAGTTCCCGTCCGGGGCGCCTGCCGCTCGGAAGGTGCACCTCGATGGACGCTCGGCCAGACCTGTTCGCTCTGCTCGCGCGATTGCGCACGGCGGAGCGCGACTACGACGGCCGCGTGGAGCGCCGCCTGGGCATAGGCGCCACGGATCTCGCGGCCCTGCGGCTGATCGGGGTCGGGGAGCGGCGCGACGAGATCGTCCGCGCCGTCGACCTGTCCGCGGCCCTGTCGATCACGACGGCGGCCGTCTCCCTCCTCGTCGACCGCCTCGCCCGCGCCGGCTACGTGGACCGCACTCCCGACCCGTCCGACGGCCGCGGCCGCATCCTCTGCCTGACGGAGCGCGCGCAGAAGGCCATCGTCGGCACCGACGACCCGACCTACGAGCAGATCCGCGCGATGGTCGCGAAGGTGCCCGAATCGGAGGCCGCGACCGTCGCGGTGCTGCTCGACGGCCTCAGCCGCATCCTCGAGGGGCAGCCGCCGCCCGAGCTCGTCGACTGATCAGCGCTGCAGCGTGGCGCTCGGCGACTCGCCGAACCGCTCCGCGTAGGCCGCGCTGAAGCGGCCCGCGTTCCCGAAGCCCCAGTGCCGGGCGACGGCGGCGACCGTCGTCCCGAGGGGCGGACTCACGGCGAGCTCCTCCCGGGCGCGGTCGAGCCGCACCAGGCGCAGGTAGGCGATCGGGCGCATCCCGAGCACCCGCTGGAACGCGGACTGCAGGCCCCGGACGGTCAGGCCCGACGCCGCCGCCATCTCGGCGGGGCCGATCGGCTCGCTGCAGTGGGCGTGCACGTACTCGACGGCCGTGCGGATCCGTGCGTTCCGGGGGGCGAGGAGCTCGGGCGGGACCGGAGCGGACTCCGGAGGGTAGAGGTCGAGCAGCGCGGAGGCCGTGGCACGGGTGAGCTCGTCCCAGAGCAGCGGCTCGACGCGCTCGCTGCGCAGCGCGCGGGCGGAGTCGGCGACGGCCGTGCGCCAGCGGCGGATCGCCGCGGCGTCGGGGCGGTGCTCGGAGTCGAAGACGAGGGAGCCGACGAGGCCGCGCTCGGCGGCGACCCGGTCGACGACTCCCCGGTCGAGGTGCACCAGGCGCTGGTCGAAGTCGACGTAATCGAAGGCGAACGGCCGACCGACGGGGAAGAGGACGGGACGGTTCTCCTCCATCGCGATCGAGGCGCGGCCGACATCGATCCGGGCGGAGCCGCCGACGATCCACTGCACGACGACGTCGTCCGAGTCGCCCACGCCGCCCGCGAGGCGCCCGGACATCCGCGAGGTGCGGAGGGTCATCCCGCCGTCGCCGATGGCGGCGTAGCGGTAGCTGAAGTCGGCCGCGGTGGTGGCGGCGCGCCATTCGTCGCCGTTGTAGAGCCGCGCGAGGCTGTGCCGCGCCTCGTCCGGATCCTCGCCGCGGGCCTCCAGCCGGACGCGAGGGTGGTGATCGTCCACAGGTCGTTCCGGTGCCTCAGCGCGTGAGGCGCTCGATGAGCTCGCGGTAGCGCGCGGCCGTGCGCTCGACGATCTCGGACGGGAGGGTCGGCGGGAGGCCCTGGCCGTCCCAGTTGTCGGAGAGCCAGTCGCGCACGATCTGCTTGTCGAACGAGCGGCCGCGGATGCCGGCGTCGTAGTCGTCGGCGTCCCAGTAGCGGGAGGAGTCGCTCGTGAGGACCTCGTCGCCGAGGGTGACGACTCCGGTCCCGCGGTCGACCCCGAACTCGAACTTCGTATCGGCCAGCAGCACGCCGCGGGCCAGGGCGATGGTGGACGCCTCGCGGAAGACCGCGAGCGAGAGGGTGCGCAGCGCCTCCGCGGCCTCCTCCCCGACGATCTCGACCGTGCGCTCGAAGGTGATGTTCTCGTCGTGCTCGCCCTGCGGGGCCTTCCACGCGGGGGTGTAGATCGGCTCGGGGAGTGCGTCGCCGTCCTGGAGGCCCTCGGGGAGCGGGACGCCGCAGACGGAGCCCGTCTCCCGGTACTCCTTCCAGCCGCTGCCGGAGAGGTAGCCGCGCACGACGCACTCGATCGGGAACATGTCGAGCGTCTTCACCAGCATCGACCGGCCGCGGACCGCCTCGGGGATGTCGCCGGGGATCAGGTGGTTGGGGACGTCGGAGAGCTGCGCGAACCACCAGAGGGAGAGCGTGGTCAGCAGCTCGCCCTTGCCGGGGATCCCGGGCTCGAGGACCGCGTCGTACGCGCTGACCCGGTCGCTGGCGACGACGAGCATGCGGTCGGCGCCGAGCACGGGGTCGGCGTCGTCGGGGGTGTAGAGGTCGCGCACCTTGCCGGAGTAGGCGTGCTGCCAGCCGGGCAGCGGCGCCGTGGTGTCGAAGGACAGGGAGTCGTCGCGGGTCACCGCACCATTCTCCCCGATCCGGGAAGCCTCGCGGCTCCTGAAGACCTCCTGTGTCCTGGCGGATCGGGGCTGTCAAGCACGCGCGGCCGCCGATCCCGCGCGCCTAGCGTCGAGACATGACTTCGCAGAACGACCAGACTCCGCAGAACGACCAGTACACGTTCCAAGACCCGACCGCGATGTTCGCCGACATCGACACGGAGGCCCAGTACCAGGAGGGCTCCGGCCTCGACTCGAAGATGGACGACCCCGCCGACCGCGGCGAGTCGACCTACCGCGGCTCCGGCCGCCTGACCGGGCGCAAGGCGCTCGTCACCGGAGGCGACTCGGGCATCGGCGCGGCCGTCGCCATCGCCTACGCCCGCGAGGGCGCCGACGTCGCGATCGTCTACCTCCCCGAGGAGGAGTCGGACGCGAAGAAGGTCGTCGCGCTGATCGAGGAGGCCGGCCGCACCGCCGTCGCCATCCCCGGCGACATCACCGACCACGACTTCGCGGTGGGCGCCGTCGCGAAGGCCGTCGAGGGCCTGGGCGGACTCGACATCCTCGTCAACAACGCGGGCAAGCAGCAGCACGTCGAGGACTTCCTCGAGCTCTCGGACGAGCAGTTCGACGAGACCTTCAAGACCAACGTTTACGCGATGTTCTGGATGACGAAGGCGGCCGTGCCGCACCTCGCCCCGGGCTCCGCGATCATCAGCACCTCGTCGATCCAGGCCTACCAGCCGTCGCCGATGCTGGTCGACTACGCCAGCACGAAGGCCACGATCAACACGTTCTCGAAGGCGCTCGCGCAGCAGCTCGCGCCCAAGGGCATCCGCGTGAACGTCGTCGCCCCGGGCCCGATCTGGACGCCGCTGCAGACCGCGGGCGGCCAGCCGTCCGACAAGCTGCCCGAGGTCGGCTCGCAGACGCCGCTCGGACGCTGGGGCCAGCCGGCCGAGCTCGCTCCCGCCTACGTGTTCCTCGCCTCCCCGGAGTCGAGCTACGTCGTCGGCGAGACGCTGCACGTCAACGGCGGCATGCCCACGCCGTAACACTCGGCGCTCACGGCGGGCCCGGTCGCGGAGCGGAGGAACCTCTTCCGCGCCGTGGCGGGGCCCGCCGTTTTGGTTGTCGTAACAATCGACTGCTGTGCAGGTTCGTGCGCGAGAGTCGGTGCATGACCGATTCCCTGCCGATCCTCGACCTGTCCCGCCTCGACCGGGGGGAGGCGGAGGCCGCCGCCTTCCGCCGCGACCTCCGGGAGACCACGCACGACGTGGGCTTCTTCTACCTCGTCGGCCACGGCGTGCCACAGGACCTCCTCGACGACGTCGTCGCCGTCTCCCGCCGCTTCTTCGACCTGCCGGAGGAGGAGAAGCTCGCGATCGAGAACACCCTCAGCCCGCAGTTCCGCGGCTACACCCGCTTCGGCGCCGAGCTCACCAACGGCGACGTCGACTACCGCGAGCAGGTCGACATCGGCATCGACCGACCGGCCGTTCCCGCCGGGCCCGGCGTCGCCGACTACGAGCGCCTCGAGGGGCCGAACCTCTGGCCCGAGGCGCTGCCGGAGTTCCGCGAGGTCTTCGAGCGCTGGCACGCGGAGCTCGCTGCGGTCGCCATCCGGCTGCTGCGCACCTGGGCCGTCGCACTCGACGCCCCGGAGGACGTGTTCGACGAGGCGTTCGCCGAGCGGCCGTTCTCGCTGGTGAAGGTCGTCCGCTACCCGGGCACCTCCGACCCGGAGCCCAAGCAGGGCGTGGGCGCGCACCGCGACGGCGGCGTGCTGACGCTGCTGCTGGTCGAGCCCGGCAAGGGCGGCCTGCAGGTCGAGCACGACGGCTCGTGGATCGAGGCACCCGCGATGGAGGGCGCGTTCGTCGTCAACATCGGCGAGATGCTGGAGCTCGCCACGGGCGGCTACCTCAAGGCCACGCTGCACCGCGTGATCTCGCCGCTGATCGGAACGGACCGGATCTCGATCCCGTTCTTCTTCAATCCCGCGCTCTCGGCCACCATGCCCTCGCTCCCGCTGCCCGAGGAGCTCAAGTCCGGCCTCTCGGTCGACCCGACGAACGCGCCGATCCTCGAGACCTACGGCGAGAACGCGCTGCGCTACCGCCTCCGGGCCCACCCGAACGTGGCGGCCGCCCACCACGCGGACCTGCTCGCTCCCACCGTCTGACCCGGGAACGACGAAGGGCCCCCTCCCGCGCGAGCGCAGGAGGGGGCCCTTCGTCGTCAGTGCGTCAGCAGCGCGCGGCGGCGACGGGGACCGTCGCGGTGAACGCGGGCTGGCCGGTCGCCGATCCGGTCACCGTCACCGTGCCGGCCGGCATCGAGGCCAGGCGGGTGGTGAAGGCGGCGGAGGCGGACGAGCCGGGAGCGACCGCGGTGAACGACTTCGAGCCGTAGGCCGAGGTGATCGTGACGTCCGCGGCAGCGGTGTCGGTGTTCTTCACGGTCGCGGTGAGCACGATCTTGCCGGCGACGCAGCGCGTGGCGACGGCGGGGACGAGCTCGAGGGTGTCCAGCGGGACGGCGGCCGAGACCGACGTGCGCACCAGCTTGTCCGCGTACCCGGTGTAGGAGGCCGTGACGGCGGTCACGCCCGCCGGGACCGAGACGCTCGCCGAGCCGCCGGAGAGCGGGACGGTCGAGGTCCACGAGCCGCCGGTGAAGGTGACCGAGCCGACGACGTCGCCCTTGTCGGCCGCCGCGACCGTCGCCGTGACCGTGCGGCCGTCGGCGGTGAGGATCGTGGTGGAGTCGACGGCGGTGACGCCGGTCCAGTTCTTCATGGCGGTGAGGACCGTCTGCGGGACGCTCACGAACGCACCGTGCCGCGGGCTGGCCGGGAGGCCGGCGCGGCTCTTGGGCGAGACGTTCCAGTCGGCCGACTGCGAGAGGCGGTTCGTCTGCGAGCTGCCGGCGATGGCCGCTCCGGAGGTGATGAAGGCCTTGTAGCCGCCGTCGCCGTAGTTGTCGACGAGGAACGCGTAGCCGTCGCCCGCGCCGGTGGTGTCGTTCGGGTCGCCCGCGTTCAGCTTGATGATCTCGGGTCCCTCACCGGCCTGGCCGGTCTCGAGCGAGGTCATCCGGGTGTCGGTGAGCTGCCAGGTGGTGTTCGGGTCGGCACTCCAGTTCGAGGAGGTCGTCCCGGCGGTCAGGACCTTCGACTTCTCGAGGAAGATGTCCTTTCCGGCCTCGAGGGTGCCGGCGGCGCCGCCCTCCTCGTTCTTGGTGAAGCGGTAGTAGTAGTCGCCGATCTTCGTGATCGTCGAGTCGATCCGCGCGTAGCCGGTGTCCTGCCAGGTGGCGGGAGGAGCGGTGAAGGTGCGGAAGTCGCGGGTGATCACGGAGAAGACGCGGGAGTAGAGCTTGTCGTTGTTGGTCTTCGTCGCGTCGGAGTAGAGGCGCGAGGAGAAGAACACGACGTAGGACTGCAGGGCGTCGTCCCAGTACGACTCGGGCGCCCAGGTCATTCCGGCGGCCGGCTGGTTCACCGTGATGCCGGTGTCGGCGCCGTTGGTGCGGGTCCACTGCACCAGGTCGGTCGACTCCCAGACCTCGATCTTCAGGCTGCCCTTGGACTGGGCGTCGCCCCAGCCGGTGCCGCAGGAGATGCAGAGGTCGGTGGCGACCATGTAGTACTTGTCGCCGTTGTGCGAGCGGAGGATGAACGGGTCGCGCAGGCCCTTCGTGTCGGTCGTCGAGGTGATGACCGCCTTCCCGCCGTTGACCGGCGAGAAGGTGAAGAAGTCGTTGCCCGAGGTCGCGGCCTGGTAGATCTTCTCGTCGCCGTCCGACTTGAAGTACGCCGAGGCGTAGCCCGCGTCGGGAGCGGTGCGGCCGAGCTCGGCGACCGTCAGCGTGAAGGCGCGCGTCTCGGCGACGCCGTTGAGGGTGGCCGTCGCGGTGAGGGTGACGGTCCTGTCTCCGGAGCCGTAGGCCGGCCGGGTGACGACGCCGCCGCCGCGGTAGGGGTCGGCCGCGCCGACCGCCGGAGCCGCGTAGGAGGTGTTCGTCGGAGTGACGAGGGCCGGGTCCGAGGAGGTCCAGGTGATGTCGGTGCCGTTCCGGGCGCCCTTCACTGCGAGGGGGAGGTTCTCGGTGGTGCGCGTGGCGAGCTTCAGCGCGTCGAGGTCGTCGTTGATGCTCGGGGCGAGCACGACCACCTCGAAGGCGATCGTCGCGCCCTGGGCGGTGGTCGCCGTCAGGGTGACCGGGGTGTTCTGCGCGATCGAGCGCGAGACGACGCCGGTGGCCGAGACGACCGCGCTGTTCGAGGAGGTCCAGGTGAGCGGGACGCCGCTGCTGGAGGCGGGTAGCGTCAGGTTCGAGGAGACCTGGGTCAGCGACGGGTTGCCGGCCAGCAGGACGGGCTGGATGTCCGAGCGCAGCAGGGCGGAGGTCGCGGACGCCTTCGCCGTGGCGGTCGGCATGCTCGAGGCGACCTGCTCGGCGGTGAGGGAGGTGTCCCAGAACTTCACGTCGGTGACGTCGGCGGTCACGAGCGCGTCGCCGGAGTAGAGCGAGCGGCCGAGGTAGCCGAGAGTGGACCCGGTCGGCACGATGCTCGCCATCGACTTCGTGGTGTTCGCCGTCGAGATCTGCGTGCCGTCGCGGTAGAGGGTCAGCACGGTGCTCGACCCCGTGCCGGTGCCGACGAGCGTGAGGGTCGTGAACCCGGGGTTCAGCGTGCCGCCGAACGGCATGCGGGTCTCGCCGTTGTTGGTGGGCTCCTTGACGCGGATGCCCGCGAGGACCTGTCCGCTGGGCGAGCCGTCGGGGTTGCGCGGGTTCACGAAGACGTGGTTGCCGAGCTGCGTGGTGTTCCACGGGCCGACGCCGTCGCCGATGACCCAGCCGAACTGGTTGGCGGTGGTCTGCGTCTTCACCGTGTACTCGACGGCGAAGGCGTTGTCGGCTCCGGTGACCAGGCCCTGGGGGAGGCTCGCGTAGCCGTCGTTCTTGAACCGGGCGACCTGGTCGCCGCTGGCGTTCGCGAAGGACGCGTCGGTGAGGCCGGTCAGGGTGGCGTTGCGTCCGTTGCCCGAGATGTCGAGCAGGGCCGAGCCGGCGTGCGACATGTCGTAGTGCGCGGTGGGCGCCGGGACGTCGACGGCCTGCGCCGAGACGGGGACGAGAGCGCCGGTGAGGGCGACGCTCGTGCAGGCGAGAGCGGAGAGGAAGAGGGATCGCACGCGGCGCCGAGGCGCGGCGGCAGGGGGCTCCGGGGAGCGTCGTCTCATCGTCGAGACCTTTCCTTCAGGGGAGGGATGCGTCGAGCCGAGGGGACCGACGCGTGTGTTCACGTTAACGTGTGAGCCGCCTCAGAGCCATGGGGGAATTGCTCCGGCGTCGGGAGCGAACCATGCGCCAGGGGCACGCCTCGGCGCAAGACCTGCACCCCCGAGCGCCCAGGGCGTAGCGTGAGCCCACCGCATCCTGGCCCCCGGTGACGGAACCATGCCCATCCGCCTGCCCTGCGAGGACTTGACCATGACGACGCTCTTCCACACCGGTGGCTCCCTCTCCCTCGACGACGCGACCGCCGACGCCGTCGTCCGCTACTCGCTCGCGCTCGCGCAGCGGCACCGGATGAGCACGGTCAGCGTCGCCGACGACTCGGCCCCCTCCTCCGTCGTGACGCTCACCGTCGGGCTCGGCGTCCCCCTGGTGGTCGCAGGGGCCGGTAGCGCAGCGGCGGAGTCGAGCACCGAGATCCTCGAGCGCCTCGACGCGCTCGACAGTGCGGGCGGACCGGTGCCCGCCTCGGACGTCGACCCCCGCGCGACGTGGGAGCTCGAGAACGAGTACTGAGCTCTGAGCCGCGGCGCCGCCGGCGCGGATCCGCCCCGCTCCTGCTCCGCGCGCGCGGAGCGTCAGCGCCGGTAGTCGCGGATGATCTCCTGGGCGAGCGTCGTGATCGGGGTCGACGTCGCTCGCGCGCGGACCCGCAGCACCTCGAAGGCCTGCTCGACCGTGGTGCGGTGGGCGTAGGCGAGGATCCCCTTCGCCTGCTCGATCAGCACCCGGCTGTCGAGGGCGTGCTGCAGCTGCTCCTGAGTGACCGTGCTCTGCTGGAGCGCGCGCTGATGCAGGATCCCGATCGTCGCGACGTCGGCGAACGCCTGCACGACCGCGATGTCGTCCGGATCGAGCCGCCCCGGCCGGGCCTGGAAGAGGTTGAGGGAGCCGATCGTCGTCCCCGCCGAGCGCATCGGCACGCAGTGCGCCGAGAGCACGTCGAGCTCGACCGCCAGCGTCCGGAACTCCGCCCACTCCTCGCCCACGGCGCGGGCGTCCTCGACGATCACCGGCCGCCCGGTCTCGAAGCACTGGATGCACGGGCCCGACCCGCTGTCGAGCTGGAGCAGCTCGATCAGCCGGGTGTCCTCGTCCGTGGAGGCGAGCACCTCGAGGGAGCCGGAGGAGTCGGCGAGGACGAGCCCCGCCGAGACGGCGTCGAAGAGGGTCGCGCTGCTCTCCACGAGGGTCTGCGTGAAGTCGACGACGTCGTAGTCGTCGACCAGCGTGTCGGAGAGGGCGACGAACGTCTGGATGACGCTGCGCTCGCGGGAGTTCGTCACCATGTGTCGTCCTGGGCGGTGAGAGGGCGGTCGGGGAACCCGTCGTGCCGGGCCACGATGCCGGAGGCGACATCGACGACGGAGCGCTGCTGGGCGAAGGCGTGGGCGCGCAGCAGCAGCTGCGCCTCCTCGGCCGTGCTGCCGTAGCGCGCGATGATCATGCCGGTCGCCTGGTGCACCACGCGTCGCGAGCGCGGATTCGTGCTCTCCTCGACCTCGTTGTCGCGCAGCACCGCGGCAAGCACCAGCAGCGCCGTCGCGGTGGTCGAGGCGCTGATCCGGCCGAGGAGGGAGTCGCTGAGCGACGTGGGGCGGCGGGAGTAGAGGTCGACCGCGCCGATCGAGAGCCCCGCGATCGAGAGCGGGAAGGCGAAGACCGCGCGCACCGCCGTGGGGCCGATCGCCTCGGTGAAGAGCGGCCAGCGCTCCTCCGCGCCGGTGTCCGGCACCGAGACGGGGCCGGCAGCGCGGATCGCCTCCCAGCACGGGCCCTCGCCGAGGTCGATCTGGATCTCGTCCAGCCGGCTCGCGGTGCTGTCGCTCGCGGCGACGGTCTCGCCGCCGAAGGGGCTGCCGAGCGTGGAGATCGCGACGCCGTCGATCGGATACCCGCGCAAATACGGGTCGCAGAGAGCGTCGGAGTCGGTCACCGCGCCCATTTTAGCCGTCGGCTCCGCTCGGAGCGACGCTCCGCCGGACCGGCGGGGACCACGACGCGGTGACGCGCGGGAGCCCGCCTGGCTGCGCTGCCCGGGCGCACGAGGCGACGGCCCGTGAAGCGGCTCGTCGGGCGCGGACGGTGCATGGTGCGGGGCGACGGGAGCCGGAGGACGGCGGCCTGCACGGCGACGGAGCGGCTCAGGCCGGGGTCGATCGAGCCGGGACGCTCGAGGGCGGCGATGAGGTCGTCGAGGACGGCGAAGGCGGGATCTGTCATCACGGCTCCTGGCCGGGTGTCCGCGGCCGTTGTCGTGCGCCGAGGCGCGGGAGGTGTCGATCGGGTGTCGCCGTGCGGGGTCCGCGCACGACGTCGACGAGGTCCTGCACGACGGTACGGGGCGCGGATCGACCGGACGACGTGGTTGACCTCCCCGAGGTCCGCCGCTACTCGTGCTCTGCGTTGAGCTCGTCGAAGTCGTTCGTGATGATCGACAGCGGGGTGTACGGCGTGATGAGGAGGAGCGCCGGGTTCGCGCGACCCTCGCCGTAGTTGACGGTCAGCCACTGCGGGGTCGGGGAGGCCAGGGCGGCCTCGACCTCGGCGCGGAACTCGTCGAGGCTCCTGTTGTTGACGGTGTAGGCGGTGCCGTTGTAGATCAGGTCGATGCGCTTCACAGCTGGTCGCCCTTCGCCGGGGGACGCACCGGTTCGGCGGGTTCCGAGATCACGTACAGCCCGCCCGCGGAGTTCGCGAGGTCGGTGAGCGCGGAGATCCAGGCGGGGTTGATGCGGGGCATCCGGCCGCCGAAGTACTTGTAGCGGAGCGCGTGGGAGGGGTGGATCCAGATCGCGCTGCGGCCGTCGCCCATGCTGTGGTCGTCGCGCCAGCTGAGCAGGAACGACTCGTTGCGCCGCAGCTTCGCGGTGATGACGATCTGCAGGTGCGCGAGCACGCGGTCCTCGAAATCGATCTCGACGGTCCCGTCGTAGTGCAGCTTCCCCATCGGCGTCTCCAGCCCCTGATCTCCGGCCGGCAGGCGCCCGCCGTTGCCACCACCCTTCCGCAGACCGGAGGGATCCGACAACCCGGCCTGCCATTCTCTGCTCGATCTGTCCAGGTCTTCCGTCAGCGGCGGTCCTCTGTCAACCTCCTCCCTCCACGCAGCCGGCGCTGCCGAGCATGGACGGCATGAAGCACATCCTCTTCGCCGACAAGACGATCCTCGTGGGGGACGAGGCGGCCGACGCGCTCGTCGAGTACGCCGTCGCCCTCGCCGCGAAAGGCGCGGCCGACACCGTCGAGTACACGGGGATCGGCGCGGACGGCGGGACGGTCGACGCCACCTTCCTCGTGAACGCCGCGGCCGCCCTCATCGTCGAGACCACGCCGAGCGACCTGCCCGAACCGGACAACGCGGCGGAGGTGGCACGGCTGCGCGAGCGGATCGACGCGCTCACCGGCGAGCATCCCGTGCAACCCGGCGACGGCGAGCTGACCAGTGGTGCCGACTACGAGGACTCCTACGAGCAGTGAGTGGTTCCCCGTGGTGCGCGTCCGGGCGCGACCGGCGTCCGCTACCACTGCGAGGCTCCGCAGTGAACCCCCTGATCGGCTGAGGGGAGGCGGACGTACCGTGGCCCTGCGGGTCGCCGACGACACGATCACCGGTCGACCGCTACGGGCACGGCCGCGGGTCGGCCGGGGAGGACGGACACCATGACCGGAGACCATCCCTTCTGGGTGCGCCTCGCGCGCAAGGAGCCGCAGTGCGCCATCGTGCGCGGCCGGGTCTTCGAGATCGGCGCCCCCGACGAGCGGGACGGCGCCTTCCTCCTCACGGTCTGGGAGAAGGGGCGGCCCGTCGGGCACGTCCTGAACGTGGATCCGCCCGCCTACAAGCCGTGCGGACCCGGGCACCCGGTCGAGCCGCAGCGGGTCGACGGGGTCGAGGAGCTGCTCGAGCTCCTGGTGCCCCAGCGCACCCGGCTCGCGGCGCACGGCTGACGCCGCTCCCGTCCGCGGGGGCCGCCCGAGTCCTGTGCACCGGGAGCGGGGCGAGCGCTGAGCACCCGCTGACGGACGCCCGGGACGGGGGAGTCGTGCGGCCGGGCGGCGGCTGGCATCCTGACCTCGGTGCGACGAGCGCGCCCGCGAGGGGGAGCCCGATGAGCACCACCGAGGACGTCGACGACGGGACCGCTGAGTTCGGGTACCGCCCCTCCCTCACCCGCGGCATCGGCCGCTTCGGCAGCTTCGCCGCGGGCGTGAGCTACATCTCGATCCTGACCGGCACGTTCCAGCTCTTCTCCTTCGGCTTCGCGCTCGGCGGTCCCGCCTACTGGTGGTCCTGGCCGATCGTGTTCACCGGGCAGCTCATGGTCGCGCTGTGCTTCGCCGAGCTCGCCGCCCGCTACCCGGTCGCGGGCTCCGTCTACAACTGGAGCAAGCGCCTCGCCGGGCCGACGGTGAGCTGGCTGGCGGGCTGGCTGATGGCCACCGCGTCCGTGGTCACGCTCGCGGCCGTCGTGCTGGCGTACCAGGCGACGCTCCCGCAGATCTGGAGCGGGTTCCAGCTCGGCGGCTCCGCGGGGGTGAGCGCGGTGGTCTGGGGAGCGCTGCTGATCGCGTTCACCACCGCGGTCAACGCGCGCGGCGTGCGGCTGATGGCCCGGATCAACAGCGTCGGCGTGCTGATCGAGCTCGTCGCGGCGGTGCTGCTGGTGGCGGTGCTCGCGGTGAACGTGGTGCATCCGCCGACCGTGCTGCTCGACACCAGCGGCTACGGCGGGAGCACGCCGGGCGGGTACGCCGGCGCGTTCCTCATCGCCGCGATCGCGTCGGCGTACGTGATGTACGGGTTCGACACCGCGGGCTCGCTCGGCGAGGAGACGGTCGATCCGCGCCGGACCGCGCCGACGGCGATCCTGCGGGCGGTGACCGCCTCCTTCGTCCTCGGCGGCCTCATCCTGCTGCTGGGGATCCTCTCGGCGCCCGACCTCGCCGACCCGGCGCTCGGGCAGGCGTCGGGCGGGCTGCAGCGGATCGTGCTGCAGGTGCTCGGCGGCCCCCTCGGATCGGTCCTCCTGCTCTGCGTGGTCGTCGCGATCACGGTGTGCGCGCTGGCGGTGCACACGGCGGCCATCCGACTGATCTTCGCGATGGCCCGCGACAACGCCCTGCCCGGCAGCCGCGTGCTCGCCCGCGTCGACCCGCGGCGCGGGACACCGGTGGCGCCGGCGCTGGTCGTGGGGGTGCTCGCGGTGCTGATCCTGGTCGTGAACATCGGGACGCCGGCGATCTTCACGGCCGTGACGAGCGTGGCGGTCATCCTGATCTACCTCGCCTACCTGCTGGTGACGGTGCCGCTGCTGATCGCCCGGCTCCGCGGCCGGTGGCCCGCAGCCGCGCCCGGGCGCTTCTCGCTCGGCCGCGCGGGCCTGCCGGTGAACGTCGTCGCGGTGCTCTGGGGCGCGGCGATGACGGTCGACCTCGCGTGGCCGCGCGTCGAGGTCTACGGGGAGGAGCTGCGCTGGAGCGCGGTCGTCGTGATCGCCGCGGTCGTCGGGATCGGCCTGGCCTGGTTCCTCCTCCGCGGCCGGCACCGCCTCGGCACCCTGCCCGCGCACGCGCTCCCCTCGCCGCCGCCGCAGGGCTGAGTCGCACGAGAAGGCCCGTTCTCGAGGGGGCAGGACGATCCTTTCCGGGCGGCTCGGCGGCGGCACCGGGAGGAGGATGGGGGAGCGGGTGCTCGGCCGAGCGCCGCGGGAAGGAGCGCGCGTGCGGAACCGCCTGGCGACTCCGTCCCTGCTCGCGCACGCCGTGCTCATCCAGGCCGTCGCGTTCCTGCTCCGGCCGGCCGCCGTCTACCAGGCGATCCGGCTCGACGTGCCGGCCTGGGCGCTCGGGGCGCTCGGCGCCTCGTTCGCGCTGGTGCCGCTGCTGATCGCGCTGCCGGTGGGCGGGCTGGTCGACCGGGTCGGCGCCCGGGCCGTGATGGCCGTCGGCTCGCTCGTCGCGGTGGGAGCGGCCGCGGTGCTGCTCCTGGCGGGCGGGAGCGTCGCGGGGCTGCTCCTCGGCATCGCCCTGCTCGGCGCGGGGCACCTGGGCTGCGTGGTCGGGCAGCAGACCGTCGTCGCGGGCGGCACCGGAGGGACGCGGCTCGACAGCCGATTCGGCTACTACACGTTCGCCGCGTCGCTCGGGCAGGCGATCGGGCCCGCATTCATCCCGGTGCTCGCGGGCGGCTCGGTGCGGCCCGACCCGGCGCCGCTGTTCCTCGTGGGCGGGATCCTCGCGGTGCTGCTGCTCGTCTCGACGGCGGGGATCCGCAGCCCGTCCCCGCGCGGACCCGCGGCGGAGGGGGCGGCGGCTCCGGGCTCGACGCTCGGTCTCCTCCGGGTGCCGGGCCTCGCGCGCGCCCTGCTGACCAGCGCGACCGTCGTCGCCGCCGTCGACCTGACCGTCGTCTACCTCCCCGCCCTCGGCGCCGAGCGCGGGCTCCCGGCCGGCGTCGTCGGAGCCCTGCTCACCGTGCGCGCGCTCGCGTCGATGGCCTCGCGGCTCCTCCTCGGCGCGGCCACCGCCCGGCTCGGGCGCACCCGGGTGATGGTGGGCGGCATCCTGATCTCGGCGCTCTGCCTGGTGCTGGTCGCCCTGCCCGCGCCGACCGTGCTCCTCTTCGTCGCGGTCGTCGCCCTCGGCCTGGGCCTCGGGATCGGCCAGCCCATCACGATGTCCTGGCTGATCGAGCGCACCCCCGCCGACCGCCACGGCCGCGCCCTCGCGCTGCGCCTGGCCGGGAACCGCCTCGGGCTGATCGCCCTGCCCAGCCTGCTCGGCGTCCTCGCGGCGGCGGCCGGAGCCGGCGGTGTCCTCATCGGCACCGGTGCCGCGGTCGGCGCGACCCTCCTCCTGCTGCGCGGGGTGCGCCTGGACTGAGGTGCCGGGGGCGCAGCGGATCGCCGGCGCGCGCCGCGTTCCCGGGCATCTCCGTGGGAAGACCGGAGGATCAGCTGCCCGGCTCCTCCACGCGGACGTCCTCGGCGGCCTTGTCGGCGCGCCAGCCGCGCCAGACCGGCTGGCGGAGGGTGCCGGAGGCGGTGCGCTCGCGGTAGCGGACCTCGCCGACCAGGACGGGCGACACCCAGTGCACGCCGCGCGACTCGAGCGGAGGGACGGAGACGGCGGGCTCCTCGGTGGCGTGCTCGGCCAGGCGGTCGACCAGTCCGCGGCGCTCGCGGTCGCTGAAGCCGGTGCCCACACGGCCGGAGTACGCGAGCCCGTCCTCGCCTGGGATCGCGGTCAGCAGCGCCCCGACCGACCCCTGCAGGCCGCCCTCGCCCTCGCGCCAGCCCACGATCACGACCTCCTGCAGCCGGTGGTGGGTGAGCTTGATCCAGTCGCGCGAGCGGCTGCCCTCCTGGTAGCGCGAGTCGCGGCGCTTAGCGACCACGCCCTCGAGGCCGAGGGTGCGGCTGGTGGCCATCGCCTCCTCCAGGTCGCCGTCGAACACGGATGGGACGTGCACGCGCTCGTTCTCGGCGACCAGCTCGACCAGTGCCGAGCGACGGGTGTCGTAGTCGCTCCCGGTCAGGTCCTCTCCTGCGCGCTCGAGCAGGTCGAAGACCATCAGGTGCACCGGAGTGGACCGGGCGGCCGCCTCGATCTCGCGCGGCTTCGTCAGCCCGCCGCGGGTCTGCAGGGCGCCGAAGTCGGGGCGCCCGCGAGCGTCGAGGGCGACGATCTCGCCGTCGAGCACGGCGTCGGCGGCGGCCTCGGCGAGCGGGGCGAGCAGGTCGGGGAACGCCGCGGTCAGGTCGTTGCCGTTGCGGCTCGTGAGGGTCGCGGTGCCGCCCTGCACCCGCACGAGAGCGCGGTAGCCGTCCCACTTCATCTCGATCGCGGCCCCCGGGTCCACGTCGCCGCGGCGTCCGGCCGTGGCGAGCATGGGGCGGTGGCGGCGCGGAGGGGAGTCCTCGGCCGGGCGGTCTGCGGAGGGTGCGGGGCGGGGAGCGGGCGACGCGGCGGACGCGGCCGCCCGGCCCCGTCGCTGCGTCCCGTGCCCGTGAGCGGGACCCGGCGCCATCAGGTGCAGGAGCCAGTTCTTCTCGGCGCCCTCCCTCGAGCCCGTGTGCAGCAGGGCGTAGCGTCGGGGCTCGCCGCCGAGCCCGCCGTCGGGGCGGCCGGTCAGCACCGCGATCACCTCCTTCCCCTCGCGCCACTTCTCGAGCGCGTAGGTGCCCTCGTCCCAGATGCGCACCTCGCCGCCGCCGTACTCGCCGGCCGGGATCGTGCCCTCGAAGGTCGCGTACTCGAGGGGGTGGTCCTCGGTCTGCACCGCGAGCCGGTTCGGGTCGCCCTCCAGCGGCGGGCCCTTCGGCACCGCCCAGCTGACCAGGACGCCGTCGTGCTCGAGCCGGAAGTCGTAGTGCAGGCGCCGCGCGTGGTGCTCCTGGATGACGAAGGAGTCGCCCGAGGAGGAGCCCGCGGACCCCGCCTCGGGCACCGGCTCCGGCGTCCTCGACGCGTCGCGCATGCTGCGGTAGGTCGCCAGGCGGTCGGAGGAGGCGTCCGTCGCGGCGAAGCCCGCCATCCGCTCCGGGGTCGGCTCGAGCCCGGCACCCCGGGCGGCGAGCAGCGGGCGGAGGAGGTCGCCGTCGCTCCGCAGCCGCTCCACCACCTCGTCGGGCGACAGGTGGCGCAGGTTGTCGGCACCCAGCTCCTCCCACGTGCGGGGCGCGGCGGCGGCCGGCCGGAGGCGCCCCCGGAGGGAGTAGGGGGCGATGGTCGTCTTCGCCGCGCTGTTCTGGCTCCAGTCGACGAGGACCTTGCCCTCGCGCAGGGTCTTCTTCATGTCCGAGACGACGAGGTCGCGGTGGTCCGACTCGAGCACGCGCGCCAGCTCGTGCGCGACCGCCGAGATCTGGTCGCTGGAGGCGGAGGCGTCCAGTGGGCAGTAGAGGTGGATCCCCTTGCTCCCACTGGTCACCGGCAGCGGAGCCAGCCCCATCCCCTCCAGGAGGTCGCGGGCGAGGAACGCGACCTCGGCGCACTCGGCGAGGCCCGCCCCCTCGCCCGGGTCGAGGTCGAGCACGAGGCGGTCGGGCGGACGGCGCTCGCCGTCGGAGCCCACCCGCCACTGCGGGACGTGCAGCTCGAGCGCCGCCTGCTGCGCCAGCCAGGTGAGCCCGGCGACGTCGTCGACCAGCGGGTACTCGACGTCGCGCGACGAGTGCGCGAGCCGGGTCCGGCTCAGCCAGTAGGGGGCGGAGGAGGGGAGGTTCTTCTCGACGAAGACCTCGCCCGGATGCTCGGCGGTGCCCACTCCGTCGACCCAGCGCTTCCGGGTGACCGGGCGGCGCGCGAGATGGGGCAGCATCGCGGAGGCGACGGAGGCGTAGTAGGAGAGCACATCGGCTTTGGTGAAGCCCGTCTCCGGGTAGACGACCTTGTCGAGGTTCGTCAGCCGCAGCCTCCGCCCGCCGACCGAGACGATCTGCTGCGAGGCGGCCATCCCCCCATGGTGGAGGCAGGTGCGCGCCGAGGGAACCCCGGACCGTCGCGGGAACCCGCAGCGAGCCGCCTCCACGACTCGGGGTTCCCTCGGCGGCGGGGAGTAGCGTCGACGCACCACGTCCGAAGGAGCCCTCCGTGCCCGACACGATCGCCGACATCCCCCTCACCACGATCGACGGCACCACGTCGACCCTCGCCGACTACCCGCCCGTGCGGCTGATCGTCAACGTCGCCTCCCGCTGCGGCCTCGCCCCGCAGTACGAGAAGCTCGAGGCCCTGCAGAAGAGCTACGGGGAGCGCGGATTCACGGTCCTCGGCTTCCCGAGCAACCAGTTCCTCCAGGAGCTGAGCGACGAGGACAAGATCAAGGCGTACTGCTCGACGACCTGGGGGGTCACCTTCCCGATGTTCGAGAAGGTCCGCGTCAACGGCCGCTCGGCGCACCCGCTCTACGCGGAGCTCACCAAGGCG
This sequence comes from Rathayibacter sp. AY1F2, assembly GCF_002930885.1. Classification (NCBI taxonomy): domain Bacteria; kingdom Bacillati; phylum Actinomycetota; class Actinomycetes; order Micrococcales; family Microbacteriaceae; genus Rathayibacter; species Rathayibacter sp. AY1F2. Next base: position 59,627 of record NZ_PSVG01000015.1, on the reverse strand, counting down.
GAGGACGAGAACGGCAAGGCCGGCCGGGTGAAGTGGAACTTCGAGAAGTTCCTGATCACGGCCGACGGCACGGTCCACCGGTTCCGCCCAACGGTCGAGCCCGACGACCCGCGGATCGTCGACCTGATCGAGGCGTCGCTCCCCGCCTGATCCCGCTCAGCGGCGGGCGCGGGGCGGAGCACGCCACCCGTCGCGGCTCAGCGGTCGCGGAGCCCCAGGGCCGAGCGGGCGTCCGCGGGCTCGACGCCCTCGGGGCAGACGATGTCCGAGACGTCGAACGGCGTCGCGCGCGAGAACGGGATCATCTCGATCCCGTCGACGTGGCGCAGCAGCACGAGGCCGCCCTCGCCCTCGCGCAGGCTCCGGCGCACCTGGCGCAGGAAGATGCCGGCCATGTCGAGCTCGACGACGAAGGAGCGGCCGCTCACGTCGATCCGGCAGCCGATGACCGGCTGGGAGCCGACGGAGACGGAGTCCGGCACGCGGCGCGGCTCGATCGGCTGCTCCTTGCGGAGCGTCCGCACCGGGGTGAGGGTGGGCAGGCCGGTCGCTCGCGCGGTGTCCGTCATGGTCGTCTCCGTCCGTCGACGTCCGCCGATGGTTCCGGGGACGTCTTCTCGACGGTACTTCGCGTCCCCCGCAGAGGGGACGGGGTTGACGGCCGTGCGATCAGGGGGCAGCGGGGCCCAGGAGCGGCGGAGCTCAGGAGCCCTGGCGCTGCTCCTCGGGCTCCGGCAGGACCGAGAGCTCGCCGTGCATGCTGGCGACGCTGAGCATCTGCTCGATCCACGCGCGGTTGAGCTTGGGCTGGTGCGCCTCGGTGAAGCGGAAGTGCAGCGGCACCGACGGGTGCAGCCAGACGGAGCTCCGGCCGTGTCCGGTGGAGGCGTCCTCCATCCACGAGAGCGAGAAGGCTTCGTTGCGGCGCAGCTTCGAGAGGACGGCGACCTTCAGGTGCGCGAGGACGCGCTCCTCGAATTCGATCTCGAGGTTCTGCGGTCCGTAGATGAGCGTGGCCACGGGCCCCCTTCGTTCATCGGGCCGGCCCTGGCGGACGGCTCCTCGGGGGACGGTATCCGCTCGGACCCCGGTGCGGGGAATCGGGCGGGAGACACGCCGGACCCCCATTGACAGTCCCGCGGACGGGACGTAGCACTGCCGGGCGTGCTGGGCGCCACGTTAGCCGACGCATGTAGCGAGAGTCGATGCTCCGTCGCGGATCTCCCGTCGGCCGGGGCCGGCCCGGGAGCGAGCGCGGGCACCTCCGGCTGCCGGCCGCGCCGCTCAGGATCCCGTCACGGCCCGGCCGGCGCGTCCCACCCCTCCTGCGGAGTCGCGCAGGTGCCGCGGAAGACGTACTGCGACGGAAGCTTCCGCTGGTGCGAGGACCAGTCGATCGCCGGCCGCCGCTGCTCCGGAGGCAGGTAGCCGAGCCGGTACACCGCCATCAGCTCCAGCTCGTCGGGCACGGCGAGCAGCGACTCGATCCGCGCCCACGCTCCCGGCACCTCCATCGGGAACGACACGAACTGGATCCCCATCCCCAGCTCGACCGTGCTCAGCCAGACGTTCTCCATCGCGGCGCCCATGCTGAACACCGAGTAGAAGGAGGAGAGCTCGCCCGGCCGGTACTCGGAGCGGTCGAGCATCACCCCGAGCAGCAGCGGCGATCCCGCGACGAGCCGGCGGTTCTCCTCGCCGAGCGTCTGCGGGACGCGGAGGGAGTTCATCAGGAACTGCCCGCGCTTCGTGAAGACCTGCTTCGTGAAGGGGCGGAGCGGAGCCGGCAGCTTGTCGAACAGCATCCCGTCGCGCCGCTGCTCCATCTCCTCGCTGCTGAAGCGGAAGTAGGGCTTGTAGCGCTCGAAGAACGTGCCGTTCGACATCGCGGTGGTCATGCTCTCGCCGCTGATCGCGGCGATCCGGTCGATCGTCTCGCGCTCCTCGACGAGCACGAACCGCCACGGCTGGCTGTTGAGCTGCGAGGGCGCCCGGCCGGCTACCTCCATCAGGAGCCGCTGGTGCTCCTCGGAGACGGGGTCGGGCAGGAACGCGCCGTTGGTGGTCTTCCGGCGCCGGACGACATCGAGGAACTCCATGCCTCGATCCTGCCCCGATCGATCGCGCAGAGGGGGGAGCGGCGGCGGCCCGGGGCGCGCGCGGTAGCATCGAGGGTCCTGTGCAGGCTCGAGGGAAGCGGTGGAACGGTGAAGACGAGGGTCATCTTCTACCTTCTCGGAGGTGTGTTCGTGCTCGGCGCGGGCATCAACTCGGTCGTGGGCAGCGGCTTCTCGGTGCCGAACCTGCTGACGATGCTCTGCGGCGCGCTGATCCTCGCGATCGCCGGCTGGCAGGCGCTGCGCTCGTACCGCTCCGACCCCGACCGCGACGTCGAGCCCCCGCGCTAGAAGCCGGGGCGCGTCAGCGCAGGGCTGACCCGGCTCTGAGACGCTGGAGCACTCCTCGGCGCCGCGCCGGCCGCCGCGTCCGCCCGAGAGCGGCGAGCACGAACGGAGCCGCCGCCAGCGCGATCGCCGGGTGCCGACGTCCGTGCGTCCCCGCGAAGGGGATCACCGCCAGCGGGACGGCGGCGGGAGCCAGCGCGGACGCGGCGCGGGTGTCCGACCGTCGCAGCGTCGCCCAGGCCAGAGCGGTGAGCGTCGACGTGCAGATGTAGAGCGCGTGATGGATCCAGTGCCAGCGGCCCGTGCGGAGAGCGCCGGTGGCGACGGCGGTGCCGAGGGCGCAGTTGGCGGAGTAGCTGACGGCGGCGGCGCGCAGCCAGAGCGGACCGGAAGCGCTCGCCCTCCGCCGCGTCCTCATACCTCGCCCCGCGCGAGCAGCAGCCGGTAGGGCGCCGCGCGCTCGACCCGCCACCCCTCGGGCGCCACAGCCCGCAGCTCGGCGGCGGTGAAGCTGCGCCGCACCGACAGCGACCCGTCGTAGTGGAGGAACGAGCCGGCCGCGATCGGTCGCGTGGCCAGCAGGTAGGCCGTGTAGGCCAGCCGCGAGCGCTCGATGTCGTTGTGGAGGGCGCGCGGGGCCAGGCGCTCGCTGTCGGCGAGCAGGTCGGCGAGCGACTCCGGCGACAGGTGGTGCAGCACGTGGTTGGAGGTCACCAGGTCGAAGTGCTCGCCCTCGGCGACCAGGTCGGCGCTGCTCGCGCGGCGGAACTCGACTCCGGGCGGCGCGGGCGTGGACGTGGCGAACGCGGAGGCGCGCTCGTCCGGATCGACGGCGGTGATCGCCAGGCGGAGGCCGTCCTCGTGGGCCCAGCCGGCGAGGGACCGGGCGACGTCGCCGCCTCCCGATCCGATGTCGAGCAGGCGGAACGGCTCGTCGGGCCGCAGCAGCGGACGCAGGCGCGAGCGGTAGAGGCCGCGCCACCCCGAGACCAGCCGGTTCACGGTGCCGAAGCGGGCGTAGGTGGCATCGAGCAGGGCCCGGTCGCAGTCCGGGTCGTCCATCAGCTCCTGCTCGGAGACCTCGCGGTGGCGCAGATCCGGCGCGAGAGGGGCGCGCGGAGTCACTCCCCGCCCCGCTTGGTGAGCAGCGCGAGCTCGACGGTGAGTCCGGGCCCGAACGCCATCGCGCCGATCCGCTCGCCGTCGGCCGCCTCGCCGTGCAGCAGGCGCCGCAGGATGAAGAGGACGGTCGCGCTCGACATGTTGCCGTTGGTCCGCAGCACCTCGCGCGACGGGGCCAGCTGCTCGTCGCTGAGGGCGAGCGAGGCCTGCACCTTGTCGAGGATGCTGCGGCCGCCGGGGTGGATCGCCCAGCGCTGCACGTCGCTCCGCTCGACCTCGGCGCCGGCCAGCAGCGGGGCGACGGCCGCCTCGATGTTCGCTCCGATGATCGAGGGCACGTAGGTGCTCAGCCGCATCGAGAAGCCGTGGTCGCCGATCGTCCACGCCATCTCGGTCTCGCCCTCGTCGGTGAGCGTCGTGGCGAGCGCGTCGAGCTCGAGCACCGGGGTGCCGGGCGCGGCCTCGCGGGCGGTGACGACGGCCGCCGCACCGCCGTCGGCGAAGACGGAGGTCGCGACGATCTGCTCCGGGTCGTTGGAGCTGGTGAGGTGGATGGTGCACAGCTCGACCGCGACGACGAGGACGACCGCCTCCGGGTCGGCCTCGCAGAACTGGCGGGCGGCGCGCAGGCCGGGGAAGGCGCCGTAGCAGCCCATGAAGCCGAGGTGGAAGCGCTGCGTCGAGGGTGCGAGGCCGAGGCGGCGGACCAGCTGGTAGTCGGGCCCCGGGGCGTAGAAGCCGGTGCAGGAGACCGTCACCACGTGGGTGACGTCCTCGGGGGTCATCGACGCGGACGAGAGGGCGCGGCGGGCCGCCTCCGTGAAGAGCTCGGGAGCGCGCTCGGTGTAGACGGCGTTGCGCGCGGCCGTCCCCGGGTCGAGCACCAGGCCGCTCCCCGCGTCGTAGAAGACGCTCGCACCCTCCCGCTCGACCCGGTCGAGCTCGTCGACCACCGTGCTGCGGGTGTCGATCCCGGACGCGTCGAAGGCCGCGCCGATCAGGCGGGACCCGAGCCGGGTCATCGCGGGCTGGGACGCGAAGAGGTCGCGCACCTCGGACTGGCGCAGGACCGTGGTCGGCACCGCCGTCTCGATGCTGCGGATGTGCACACTCACCCGCAGGAACCTATCGCGGAATCCTGCGGGTGAGCGGTGCCCTGGAGCGTGATCAGAGGATCGGCTTCCCGCCGGTGACGGCGATCGTCGACCCGCTGATGTAGCTCGCCTCGTCGGAGGCGAGGAGGACGTAGGCGGGGGCCGCCTCGGCCGGCTGCCCGGGGCGGCCCAGCGGGACCTGCTCGCCGAACTCGGCGACGGCCTCCTCCGGCATGGTCGAGGGGATCAGCGGCGTCCAGATCGGGCCGGGCGCGACCGAGTTGGCGCGGATGCCCTTCTCGCCGAGCGCCTGCGCGAACGAGGCGGTGAGGCTGAGGATCGCCGACTTCGTGGCGGCGTAGGGGAGCAGCTGGTACGACGGCTGGTCGGACTGCACCGAGCTCGTCGCGATGATCGACGCGCCCTCCTTCAGGTGGGGCAGCGCCGACTTCACGAGGTGGAAGTAGGCGCTGATGTTCGTCGCGATCGTGCGGTCCCACTCCTCGTCCGGGATGTCGGTGACGCTCTCGCGGCTCATCTGGAAGGCGGCGTTGCTGACGAGCACCTCGAGGTGGCCGAAGCGCTCGACGGTCTCGGTGACGACGGCGCGGCAGTGCGCCGGGTCCTGCAGGTCGCCGGGGAGGAGCAGCGCCTCGCGGCCGGCCTCCCGGACCCACGTCGCGGTGTCCTCGGCGTCGTCGTGCTCGTCGAGGTACGAGATCGCCACGTCGGCGCCCTCGCGCGCGAACGCGATCGCGACGGACTTTCCGATGCCGCTGTCGCCGCCCGTGATGAGGGCGACCTTGCCGCTGAGGCGGCCGGTGCCGCGGTAGCTGGTCTCGCCGTGGTCGGCCTTCGGCGTCAGCTCGGCCTCGGTGCCGGGCGGTGTCTGCTCGGGGGATTCCGGAGTCATGACTCTCCCTCTCGTGTCGTCGGTCGGTGCCTCCATGCAAGCGGGTGGGAGGGAGGGGGCGCAGGGGGTTGACGCCCGGACCGCTCCGTCCTGTCGTCAAGCCCGCGACACCGAGGGCTCCCTGGGTATTGACTGAGCGTGTCGCCCTTCTTCGGGGCGCTCGGCCAGGAGGTTCGACATGAGCACGACAGACAGGGATCCGGCTGACGGCGGACTGCCGCGACGCGCAGAGGGCTCGGCGGCGGGCGGCACGGCGCGCATCGACTCGGCGGGGGACACGGGAGCGGCTGCGGCGACGGACCGCTCCGCGACTCCGGACCGCTCCGCCTCCTCGGACCGTTCCGCCTCGACGGACCGCTCCGCTTCGACGGACCGATCCGACTCGGCCCACTCGGCTCCCGAGCACCGCGCGCCCGTCGACCCCGACTCCGCCGAGGCGAAGCAGGCCCGTGCGGCCGCGCGCAAGGACATCCACCAGCGCGAGCGCGACCGCTTCGGCGGCTTCAAGATCGGCTGCGCCTTCTTCGGCTGGCTCGCCGCCACCGGACTCGCCGTCCTCCTGACCGCCCTCGTCACCGCGATCGGGGCCGCCGTCATCGGCACCCAGGACGTAACCGGCGACCTCGCGGCCGACCCCGCCGCGTTCGGCTGGGCGGGCGCGATCGCACTGCTGGTCATCCTCCTCGTCGCCTACTACTGCGGCGGCTACGTGGCCGGCCGCATGGCCCGCTTCAGCGGAGCGAAGCAGGGCGTCGGAGTGTGGGCCTGGGCGGTCGTCGTCGCGATCGTCGTGGGCATCGTCTCGGCGATCACCGGCGGCAGCCAGGCGCTCTCCGCGGTGAGCGGCTTCCCGACGATCCCCCTGGACGCCGGCGACGCCACGGCCGCGGCGGTCGTGACGGCGCTCGCCGCCCTGGTCGTCGCGCTGGTCGGCGCCGTGCTCGGCGGTCTCGCCGGCATGCGCTTCCACCGCCGCGTCGACCGCGAGGGCCTCTCCGGCCTCTCCGTCTGACGCTCCCGTCCCTCCTCCCTCCCCGGAAGCTGCCGCTCCGGTACGCCACGCACGCCGTGTCGCGCACCGGAGGGGCAGCTCACGGAGGGGAGGTAGGGTCCATCGCGTGACGGGGGAGCGAGGGACGCGGCTGGCGGACGAGCTGCGGGAGTGGGACGCGGGCGCGCTCGCGGACCTGCGGGACGAGTACCTGGCGTTCCTCGAGCAGCGCGGCGAGCCGGCGCTCGAGCGCGACGGCGGCCCCGAGCACGTCACGGCGAGCTGCTTCGTGTTCTCGCCGAATCTGGCGCAGGTGCTGCTCTGCTTCCACCGCAAGGGCCGGTTCTGGGTGCAGCTCGGCGGTCATGTCGAGCCCGGTGACGACTCCACGGCCGACGCGGCCCTCCGCGAGGCGCAGGAGGAGAGCGGAGCGGCACGACTGCAGCCGCTCGGCGTCCTGCCCCTCGACCTCGACCGGCACGCGCTCGGCGACGGCTTCGGCCGCTGCTCCCGCCACTGGGACGTGGGCTACGGTGCGATCGCCGATCCGGACGCTCCCGTGACCGTCAGCGACGAGAGCGACGACGTGGCCTGGTGGCCGGTCGACGCGCTGCCCGCCGAGGTGCCGCCGGGGTTCGCCGAGCGGCTGGCCGGGGCGCTCGCCGCGGCGCGTCTCCTCCGCGATGCGGGGTCGCTCGGCGGCTGATCGAGGCCCGCCTCCACCCACTCCGCGTCCCGGCAGCGCGCCTGCGACGAGTCCTCCCCGTGACTCCGGCGCCGTGCGGCACGATGGGGCGATGAGCAGCACCGCTGACCCCGTCGTCGTCCTCGCCGGTGCGAGCGGATTCCTCGGGACGGACCTCGCCCGCCGCTTCACCGCCGACGGCTGGACGGTGCGGAGGATCGGCCGCTCCGGGCCGGACGCGCGCTGGGGCGACACCGTCGGCATCACCCGCGTGCTCGACGGTGCGCGCCTCCTGGTGAACCTGGCCGGCAAGAGCGTCGACTGCCGGTACACCGCGGCGAACCGCGCCGAGATCCTCCGCTCGCGCGTGGCGACCACCGCGGAGCTGCACCGCGCGGTCGAGGCGGCCGCGACTCCTCCGCCGGTCTGGATGAACGCGAGCACGGCCACGATCTACCGGCACGAGGAGGAGCGGGCGAACACCGAGGACGAGGGCGTGCTCGGCGAGGGCTTCTCGGTCGACGTGGCGCGGGCGTGGGAGTCGGAGTTCTTCGCCGGGGAGACGCCCGGCGTGCGGCGCGTGGCGCTGCGGATGTCCATCGTGCTCGGAGACGGTCCGGCGACGGCGATCCTGCTGCGGCTGGCGCGGCTCGGCCTCGGCGGTCCGCAGTTCGACGGGCCGTGGCCCTCGACGCGCGCGCGCCGCGAGGCCGGTGTGCACCACGAGCACCGGCGCACCTGCGGCCGTCAGCACTTCAGCTGGATCCACGTGGAGGACGTCCACCGGTCGATCCGCTTCCTCGAGGAGTCGACCCTCGACGGGCCGGTGAACCTCGCGTCGCCGAATCCGAGCGACAACACCGAGCTCTCCCGGCTGCTCCGCGCCGCCGTGGGCCGCCGGATCGGAGTGCCGGCTCCGCGCTTCGTCCTCGAGCCCGCGACGCTCCTGCTCCGCACCGAGTCCGAGCTCCTGCTCAAGTCCCGCTGGGTCGTGCCCGCCCGCCTCGAGGACGCCGGCTTCACCTTCGCGCACCCCCACCTCGCCGAGGCCCTCCGCACCCTGGCCTGACCCGCCCCCCGCGAGGCGACCGACCTCCGCCGCGAGCCCGTGTTGCGGAGGTCCGAGTCCGAGCGCGGATCCACCCCACCCCCGGCCACCCTCGAGGCGTCGACCGGAACGCGTGCCGAGCGTTTCGGACGCGCCGAACGCTCCCCGGTCTCCGAGACCCGGCCGCCCTCGGAGCCGACCGCGCCACGCCGCGCAGGGATCGGCGTGGCCGACATCACGTCGAAGGTCGCGCTACTGCGCGACCTTCGACGCGATGTCGCTCCGATACAGCCCGCCGTCGAGGTGGATCAGGTCGAGCGCGCGGTACGCCCGCTCCCGTGCCTCGGCGAAGTCGGCGCCGCGTGCGACGACGTTGAGCACGCGGCCGCCGGTGGCGACGAAGCTCCCGTCGACCAGCTGGGTCGCCGCGTGGGCGATGGTGACGCCGGGGACGTCCGCCGCCGCGTCGAGTCCGGTGATGGTCCGTCCGGTGACGGCGTTCTCGGGGTAGCCCTCGCTCGCGAGGACGACGGTGACGGCGACCTCGTCCGTGAACGCGGGCCACGGGACGGAGGCGAGCGCGCCGGTGGCCGCCGCGTGCAGCAGCGCGGACAGCGGGGAGGCGAGGCGGGGGAGGACGACCTGGGTCTCGGGGTCTCCGAAGCGGGCGTTGAACTCGATCACGCGCAGGCCCGCGTCGGTCACGATGAGGCCGCAGTAGAGGAGTCCGACGAAGGGGGTGCGCTCGCGCTCGAGCTGGCGGATGGTCGGGATGGCGACCGTGTCGATCACCTCGTCGACGAAGGCGCGCTCGCTCTCCCAGCGGTCGGCGAGCCAGGGGAGCGGGGAGTAGGCGCCCATGCCGCCGGTGTTCGGCCCCTCGTCGCCGTCGCTCAGGCGCTTGAAGTCCTGCGCGGGGGAGAGGGGGACGACGTCGTGGCCGTCGGAGAGGAGGAAGAGGGAGACCTCCTGGCCGGCGAGGAACTCCTCGATGAGGACGTCGCCGGACTGCAGCCAGAACTCGGCGTGCGCGATCGCGGCGCTGCGCGACTCCGTCACCAGGACGCCCTTGCCCGCGGCGAGGCCGTCGGCCTTGACGACCGAGGGGAGTCCGTACTCGTCGATGGCGCGGGTGGCGTCGACCAGGGTGGAGACGCGGGTCGCGCGGCCGGTGGGCACGCGGGCCATGTCCATCACGCGCTTCGCGAAGGTCTTCGAGCCCTCGAGTGCGGCGGCGGCCCGGTCGGGGCCGAAGGTGGGGATGCGGCGCTTGCGGAGCGCGTCGGCGACTCCGGCGACCAGGGGCGCCTCGGGGCCGATGACGACGAGCTCGATGCCCTGCTCCACCGCGAAGTCGCTGACCAGCCGGGGGCTGTTCGTGTCGAAGTGGATGACCTCGACGTCGCGCGCGATGCCGGCGTTGCCGGGCGCCGCGATGATCTCGTGGTGCTCCTCCTCCGCGAGGAGAGCCGTGATGATGGCGTGCTCACGGGCACCCGAACCGAGGACGAGGATCTTCACCCTGACAGGATAGGGCGCCCCGCGCCGGGGCTGGTCCCTGTGACGTCCTCCTCCGCAGGGCGGCGCTGCGGACGCCGACACGCCGGGCGGAGCCCCGCGGAGGCCTCCGGGAGCGAGCGGCGGCGGCAGGATGGGTGGATGGCCAAGGGCAGGATCGACGAGGCGAGCGGGCAGTCCGCGGTGCGGGCGGCGCTCGCCGGAGGAGCGGACCGGAACACGACGGCGACGGCGGTGCGGTTCCTCCTGCAGATCATCGAGACGAACGTCCCCGGGCGCAGCGTCGAGGTGCGCGTTCCGCCGTTCGGCGCGGCCCAGTGCGTCGAGGGCCCGGGCCACACCCGCGGGACTCCGCCGAACGTGATCGAGATGGACGCGGCGACCTGGCTGCCGCTCGCGACCGGCTCGCTGCCGTGGAGCGAGGGTCTCGCGAGCGGGCGGATTCACGCCTCCGGAGTGCGCGCGGACCTCACGCCGTTCCTTCCCATCCTGCGCGTCGGCTGAGCGTCGGCGAGTTAACTTCTCGTAAACGCGGCGGCGAGCCGTCTCCAGAACGTTTGACCTGGGCTCCGCCGTCGGGTTGTCTGGGAATAACCCCCTCACGCGGCACGAATCCTCTCCGGATCCACCGCTCGATGCTTGGAGTCCCCTTCACGATGCGCAGTACTTCCCCGGGCCGACGCGGCCTCACCCGACTCCTCTCCGCGACCGCCGTCGGCGCCGTCGCCGGAGCGGCCCTCCTCGGCGCCACGCCCGCCGCGGCGGCCGAGGGCGATGTCGCCATCGACATCCTCTCGATCAACGACTTCCACGGGCGGCTCGCCGCCGACCGCGCCGTCGCCGGAGCCGCCGTGCTCGCCGGTGCCGTCGACTCCTACCGCGCCGCCAACCCGAACACGCTGTTCGTCTCGGCCGGCGACAACATCGGCGCCTCGACCTTCGTGTCGAAGGTGCAGGGCGACATCCCCACGCTCGACTCGCTGAACGCGATGGGCCTCGACGTCAGCACCCTGGGCAACCACGAGTTCGACCAGGGCCGCGCCGATGTCGACGGCCGCGTCGTGGACGCCTCGGCGTTCCCCTACGTGAACGCGAACCTCTACGACACCGCGACCGGCGAGCGCGCCTACTCCCCGTACGTGATCACCGAGCAGGACGGCGTCTCCGTCGCCTTCATCGGCGCGATCACCGAGGACCTCGGCAAGCTCGTCAGCCCCGCCACGATCTCGACGCTCTCCATCGAGCCCATCGCCGAGAACGTCAACGAGGTCGCCGCGCAGCTCCAGGACGGCGACGCCGCCAACGACGAGGCCGACGTGGTCGTCCTGCTCCTGCACGAGGGAGCCGACGCCGACGCGGCCGAGCTGAACACTCCGGAGGCGGACCCCAAGTTCGGCGCGATCGTCAACGCGGTCGCCCCGAACGTCGACGCGATCGTCTCGGGCCACAGCCACCAGGAGTACGACGCGGGCATCGACGCGGGCCGGGCCTTCCCGACCGTCGTGTCGCAGACCGGCAGCTACGCCGAGAACATCGGCCGCATGTCCCTGACCGTCGACCCGGCGACCAAGCAGCTCACCTCGCTCACCAGCGAGGTCGTGCCGCTGACGAAGGTCGTCGACGACCCGGCCTCGGACGACCCGGCCAAGACGATCGTCGTCGGCGCCTTCGAGCCCGACCCCGAGGTCGAGACCATCGTCGCCGACGCCCAGGCCGTCGCCGTCCGCGAGGGCAGCGTGAAGGTCGGCACCATCACCGAGGACATCTCGCGCGCCTACCGCCCGGACGGCACCACGACCAACCGCGGCTCGGAGTCGACCCTCGGCAACCTCGTCTCGGACGCCCAGCTCTGGGCCACCCGTGAGCTCGGCACGCAGATCGCCTTCTCGAACGCGGGCGGCCTGCGCGACGACCTCTCCTACACCGCGACTCCGGACCAGCCCGGCGACGCGGACGGCGTGGTCACCTACGCCGAGGCCTCCGACGCCCAGCCCTTCGCGAACACCCTGGTGACCCTGCAGCTGACCGGCGAGCAGATCTCCGACCTGCTCGAGGAGCAGTGGGTGGGCAGCTCCAGCCACCCGCAGCTGAACCTCTCCACCTCGAAGGACCTCACCTACGTCTTCGACGCGACGGCGCCCGAGGGCTCGCGCATCTCGCAGGTGTTCTTCCAGAACGAGCCGATCGACCCGGCCGCGACCTTCACCGTCGTGACCAGCAGCTTCCTCGCGAGCGGCGGCGACGGCTTCAGCACCTTCACCGAGGGCACCGGCACGGCCGACTCCGGCCGCATCGACCTGGACGCCTTCGTCGGCTACATCCAGGACCTCGGCACCGTCAGCCCCGACCCCGTGCAGCGCACGATCGGCCTGACCGACAACGTCCCGGACTCGGGCGAGTACGCGGTCGGCGACACCATGACCGTCGACCTCTCCTCGCTCCTGTTCAGCACCGGAGCCGCGGCCGACACCACCGTGACCGCGAGCGTCGACGGCACCGTCGTCGGCACCGCGACGATCGATCCGACCCGGGCCGTCACCGACGACTCGACCGGCCGCGCCTCGTTCTCGGTCCCGATCGACGAGAGCCTGGCGGGCGGCGCGCACACCGCGACGTTCGCGCTCGACACCACCGGCACCGAGATCAGCGTCGGCTTCGCCGTCGCGGCCGGTGCCGGAGCGGGCACCCCGACTCCCGGACCGACCACGGAGCCGACGCCCGCGCCGACCACGCCGCCCACCACGGGCCCCGCGCCGACGCCGACCACTGCTCCGGTCGCCGGCTCGCACCACCTCGCCGAGACCGGAGTGGACGCGACCCCCGCGTTCGCCGCCGGGATCGCCGCTCTGCTGCTCGGTCTGGGCATGACGGTCGCGCGCCTGCGCCGCCGCACCGCCGCGAAGTAGCCGCACCGCGCGCACGACGGGCCCTCGACTCCGGTCGGGGGCCCGTCGTCGTGTGCGGGGCGAGCCGATGGTCGACCCCCGGGAGCCGCGGCGGGGAGGCGCTCCCCGAGGAGCGGCACCAGCCCCCGGAGACGCGAGAACGCCGCCTCCCGGTCGGGAGACGGCGTCGGAACGCGATGAGGTGCTGTCGCGGAGCGGCGGGGCTCAGTGCTGCGCGGGGACCTGACGGTAGCCGTCGCGGCTGGCGACGAGCACCGTCGACACCGTGCCCCATGCGGCGAGGCCACTGAGGACGACGAGGATTGCGATGCTCATGAGTGTTCTGCCTTTCGTTGCGGCGGCTTCTGATCCATCCGCCGGGATGCTGTGTACAACGTCCAGTGTCCGGCCCCGTGTTCCGTAGGACAATCGAACTGTTCTTGCCCTGACGTGTAGTTTCTCTACATGGACGTGCGACGGCTGGAACTGCTCCGCGAGCTCTCGATGCGCCGCTCGATCACGGCCGTGGCGGAGGCGACGCACCGCACGCCCTCCGCGGTCTCGCAGCAGCTCAAGGTGCTCGAGCGCGAGGCCGGCGTGCCGCTGATCGAGCGCTCCGGCCGCGGCGTGGTGCTCACGGCGGCGGGACGCGAGCTCGCCCGGAGCGCCACCGAGATCGCGATCGCGCTCGAGCGGGCCGACGCCGTCTGGCAGACGTTCAAGAACAACCCGATCGGCGAGGTCACCATCGCGACCTTCCCCACTGCGGGCCAGATGCTCCTCCCGAACGCGCTGGTCGCGCTCCGCAGCGTCGAGGGACTCGTCGTGCAATGCGAGGACGCGGACCCCGGCACCGACGAGTTCGCCGACCTGACCGCCGACTTCGACATCGTGCTCGCCCACTCGCCCACCGGCAGAAGCGCCTGGGCCGGCCGCGGCCTCGCGATGGCGGAGCTGATGATCGAGCCTCTCGACATCGGCCTGCCGGCCGGGCACCGCCTCGCGGACCGGGCGACGGTCTCGGCGGCGGATCTGGTCGGCGAGACCTGGATCGGCGTCCCGGACGGGTTCCCGTTCGAGCGCGTGATGCAGGACATCGAGACCGCGTCCGGCGAGGCGGTGCGGGTGGAGCAGCGCTTCGCGTCGACCCGCGTGACGGAGGCGTTCGTCGCGGCGGGCCTGGGCATCGCGGTGCTCCCGCGCTACACGGCGGGCGGCGCGGGAGTGGTGGTGAAGCCGCTCCGTGGAGTGAACTCCGTGCGGCACATCGTCGCGCTGATGCGGCCCGACCGGGCGGAGCGGCTCTCGGTCCGCACCGTCGTCCGCGAGCTGCGCGCCCAGGCGGGCCGGCTCGTGCACGCGCTCTGAGCGATCACGGTGCCTCGCCCTCGCCCGCGCGGGGGAGAATGGAGGCATGAGCGATCCCGCCCGCCCCGAGGTCACCCGCGAAGAGGTCGACGTCCGCCGCTCCCCGCGCGTCTGGCGCATCCTGACCCTCGGCGTCGGGCTCGGAGCGATCGCGGCCTTCGTGCTGACCTTCGCGCTGCCCGAGACTCAGGGCTTCTCCCGCGGGCAGGTCTTCGGCTTCAGCCTGCTGCTCTTCGTGACGCTGTTCGGCGCTCTCGCGGGGCTCGTCGTGGTGCTGCTCGACCGGGTCGTCGGCCGGAAGGTCGTCCGGACCACCGCCGAGCGGATCGTCGAGCGCGAGGACGCGGCCGAGGAGCCCGTGGCCGAGGAGGCCCTGCCCGACGTGCGCACGACGTCCGACGAGGACGACCCGCGGACGGGGTCCGACCGGGTCTAGCCGGCGGAGGCGGGCCGCATTGCGGCCGCGGCACTCCGCCCTGCGCTGAGGGTCCCGCCCGCGGCTCGCGCTCGTGGACGGGACCGCGGCGTCAGCGTCCGCGGCGCGACGAGGAGCGGCGGCTGCTGCTCGGGGTGGACGTCGGGCGCTTGGCGGCGGCGCGCTTGGCCTTCTGCGACTTCGAGATCTTCTTGGCCACGAAGGTGAGCAGGAACGGCAGGATTCGGTAGATCACGGGGGACTCCTCGGGTGCATGCGCGCGGGGCCGCGCACCCTCCGATCATGGAGCGGCGCACGGATCCGCGGCACCCGTTGCGCCGCGCCCGGCGCTGTGCAGAGCTCAGCTCAGCTGAGTGCGCTCCACCCAGTCGAGGTACTCCGGGGTGACGGTGCCCGTGACGTACTCGCCGGTGAAGCAGCTGGTCTCGAGGTCGGTGACGTCCGAGCCCTCGAGGATCGCCGCCTTCATGTCGGCGACCTCCTGGTAGATCAGCTGGTCGGCGCCGATCGCCTCCGAGATCTCGGGGATGCGGCGGTTGTGGGCCACGAGCTCCTGGCGCGAGGGCATGTTGATCCCGTACACGTGCGGGTACCGCACGGGAGGCGCGGCGGACGCGAAGGTGACCGTGTTCGCGCCGGCCGCGCGGGCCATGTCGACGATCTCCTTGGAGGTGGTGCCGCGGACGATCGAGTCGTCGACGATCAGGACGTTCTTGCCCTTGAACTCGCTCGACATCGCGTTGAGCTTCTGCCGCACCGACTTCTTGCGGACCGCCTGCCCGGGCATGATGAACGTCCGGCCGACGTAGCGGTTCTTGTAGAAGCCCTCGCGGTACTCGATCCCGAGCTTCTGCGCGACCTGCATCGCGGCGGGGCGGGAGGAGTCGGGGATCGGCATGACGACGTCGATCGCTCCGCCCGGGGTGTACTGCGCGATGGTGTCGGCGAGCCGGTCGCCCAGGCGCAGGCGCGCCTCGTAGACCGAGATGCCGGACATCACGGAGTCGGGGCGGGCGAGGTAGACGTACTCGAACGAGCACGGGATGAGTCGCGGATCCTTCGCGCACTGGCGGCTGGCCATCCGGCCGTCGGGGGTGATGAAGACCGCCTCGCCGGGAGCGACGTCGCGGACGATCTCGAAGCCCTGCGCCTCGAGCACGAGCGACTCGGAGGCGACGACCCAGTCGTCCGGCGCGCCGGTGTTGCTGCGGCGGCCGACGATGAGCGGGCGGATGCCGAAGGGGTCGCGGAACGCCAGCAGCCCGACGCCGGCGATCAGCGCGATGGTGGCGTAGGAGCCCTCGACGCGCTCGTGCACGCGGGCGACGGCGTCGAACACCTCGTCGGCGTCGAGGTCGCGGCCCGACATCGAGGCCTGCAGCTCGTTCGCCAGCACGTTGACCAGCAGCTCCGTGTCGGAGGTGGTGTTGAGGTGGCGGCGGTCGATGCGGAAGAGCTCCTCGGTGAGCTCGCGCGTGTTCGTGAGGTTGCCGTTGTGAACGAGGATGATGCCGTACGGCGCGTTCACGTAGAACGGCTGGGCCTCCTCCTCGCGCTCGGCGTTGCCCTTCGTCGCGTAGCGCACGTGGCCGAGGCCCATGGATCCGAGCAGCGAGCGCATGTCGCGGGTGCGGAACGCCTCGCGGACCTGTCCCGCGGCCTTCTTGATGTGCAGGGTGCTGCCGTCGGCGGTCGCGATGCCGGTCGAGTCCTGGCCGCGGTGCTGCAGGAGGGAGAGGCTGTCGTAGATGGACTGGTTGACCGGTCCGGAGGACACGATCCCAACGATTCCGCACATGCCGGAGGGGCTCCCAAGGGGATAGCAGGGGGGTTTGACGGTCCATCCTGGCACGCGGGGGACTCATCCCCTAATGGTTCGCCGTGGGCGGATCCGTGGTCGCGGGGGTGCTCAGGGCGGCGTCGACCGGCGGATCGGCCGGTCGGTCGGTCGGGGAGCCGCGCGGCCGCTCAGCTGCTCGGAGCCGTCCAGGCTCCGGCGAGGCTGCGGTCCAGGACGCGGCGCCAGCCCTGCGGAGCCGCGGACTCGCGGCTGGTCGTGCCCGCCATCCAGAGCAGGGCCATCAGGTCGTCGTGGGTGAAGTCGGGGGAGAGGGATCCGTCGCGGTGGGCGGCCTCGACGAGATCCCGGCCGAGCTCGATCGAGCGGTCGCAGGCCTCGATGAGGGCGACTGCGTCGGGGAAGCGGCGCAGCATCGCGTCGTTGAGGGCGGGGTCCTCCAGCTGGAGGTCGATCATCCCGGAGACGAAGCGCTCCAGGCGTCCGCGGGAGGACCGCTCGGCGAGAGCGCGCTCGGTCAGGCCCTTCAGCTTCTCGCCGGCGACGGCCGGGACGACGGCGTCGATGAGCTCCTCACGGGAGCCGACGCGGTTGTAGAGGGTGCCGATGCTCACGCCGGCGTGACGGGCGATGTCCTCGAGGGGGGCGGCGAGGCCGCGGGAGCCGAAGACCTCGAGGGCGGCGGCGTGCAGCTTCTCGACGTTCCGCTGCGCGTCCCGGCGCAGGACCTTCTGCTCGTCCACGCGATCCTCCCGATGATCTTGAGGTGCCACTCAACTTATGGTCCAATGAGTCTTGAGGCTGACCTCAACTTAGCAGCCCCGCTCATCGCGCCCCGGGGCGCACGACGACAGGACCTCCCATGCCCCTTCTCGCCGTCGTCGGCGCGGGCCCCGGCCTCGGCCTCGAGATCGCCCGCGTCTTCGGCCGGGCCGGCTTCACCGTCGCCCTCGTCTCGCGGAACCAGGAGAAGCTGGACGGCCTGGCCGCCCGCCTCGCCGAGGAGGGCATCGAGGCGACGGGTTCGCCGCCGACACCGCGCAGCCCGAGACCCTGACCGCCGCGCTGCGGGCGATCCGTGCCGACCTCGGTCCGATCGACGTCCTCGAGTTCTCCCCCGCCGACTCCGCTCTCACCCCGGTCGGCGTCCTGGACGTCACGCCCGAGAACCTGCAGCCGCAGATCGACTTCTACCTCGGCGGCGCGCTCCGCGCCGTCGGCGAGGTGGTTCCGGACATGATCGCCGCCGGCAGCGGGACGATCCTCGTCACCACCGGCGGCGGCTCCGTCTCCCCGCACGCGGCGCTGGCGAACATCAACATCGCCGCCGCGGGCCTGCGGAACTGGGTCCTCAACCTCCACTCCGCGCTCGAGCCCCGGGGCGTCTACGCCGCCCACGTGGCGATCACCGCGCTCATCGACGGCGGCCACCCGGACGCGGCGGCCGAGGTCATCGCCCGGTCCTACCTCGACCTCCACCGCAGCCGCGACCGCGCCGAGCTGCACTACGTGGCCTGGGACGCGTGACCGCGGGCGCGGAGCGGGAGCCGCCGGTGCGGCGGACCCGGATCCGCGCCGCGGCGGGAGAGGGCAGTCGGTAGGGTCGTCGCGTGAGTGATGAGACGAGCAGCTACGCCCGCGCAGGAGTCGACACGGCGGCGGGGGACCTCGCCGTCGAGCTGATGAAGTCGGCGGTGTCGGCGACGCACGACAGCCGGGTCCTCGGCGGGGTCGGCGGCTTCGCGGGCCTGTACGACGTCTCCTTCCTCCGCGACTTCCGAGCCCCCCTCCTCGCGACCTCGACCGACGGCGTCGGCACCAAGGTCGCGCTCGCCCAGGCGATCGACAAGCACGACACCATCGGGCAGGACCTCGTCGGCATGGTCGTCGACGACATCGTCGTGGTCGGCGCCCGCCCCTTCTTCATGACCGACTACATCGCGTGCGGCAAGGTGGTCCCGGCCCGCATCGCCGACATCGTCGCCGGCATCGCGCGCGCCTGCTCCGAGACGGGCACCGCGCTCGTCGGCGGCGAGACGGCCGAGCACCCGGGCCTGCTCGGACCCGACGACTACGACGTGGCGGGCGCGGCGGTCGGCGCGATCGAGGCCGACCAGGTGCGCGGCGCCGACCGCGTGCGCGACGGCGACGTCGTGGTGGCGATGGCCTCCTCCGGACTGCACTCGAACGGCTACTCGCTCGTGCGCCACATCCTCGCCGAGCGCGGCATCGGCTTCACCGACCGCTCCGAGGAGCTGGGCGGCGTGGTCGGCGAGGTGCTGCTGGAGCCGACCCGCCTCTACACCCGGCCCCTCCTCGACCTGCTCGACGACGTCGAGCTCGGCCCGGCCGTCCACTCCATCAGCCACGTCACCGGCGGCGGGATCGCGGCGAACCTCGCGCGGGTGCTGCCGCGCGGCTCCTGGGTCGAGGTCGAGCGGGCGAGCTGGAGCCCGTCCGACGTGTTCCGCGCGCTCGCCGCGATGTCCGGCGCGACGCTCGAGAGCACCGAGGGCACCTGGAACCTCGGCATCGGCATGTTCGCCGTGGTCGCGGCGGAGGCGGCCGACGGCGTGATCGCGCGCCTCGAGCGCTCGGGCGTCCCGTCGTGGGTCGCGGGCCGCGTCTCGACCGCCGCGCGCGGGTTCGAGGGCTTCGAGCAGGGCGCGAAGGGCGTCGACGGCGGAGCGGTCCGCCTGGTCGGGTCCTACGCGGGCTGATCCCCGGAGGCGCCGCGGATCAGCGCGGTGCGGCGTGCGCGCGCTCCCAGGAGTGCTCGTGCCGGGTCAGCAGCCACGAGCCCGCCGCGCAGAGGGCGCAGGCGGCCGCGGTGGCGAGCAGGGCGGTCGCCCAGGTCGGGGCGTCGCGGCTGACGAGCAGGTTCGCGGAGGCGACCAGCACGCCGAGACCGGCGCCCGCGCTGGTGCCGAGCACGAACGGGCCGTCGCGGCGGCTCGCGACGCGCACCGCGACCATGCCGGCGACCGCTCCCGCGCCTCCGACGACTCCGATGCCCGCGCCGGAGGCCGCTCCCATGAGCAGGCCGAAGCTCACCAGCCCGGGCGGGCCGTCGGCGGCGAGGACGCCGGGCAGGTAGAGGACCAGGGCGACGGCGGCGCCGACCGCGCCGCCCACCAGGATCGCGCCGACCAGCAGGGCGGCGGTGACGTAGCCGACCCGCGCGACAGGCCGCGCGGATCCTCCGGGTTCGAACATTCGCGACTCCATCGACGCGGGCCCGCGGGGCAGCGGGCGGTCCTCGGACAGTACGCCCGAACGCCCCTCGGCGGAACCGCCGTCGGGGATCGGCGGGACTAGCGGCGGAGGGTCTCGCTCGGGAGCTCGCCGAAGCGCGTCGCGTAGTGCTGGGCGAAGCGGCCACCGCTGATGAACCCCCAGCGGGCGGCGACGTCGCCGACCACCAGTGAGCCGGCCGACCCGGACACGAGCTCCTCGTGCGCGCGCTCGAGGCGGACGTCGCGCAGGTAGTGCCGCGGGGTCTCGCCGAAGGCGCGCTGGAACGCCAGCTGCACGCCGCGGACCGTGAGCCCCGCTGCGTCGGCGATGTCGGCCACTCCGAGGGGCAGATCGGCGTTGGCCTGCACGAACTCCACGGCCCGGCGGAGGCGCCGCGCGCTGACCGAGGGCGGCACGGCCGGCAGCGGGGCGATGCGGTGGGCGAAGGTCTGCAGGGCGGCGAGCGCGGCGATGCGGGCGACGCCGTCGCGCTGCAGCACGGTGGGCGTGTGCGCGGAGGCGAGGGTGTCGCGCAGGAGCCGGATCGCCGCCCACCAGGCGGTCGTGTCGCGCGCCACAGGGGCGAACCGCAGCGGGCCGGGCTCGGTGCCGTGCAGCTCCGCGGCGATCGCCTCGAGGTGGGCGGCCTCGAAGTGCACGAGCGCGTCGCGGTACTCGAGGGCCTCGAAGCCGAAGGGCCGGCCGCTCGGGAACATGGCCGGGCGGCCGACGACGAGGCGGTGCTCGTCGCGCCCCAGATCGAGGGAGGCGCGCCCGGCGGTCAGCCAGAGGGCGACGTAGACGTCGCTCGGGGCCACCGTGCCGCGCACCCGGCCCAGGAAGGAGGCGGAGTGGAGGCTGACGGGCCCGGGCCCGGTCGTCGTGTAGCGGAACGCGAACGGCACGACCGAGCGTTCGGCCCGGAAGCCGGAGCCGTTGTACGAGCCGGCGTAGAAGTCGCGCGCCTCGTCGAGGTCGTTCCCGCGACGCTCCGACTGCCACACGGGCAGCCGTGCGGACGGGGAAGTGCTCATCCGGTCAGTGTCCCAGGGGGCACCGACATTCTGCACTCAGTGGCGGAAAGCGGGAGAACGTGCTCAGCCGAGCGACCCGCGCTCCAGGTCGGGTCCCTCACCCGCCGGATCGTCGCCCGCACGCGAATCGGGGCCGCCCCGAGGGAGCGGCCCCGATTCACGGGAGGAGTCACGCACGCTTCTGGTGCGGCTCCTCGACGAGGTCCGTGTCGTCGCCGTCGTCCTCGGCGTCGATCCACTTCGAGTAGTCCGGCTCGTCCGGGTGGCTGAGCTCGCGCTCGAGCGCGCTGTAATCGACCGCCGGGCTGAACGACTTCAGCTCACGGGCGATCTTGGTGTT
Organism: Rathayibacter sp. AY1F2; assembly: GCF_002930885.1. Taxonomy (NCBI): domain Bacteria; kingdom Bacillati; phylum Actinomycetota; class Actinomycetes; order Micrococcales; family Microbacteriaceae; genus Rathayibacter; species Rathayibacter sp. AY1F2. Next base: position 38,753 of record NZ_PSVG01000015.1, on the reverse strand, counting down.
CTTCGCCTTCTGACGGCCGCGCCCCATGGGTGACCCCCTCACGATGACAGGCCAGACGGGCAGTGAGCCGGCTGGGGAAAAGAGCAGACAGGGAAAGTTGAAATCTACGCGGTAGTTTAGCAGACGGGGGACACGCCACCCCGGGCCTCGATCTGCCGGACGGCCGCCCATCCTCGACCGCGTCAGGAGCACCGTGGACAGCGTCGCCCCACCGCGTCCCGTCGTGGTGATCGGCGCGGGCCAGGCGGGTCTGTCCGTGGCCTACTACCTGCGCCGTCTCGGCCTCGTCCCCGGGCGCGACCTGATCGTCCTCGACCGCGGTCCGGAGCCCGGCGGGGCCTGGCAGTTCCGCTGGGAGGCCCTGCGGCTCGGCTCCGCGCACCGCGTGCACGATCTCCCGGGCATGGAGCGGATGGGGCTGTCGTTCCGCACGGCCGATCACCGGCGACCGGCACGGGACGTGGTCCGCGAGTACTACGGGCGCTACGAGGAGGAGCTCGGTCTCGAGATCCGCCGTCCGGAGTCGGTGCGGCGCGTCACGAGTGCGACGCCGCACGACACGGGGTCGCCGCTCGTCGTCGAGTCCGACCGCGCGGTCGAGCGCGCGAGCCTGCTCGTCAACGCGACCGGCACCTGGGGATCGCCCTTCGTACCGCACTACCCCGGGCGCGACCGCTTCCGCGGCGTGCAGATCGACCCGACCGAGTACGTCCGCGCCGAGGACTTCGCCGGGAAGCAGGTGCTCGTGGTCGGCGGCGGCACCTCGGCGATCGGCTTCCTGCTGGAGCTCGAGCGGGTGGCGCGCTCACTGACGTGGGCGACGCGGCGACCGGTGGTCTACCACGACGGCGAGCAGCTGGCGATGGAGTCGGCGGTGGAGGCGGTGGCCGAGCAGGACCGCGCCGCCCGCGCCGGGCTGCCCCTCCCGAGCATCGTCGGCGGCACGGGCGTGCAGCGCACCCGCCGGGTGGTCGCCGGGATCGAGCGCGGGCTCCTGCACGAGCGGGGGATGTTCTCGTCGATCGAGGAGGAGGGCGTGCGCTGGCCGGACGGCTCCTTCACGCGCGCCGACGCGATCATCTGGGCGACGGGCTTCCGGCCGGAGCTGCGCCACCTCGCTCCGCTCGGGCTGCGCGAGCGCGAGGGCGGCATCGCGGTCGCCGACGGAGCCTCGCTGACGGATCCGCGCGTCTTCTTCGCCGGCTACGGCCCGACGGCCTCCACCATCGGGGCGAACCGCTCGGGCCGGCGCATCGCGCGCGCGGTCGTGGCGCGCCTGCCCTGAGCGCGCCTGCCCTGAGCCGGCCTGATCTGAGCCGGTCCGCCCTGAGCGGCGCGGCGCCTCAGATCTTGCCGTCCCAGTCCACCGGCACCACGGAGCCGCGGTAGCGGATCCCGTCCACGCGGATCGGCCCGGCGAGCGCGGGCGAGAGCGGCGCGACGACCAGGGTGTCGCCTCCGGGAGCGAGCCCCAGCGCCGCCGACAGCACGGCGACGGAGGCGGCCGCCGACCAGGCCTGCGGTCGGCAGGCCGCCGGGTACGGCACCGGCGCGTGCACCTCGGCGGCGGGGTCGCCCGAGTGGAGCTCGGGCATCCGGTAGCCGAAGCCCTCGGCCGCGGCGATCAGTCCGCGCGAGAGGGTCGTCGCCTCCGCCCCGAAGCCCTCCCGGGCGAGCCCGGTGACGGCGATCGCGGTGTCGTGGGCCCAGACGGAGCCGCCGTGGTACGACAGCGGCCAGTAGCCGCCCGAGCCGGTGTCCAGGGTGCGCAGGCCGAAGCCCGAGTCGAGCCCGGAAGAGACCAGCAGCTCGGCGACCCGGGCGGCGTGCTCGGGGGAGAGGATGCCGGTGCCGAGGAGGTGGCCGAGGTTGCTGGTGATCGTGTCGACCGGGCGCCCGGCCGCGTCGAGCGCGATCGCCGGGTAGCCGCCGTCGGCGTCGTCGATCCAGAACGCCTCCGCGAAGCGCGCCTTCAGCGTCGACGCCGCCTCGCGCCACTCCGAGCCGTCACGGCCGAGGTGCTCGAGCAGCGCCGCTCCGCCGACCATGGCCTCGTGGGCGTAGGCCTGCACCTCGCAGAGCGCGATCGGACCCTCCGCGAGCGTGCCGTCGCGCCACTGGATCGAGTCGCCCGAGTCCTTCCAGCCCTGGTTGGCGAGGCCGTGCCCCGTGGTGTCGACGTACTCGAGGAACCCGTCGCCGTCGGAGTCGCCGTCGTCGCGGAGCCAGCGCAGCGCCGCCTCCAGAGCGGGCAGCAGCTCCTCGACCTCGTCGTCCGGGAGCCCCCAGCGCCAGGCGTCGTGGAGGAGGCAGACCCAGAGCGCGGTGGCGTCGACCGTGCCGAAGTAGAGCGGGGGCAGCGAGACGCCCTCGCCGGGGATCTCGAGGGTCGTGGCGCGCAGCTCGTGCATGATCCTGCCCGGCTGCTCGGCGGTGTCCGCGACGTGGCGGGTGCCCTGCAGGCCGGCCAGGACGCGGAGGGTGGAGGCGGCGATCCCGGTCCCGAGGGGGAGGAGCATCCGCGCCGCCCAGATCGAGTCGCGCCCGAAGAGGGTGAAGAACCACGGCGCTCCCGCGGCGAGGAAGGGCTCGCCGGGGCGCTCCACGGTGACCATGCGCAGGGCGTCGAGGTCGTCGAGCGCGGCGCGGCACCAGGAGGCGAGGCGGGAGTCGCCGGTCTCGAGCGCGGTCCCCGCCCATTCGGCCGGTCCGGACGCGGCGGCGACCACGGCGGAGGCGTCCTCCGCGGCGACGCTCCACACGACCTCGACGCTCCCGCGGGCCGGGACCACGACGCTCCAGGTGAGCACCGTGCCCGAGATCGAGGCGCCGGGCGCGCGCAGCTCGGCGCGGACCGGGCCGTGGGTCCAGTCGAGGCCGCCGTCCACCAGAGCGGTCGCGAAGGAGGGCTCGTCGCGGAGCCCCGCCTTCACCACGTGCACGAGCGAGAAGTCGGGGTCGAGGGTCAGCTCGACGGTGGTCGCGACCTCGTCGGGCAGCGCCGACTCGAGGCGGATGCTCTCGCGGACGCCGCCGGCGGAGACCTCCCGCGAGCGGACCACGCGGATCCGCGGGTCCGCGGCGGCGTCGTCGAGATGGCGGGCGAGCGCGGTGAAGCGGGCGGAGGAGGCGCCGTCGCGGCCGGTCGCGATCGCCTCGAGCGCCGCGCCGCCCACCCGGAGGGAGGCGCCCGCGAGCACGCGCACGTCGCCGAGGTAGAGCCCGTGCACGGGGCGGGAGCCGACCTCGCCCGCCTCGTCCGACCACAGCTGCACGGGTGCGAGGAGCAGGACGAGGGAGTCGTGGAGGAGGGGCTGGCGGGGCGGGGTCTGTCGGTCGTCGCGCTCGGTCGTCACGGTCGACTCCTCACTGGATCGTCGGTGCTGGGGGCGTGCCGCCGATCGTCCTCCGCCGGCCCCGGAGGTGCCGGAGCGTGGCGGACGGTTGACAGCGGCGTCGTCGGAGGTAACCTTACCGAAGGATTTGATCGATCAAACCGGTGGATCCCGCCGGATTGGAACGATCAAGAGCACGTCGAGGAGGACGCATGGCACTGCCGACCGTCGAGGACGTCGCCCGTGCCGCCGGCGTCTCGCGCCAGACCGTGTCGAACGTGCTCAACAGCCCGCACATCGTCCGCGACAGCACCCGCGAGCGCGTCGAGAAGGCGATCGGCGACCTCAACTACCGGCCGCACGCCTCGGCCCGCCGCCTCCGCACCCGCAAGTCCGGCACCATCGGCGTCCGGATGGACCGCGTGCTCGACGGCATCTCCGGCAGCCTGCTCGACCGCTTCCTCCACGCCGTCACCGAGCAGGCCGACGCGCGCGGCATGCGCATCCTCCTCTACACGGCGAAGAGCCCGGAGGAGGAGATCGAGCGGATCGGGCGCCTCCGCGACGGAGCCGACGTCGACGCCTTCGTGCTCACCTCCACCTTCTACGGCGACCCCCGGACCGCCTGGCTGATCGAGCAGGCCGTGCCCTTCGTCACCTTCGGCCGTCCCTGGGGCGTCGACGACCGCAACGACCCGCAGCACCTCTGGGTCGACGTCGACGGCGCCGCCGGGCTCGCCCAGGCCACGGCGCACCTCGCCGACAGCGGCTGCTCCCGCATCGGCTTCCTCGGCTGGCCGAGCGGATCCGCGACCGGCGACGACCGCCGCAGCGGCTGGGAGCGGGTGCACCGCGAGCGGTTCCGCGACGCGCCACTGCTCGCCGCCTCCTCCGAGGACGACGTCCAGCAGGCCCGGATCGCGGCCATCGAGTTCCTCCGCTCGACCCCGGAGCTCGACGGGCTGGTCTGCGTCTCCGACTCGCTCGCGCTCGGCGCCTCGATGGCAGCCGTGGCCGTCGGCCGGCCCTCCCTCCCGATCGTCGGCTTCGACAACACCCCCGTCGCCGCGGCCGTCGGCCTGCCGAGCATCGAGCAGGACCTCGACGCGGTGGCCGCGGGCGCGCTCGAGCTCCTGCTGGGCGAGCGCGGCGACGACGTCGTCCACCGCTCGCTCGCGCCGGGCGAGGCCCACCGCCTGATCGAGCCCCACCTCGTGCTCCGAACACCCCTCCACCACCCCGCCGACTGAGGCGCCGTCACTCCGACCGGCGCCCCTCCCCACGAAAGGCCAGACCATGACCCCCACCCACCGCGCGGCACGCTGGGGTGCCGCGATCCTCGCCGGAGGCCTGCTGCTCCCGCTCGCCGCCTGCTCGAGCGGCTCCGACTCCGGTGACGCGGGCGGCGACTCCGCCCTCACCGTGATGATCGGCTCGTCCGGCGACGCCGAGACGACCGCCGTCACCGACGCCGTGAACGCCTGGGGCGAGCAGAACAGCACGACGGTCGACGTGGTCGCCGCCAGCGACCTGACGCAGCAGCTCGGCCAGGGCTTCTCCGGCGGCAACCCGCCCGACCTCTTCTACATGAGCTGGGACCAGTTCCAGACCTACGCGAGCAACCGCTACCTGGAGCCGTACGCCCAGGACGCCGGGGACGCCGACGCCTTCTACCCGGCGCTGCGCGACGCGTTCAGCTACGACGACCGGTTCTACTGCGAGCCCAAGGACTTCTCCACGCTCGGCCTCGTGATCAACACGGACCTCTGGGCGGCGGCCGGCCTCACCGACGCGGACGTCCCCACCGACTGGGCCTCGCTCGAGTCGGCGGCGACGAAGCTGACCGCGAACGGAGTGACCGGGCTCTCCTTCGGCGCCGAGTACGCGCGCATCGGCACCTTCATGAACCAGGCCGGCGGATCGCTCCTCTCGGAGGACGGCACCACCGTCACCGCGGACACCCCCGAGAACGTCGCGGGCCTGACCGAGGTGAAGACGCTGCTCACCGACGGCGTGCTGAAGTTCCCGGCCGCGCTCGACTCCGGCTGGTCCGGCGAGGCGTTCGGCAAGGGCGCGGCGGCGATGGTCATCGAGGGCCCGTGGATCAACGGAGCGCTCGCGGCCGACTACCCCGACGTGAACTACCGCGTCGCCGAGCTCCCCGCCGGCCCCGGCGGGAAGTCGACCTTCACCTTCAGCAACTGCTGGGGCATCCCCGTCGGCAGCGCCACGGCCGAGAAGACGGAGTCGCTCGTGTCGGCCCTGACCTCGGACGAGCAGCAGCTCGCCTTCTCGGACGCCTTCGGAGTCATCCCCTCCACCGAGACCGGAGCCGCCGAGTACGCGACGAAGTACCCCGAGAACGCCGCCTTCGTCTCCGGCAACGACTACGCGGTGAGCCCCGTGGCCTTCGCCGGCGCGGCGACCGTCATCACCGACTTCAACTCGGCGCTCGAGGGCCTCGCGACCGGCGACCCGGAGTCGATCCTCGGCGACCTGCAGACCAACCTGCAGGACGCGCTCGACACCGCGAACGCGAAGTAGCCCGGCCGGGAGGCGGCGGACCCGACCGCCGCCTCCCCGTGCCCGACCGGCACGCCCACCCCGCGCACGTGAGTCGAAGGAGACGCATCGATGAGCACCACCGCCGCCCCCCGGAGCCGCCGCTCCGGCATCCGCGGGCACGAGGCCCGCTACGGCTGGCTCTTCACCCTCCCGGCGATCGTCGTGATCGGCGTGTTCCTCGTCGTCCCGATCGGCCTCGCCCTCTGGGTCAGCGTCAGCAACTGGAACGGGCTCGGCTCGCCCCTCGGGCCGACCGCGCAGTTCGTCGGAGCCGACAACTACCGCGCGGTGCTCACCGACTCCGGCCTGGCTCAGAAGGACTTCGGCACCGCGATCCGCAACAACGTCTACTACGTGCTGCTCGTGGTGCCGCTGCAGACCGCGCTCGCGCTCTTCCTCGCCGTGCAGGTGAACCGGCGGATCCTGCGGGGCCGGGGCTTCTTCCGCACCGCCTTCTACTTCCCCTCCGTCACCTCCTCGATCGCGATCACCGTGATCTTCCTGTTCCTCTTCTCCGCCTCGGGCGTCGTCAACGCGGTGCTCGGCTGGTTCGGCGCCGACGGGCCGACCTGGATGGCCGACCCGACCGGTGTCCTGCACTCGCTCCTGGGCGCCGTCGGCGTCGACGGCTCCGGGCCGCTGGCCGCGGGCGCCCCGCTCGGCCTCACCTGGTGGGACTGGCTGTCCGGCCCGTCCGTCGCGATGTGCGTGCTGATCACGATGGCGATCTTCACCACCTCGGGCACGTTCATGCTGCTGTTCCTCGCGGCGCTGCAGAACATCGGCGCCGAGATCGACGAGGCGGCGCTCATGGACGGCGCCGGCCCGCTCCGGAAGTTCTTCTCGGTCACTCTGCCGATGCTCAAGCCCACGCTCTTCACCGTGCTGACCCTCGGACTGATCGGCACCTGGCAGGTGTTCGACCAGATCTACCTCACCGGAGGAGGGGCGCCGGGCAAGACGCTGCTCACCCCGGCGTACCTCGCCTACGAGTCCTCGTTCACGGATCTCCGCTGGGGTCAGGGCGCCGCGATCGCCTTCATCCTCTTCTTCATCATCGTCGTGCTGACGCTCCTGCAGAGGGCGCTCCTCCGCGAGAAGGGGGAGCCGCGCCGGCGCCCCCGCCGCGCCGCCCGCGCCGACGCCGCGACGACCCTCACCACGGGAGGCATCCGATGAGCACGCTGACCGAGCCCGGCACCCGCGCCCCCGAGAGCCCCGAGCCCGCCGCACCGGTGCCGCACCGCCGCATCCGCCTCGGCGCCCGCGGCCGCGCGTCGCTGATCGGCGGCTACCTGCTGCTGATCGCGCTGGCGCTGGTGTACATCTACCCGTTCCTGATCTCGGTCGCGTCGTCGTTCAAGTCGGACGCCGACGCCACCGCGAACCCGCTGTCGCTGCTGCCCGCGACCTGGTCGTTCGCCTCCTACGAGCGGCTGTTCACCGACGTCCCGCTGCCGCTGTGGACGCTCAACTCGGTGATCGTCACCGTGTTCGTCACCGTCGGCCGGGTCTTCTTCGACTCGCTGGCCGGCTACGCGCTGTCGCGGCTGCGCTTCCGCGGACGGGGCCTGCTGTTCGCGCTGTTCATCGGAGTGATGAGCGTGCCCGCGGTGGTGCTGCTGATCCCGCGGTTCCTGATCCTCAAGCAGCTCGGCCTCTACGACAGCTACGCGGGGATGATCGTCCCGCTGATCGTGGACGCGGCGGGGATCTTCATCATGAAGCAGTTCTTCGACTCGATCCCGCTCTCCATCGAGGAGGCCGCGCGGATCGACGGGGCCGGAGTGTTCCGGACCTTCCGCTCGATCGTGGTGCCGATGGCGCGTCCGGCGATCGTGACGCTGTTCATCCTGTCGTTCCAGGGCTCGTGGAACGAGTTCTCGCACTTCGTGGTGTCTCGGCAGTCGCCGGAGCTCAACACGCTGACGACCGGAGTCGCGTCGCTCGTGTCGGGGCAGCTGGGCACCGGCAACCAGTACCCGCTGCAGCTCGCGGCCGCGGTGCTGATGTCGATCCCGGTGGCCGTGCTGTTCTTCGTCTTCCAGCGGCGGATCATGAACACGACCGAGGGCGCGGAGAAGGGCTGACGCGGGGGCTCCGGCTCCTGCTGAGCGAGCATCGCGCGTGGGTGACCGGTTCCTGCTGATCGAGCAGCGCACAGGGCGCGTATCGAGATCCGTGTCCGTGCGACGGGCCTCGATACGCCCCTGCGGGGCTGCTCGACCAGCATGCGGGAGTGCCGCCGCTACTTCGCGAGGAACTCCAGGACGGCGCGGTTCCACTCCTCCGGGTGGCTCACGGTCACTCCGTGCGGGGCGCCGTGGACGACGTGCAGCTCGGAGCCGGGGATCGCCGCGTGGGTGCGGGCGCCGGAGCCCTCGAACGGAACCGTGCCGTCGCCGTCGCCGTGGATGACGAGCGCGGGCACCGACACGTTGGGCAGGTCCTCGCGGAAGTCGGTGGTCGCGAACGCGGTCATGCAGGCGAGGGCCGCGTGCTTGGCCGACTGCTTCGCCAGAGCGATCGCCTCCTGGCGCTGCTCCTCCGTCACCTTCAGCACGCCGTCGACCGAGAAGAAGTCGGTGGTGAACTGGTCGTAGAAGTCGTCCTCGCTCTTCGTGAGGCCCGCGGTCATCTGCGCGGCCTGCGCCTTCTCGAGCGGGCCGTCCGGGTTGTCGTCCGTCTTCATCAGGTACGGCGGGACGGCCGAGGCGAAGACGACGCTGTGCAGGCGATCGGCGCCGTACTTCGTGAAGTAGCGGGCGACCTCGCCGCCGCCCATCGAGAAGCCGACCAGGGTGACGTCCTGCAGGTCGAGCTCGGTGAGGAGGGTGTGCAGGTCCTCGGTGAGCGTGTCGTAGCTGTAGCCGGTGAGCGGCTTGTCGCTGCGCCCGAAGCCGCGGCGGTCGTAGGTGACGACGCGGTAGCCGGCCTCGGCGAACGCGGGGACCTGCTCCTTCCACGACTCGCCCGAGAGGGGCCAGCCGTGGATGAGGACCACGGGGCGGCCCGATCCGCCGGTGTCGTCGACGTGCAGGTCCGTGTCCTTGAAGAGTCCGTGGTGGGCGGTGATCTCGGCCATGGCGAGTGCTCCTTCCGGCGCCGACGATCGGCGTCACATGATGTTCGAGGACGTCCCTGCGAGCGGATGGCCGGGGCGGGGAGGGTTGACAGCTCCCGTCACTCCGCGACGACGGCCGCGGCGAGGCCCCGCAGGGCGGTGTGCAGCCCGGGGCTCATGGGCAGCCCGGCGTCGAGCACGGCGTTCGCGGCGGCGACCAGCACCGGTGCTGCGGGGGAGGAGACCACGGTGAGGCCGGCGGGCGGATCCGCGTCGCCCGAGGGCCGCACGACCAGGACGAGCCGGGAGCTGGGTGCGCTCGTGCTGATCGACGCTCCCGATCGGGCGGGCAGCACCGCGAGGGTGCCGCGGCCGACGAACTCCCGCTCCTCCCGACTGGTGACGGTGAACGCGCCCTCGAGCGGGAGCAGGAGCACCACCGACCCCGGGTCGGCGCGGGGGCTCGGGCGGAAGTCGATCGTGCCGGCCGTGTGCCAGATCCGCCGGAGGAGCACGCCCTCGGCGGCCGCCTCCTGCCCGGTGACGGCGAACGCGGGGTCGGGCCCGGCCTCGGCGTGGCGGGCCCGCAGCCAGTGCCGGGCGGAGTCGCCGCGGAGGGGCATCGGGCGGATCAGCGGATCGGACACGGCGGCTCCCGAGGAACGCGGACCTGAATCGGCCGAGACAGTGAGGAACCATCATCCTAGGAGCGGCGGGAGGCGTGGTCTCCGGAGTGGCGCGTCCTCACATGCCGATGCCGCCCCGGCCGCGCTGAGCGCGACGCCGGAGCGGCATCCGAAGGGTGGTGCGGACTACTGGAATCCGCCGCCGCGGTCCTCCGGGTCCTCGATCGGGTCGGAGTCGGGAGTGTCGATCGAGTAGGTCACGTGGACCGCCTCGCCGACCTCCTTCGCGGAGACGGCGTTGTACACGAGGTGCGTCTCCTGGCCGTCGACGGCGGCGTAGACGTCGACCTCCTTCTCGTAGCCCCCCTCGGTGCTGACGCGGTTCTCGGTCTGGCCGTCGAACGGCCCGCCCTGGAAGAAGGCGAGGTAGCTCTCGCCCTCGGCGAGTGCGCGGATGTCGTTGCTCATGCCCCCAGGTCTACCACTCGGCGCCTCCCCGCCGCTCGGCCTTGCGCTCGGCGGGCGGAGGAGGGCCGGGAGCGGCAACGACCGGGCCGCGAGGCGCTGGCACTGCTCGACGGGATCTCTCCGCACGCGCCGTCAGGGCACGAGCCGCTGCGTGATCGAGGCCGTCGGCCCGCTCAGCGCGATCTCGGCGAGCGCGCCGTTGACCAGGGGCATCTGCGGCGGCTGGTGCCCGGTGTCGACGTCGAGGATCACCGGCACGCCGAGATCGCCGAGAGCGCGCTGCACCGCGTCCTCCTGGCTCAGCTCGGGCAGGGACGCGCCCTCGGTCCGGCCGATCAGGACGCCGGTCGCCTGCTCGAACCAGCCCGCGAGGCGGAGGGAGGTGAGCATCCGGAGCACCGAGACGGAGTCGGACCCGGCCGCCTCCAAGTAGACGACGGTGCCCTCCGGCGCGTAGCGGCGAGCGAAGCCCGGCACGTCGCCGTAGGGCGTGCCCGCGAGCAGGGACACCGTCTCGAGGCATCCGCCGATCAAGCGGCCGGACATCGCCGCGTCCGCTGCCCCGTCGAGCGAGCGCCAGCGGGCCGGCTCCTCGTAGGCCCGATCGCGGTCGAGCGGCTCGTCCGCCCACGCACCCCACGGACGGCTCCGGCGTCGCGGCGCGGCGTGCTGCGTGAACGCGGCTCCGGGCTCGAGGCCGGCGACCTCCGTCCAGCGGTGGAACCCGACCGGCAGCTCCCACGGCTCGTCCATCAGATTGGCGCCGTGGATCGTCGCGAGCCCGGTCGTCGTCGTCAGGGGCAGGAGCAGCGTCGAGACGTCCGACCAGCCGACGAACCAGGGCCGGGCCTCCGCGAGGGCGTGCCAGTCGAGCCTCTCCAGCAGCTCGACGGCGAGCTCGCCGCCCCATGGAGGAAGGACCGCGTCCCCGCTCCGGAAGGCGTCGTGCAGGTCGGCCGCCCGATCCGCGGCGGACGCCGGAGCGAGTCCGCCGAGGAGGGCGTGCGGCCGGACCCGGACGTCGTATCCCGCCGAGCCGAGTCGGCGCGCGGCGTCCTGCAGCCGGTCGTGCAGGTGCGCGGGGACTCCCATCGAGGGCGCGGGCACCTCCACCCGGCCTCCGGCGCGGAGGGGTGCGGGGTACGTGATGCTCGCCATCCGACGACGCTAATGCCCCTCGAGGCGACCGGCTTCGGATGCCCGGTCCGGCGAGTACCTCCGCGCCCTTCCTGCCCCGACTCGCCAGCCGAGCGCGATCGCGAGAGGGGTCAGCGCGAGTGCCGCGCCGCCCACCCACCCACTCGTGCGCAGCGCCGCCCGCCGGGAAGAAAGATGGGGCCAGGAGGCGCACCGGAACGTGACGTCCCGGTCTCGCGCAGGCGTCTCGGCTCCGCTGCTGCCTGCGGCGATCAGCGCTACGCGGCGCCTTCAGCTCGTGAGGCGGCCGATCTCATCGTCGGAGAGGAGGCGGTCGGAGGAGAGCACGATGCGAGCCGCGGGGTCAGGGCTGTGCGCGTCGGGGCCCGCCCACCTCCGTTCGAGACCGAGTCGAGCGACCGTGCGGTGCGATCGCTCGTTCCGTTCCGCGACGACCGCGGTCACGGGGAGCTCCGGCCGGAGCCGCCGCGCCCGAGCGATCCCTGCGGAGGCGACCTCCTGGGCGTACCCCCTGCCCCAGTGGTCCGGATGGACGGTGAACGCGACGTTCCAGGCCGTGTCGGTGAGGAGGGTGCATCCGCCGATCCCGATCGCACCGTCCGCGCCGCCCTCGGGACTCCGCAGCCGGACGGCTCAGCTGCTGAGGTCGTCCCGTTCCCACTGCGCCGTCCGGCGGGCGAGCACCGCCCGGGTCTGCTCGACGGAGCCGTGTCGGAGGAGGGGGTCGCCCGCCGCGATCCGCTCGTCGGAGTACAGCCGCCACAGCTCGTCCAGATCGCTCTCGGCGGGACGGAACAGCCGGAGCCGCTCGGTCGTCTCGTCGGGGCGATCACCGGCGCCGATGCTGCTGCCGCTCGCTCGAGGCGGGACTCGGGGCCATCGGGGCGGTCGCCGAGGAGTGAGGCGAGCGCGGTGACCGCGCCTGGACGTCCACCCGCTCAGCCCGTGATCAGGCCGGTGAGGCGGTCGGCGGCGGCTCCGACGGTCGAGACCGCATTGACCGTGACGAGGCAGGCGATTCCCCAGAACCAGGTGCGACCGGGTGCCCCGGCGCTGCGCCGCTCGAAGGCGAGCCACCAGGCGCCGACCACCGAGACGCACGCCGCGACCACCGAGCCGAGCGCCATGCGGACGTACTCCTCCGGTCCGGGGGAGGACCAGGCCGTGGTCGCGAGGACGATGAGCAGCGGGGCCACGATCATCCCCAGTGCGCCGAGCAGCACCGCATGGAGGTGACTGCGGGGAGGGGCCCCGGTCGTCGTCGTCGCGGTCCGCGTCCGTGTCGTGTCCATGCCGCGTCCCCCGTCGCCGCGGCCCGGTCCGCGCTGCCCCGACGCTATCCGCTCGCCGTTCCGCCGTCACCCCGCACCTCGAAGCGGGCCGCGTGCCAGGGTGGCGTCAGCACCACGCCGCCCGCGCCGCCCCGGCCGAACGCCGAGAACGTAGGATGTCCGGGATGACGATCGGACGCCGCCTCTTCCTCTCGGGAGCCGCCACGGGAGTCGGGCTCCTGGCCCTCGCGGGCTGCACGCCGTCGCGTCCGACGCCGACCCGCTCGGTCACGAAGGCCCCCGTGCCCACGCCGAGCACCACCGCCGTCCCCGCGCCGGCCGCCTTCGTGCGCTCCGCCTGGGCCGAGGATCCGTACGCGCTCGGCTCCGTCTCCTACCTGCCCGTCGGCGCGACGCCGCAGCACCGCACCGACCTGGGCACCGCGGTCCTCGACCGCGTCTTCCTCGCGGGCGAGGCCACCGACACGGAGGCGCCCGGCACGCTTCAGGGCGCCTGGAGCTCCGGGGTCCGCGCGGCCGCCGAGATCAGCGCCGTCGCCGACGAGGGCGAGCGGATCGCGATCGTCGGGGCCGGTCTCGCCGGAGCGGTCGCCGCGCGGCGCCTGTCCGACGCGGGCTTCGACGTCACCGTGGTCGAGGCGCGCGAGCGCACCGGCGGCCGCATCGCCACCGCGACTCCGGACGGCTGGCCGATCGCCGTCGAGACCGGAGCCTGGGCCCTCACCGGCGCGGGAGCCGCCCTGCGCGAGAGCATCGCGGACGCGGGCGTGGTCACGACCGCGGTCGACCTCGCCGACGTCCGCTCGAGCGACGCCGACGGCGCGGCTCTCGACACCGGCACCACGGGTGCCGACGCCCTGACCCGTGCTCTCGAGTGGGGAGCGGAGCAGCCGGAGGATCTGGCGCTCGCCGAGTCGTTCGCCGGCTCCGGAGCGCCCGATCCCGCCGAGGCCGAGCCGGGCTCCGGCGACGGCGACGCCGTCCGCGTGGCGGCGCACCTCGCCGGGACGACCGCGCTGCGCACCGGCGCCGCTCCCGAGGAGCTCTCCTCCTGGTACGGACTGGGCGACGCCTCCGCCGCCACGACCGCGGAGGAGCTGAGCGACGACTCCGGCGACGCGCTGCTGACCGACGGGCTCGCGCCCCTGGTCGACACCTTGCTCGCCGACGTCGAGGTCTCGCTGCGCGCCGTGGTGAGCGGCATCGGCTACACGGAGACCGGCGTCAGCATCCGCCTGGGCACCGGCGAGTCGTTCACAGCCGACCGGGTGCTGGTCACCGTGCCGATCGGGGTGCTCCAGACGGACGCGATCGCCTTCGACCCGCCGCTCCCGTTCGCGCAGCGCGCGGCCGTCGCAGCCCTCGGCTCCGGTGTCGTCGAGACGCTGTGGCTGCGCTTCGACGAGGCGTTCTGGGAGGCCGACGCCCCCGCGCGCTGGTCGCTCGTCGGCTCCGAGGCGGGCATCACCGAGTGGCTCAATCTTCAGCCGTCGACCGGCGAGGCGGTGCTCGTCGGGCTGGTCGGAGCGGATCAGGCCCTCTCGCTGCAGGACCTCAGCGACGACGAGCTGGTCACCCTCGCGCAGACGGCGCTCGAGCCGTTCGCCGTCGTCCCCGGCTGACGAGCTCGCGGAGCCGCGCCAGCGGGCCCCGCCACTCCGACGCGTGCGCCGCCCCGAGCGGCCGCACCCGGCTGAGCGCGAGGACGAACGCGGCGATGCCGGAGATCAGGCTCAGCACGATCACGTCGTAGAGCACGAACATCACGGGGCCGTCGACCTGGCCGGGGTCGAGGAAGAAGTACGGGTACCAGCCGATGAGGGCCCCGCGGACCAGGGTGATGACGCCCCAGACGATCGGGAAGCCGAGCACGGTCAGCGCCCCGCGCCAGGCGACCGGGCGGCGGCCGGGTCCGAGGATCCAGTCGAGGATCGCGAGCGTCGGGATCACGAAGTGCAGGAGCGCGCTCGACCAGGGCACGTCGACCCGCACGCCGCGGTTGTTGGCCTCCACCGCGATCAGCCCGAAGACGATCCCCGACACGACCATGTAGGTGAGCACGAGCGCCCGCACTGTGCTGAGCCAGCGCGGCTCCCGCTCGCGCGCGAGGGCGACCAGGCCGGACAGGCCCAGCACCACGACCCCGGCCATGTTCGACTGCGTCGTGAAGTAGGCGAAGAAGTTGTCGATCTGGAACGCGCGGAAGCCCAGGGTGTAGAAGAAGTCGCCGACGAGTCCGACCGCGCCCAGCCCGGCGAGGGCCAGGCGGAGGATCGCGAACGCCTTCCGCACACCCGCTCCGATCCGTCGCCGCTGGGCCCGGAGGGCCGGACTTCCGGACGATTCTACGGTCGCCGCGCTCGGAGCTCCCCGAGCGCGCGGCTCCGCCGGACGGGGGAGGCGGGCCCCGCGGAGGCGATCTAGCGTGAGGGATGGCGCGCGCACAGCACGGGAAGGGTTCGGGTCGGATCTCGTCGGAGGAGGCGTCCCGGCGCTGGAACGCGGTCACGGGTCCGCTGTTCCTCGCGGCGGGAGCGGTCTTCGCGGTCCTCGGGAATCCGGTCTGGCCGGTGTTCCTCGTCCTGGGGATCACGTTCCTCGGGCTGCCGGCCCCGGGAGGCCGACGAGCCGGAGCGGAGCGCAGGAGCCGGACCGCGATCGGTGACGCGCGCTTCGCGACGCGGACACTCGCCGGTCGCGTCGCCGGGATAGCGTGCGTGTCATGCCCTTCACGCCGAGCCACGCCGTCGTCGCGCTCGCGTTCTCGAACGGCCGGATCCCCGCCGCGGCCGTGGCCATCGGCGCGATGGTCCCGGACATCGGCATGTACCTCCCGATCGCCGTCGCCCGCGAGTCCACCCACTCCCTCCTCGGCGTCGTCACCGTCGACCTGCTGCTCGGGATGCTCGGCCTCGCGCTGTGGAGCGCGGTCGTCGCTCCGGCCTGGCGCGACCTCGCGCCCGCGCTGGTCCGCTCGCGCCTGCGTCCCCGGCGCTCGCCGCCCCGCGGGGCCGCCGCGTGGATCCGCGTGCTCGTCTTCGCGGCCGCCGGCATCGCCATCGGAGCCGCCAGCCACGTGATGTGGGACGGCTTCACCCACCGGGGCGGCCTCTTCGTCTCGGCGATCCCGCTGCTGCAACAGGAGCTCGGGCCCTTCCCCGGCTTCCGGTGGGCGCAGTACGCGAGCGGTGTGCTCGGGCTGCTCGGGCTCGGGATCGGCGCGGTGGTCTGGTACGTCGGTCGCCGTCCCCGGAAGCTCCGCTCCGACGGCCGGCAGCCGGTGCGCATCGCGGCCGCGGCCGTGGTGCTCGCGGCCGCGGTGGTTCCCGCCGGGATCGTGCTGGCGGGGGCGGGCATCGATCCGCTCGACGCCGCCTACCGGGCGCACGTGGTGCGGGCGGCGATCCTGCTCGTGGGCGGCGGCGCGGCGGCCGCGGTCGCCGTCGCGGCGGTCTGGTGGCTCACCGGCCGAGGGGCGCGCGGGGCCGTCGTCTGAGACGGCGGAGGACGAGCCTGTCGTCTGAAGGGAGCACGGGCATCCGTCGCGAGGAGGATGCGCCGGTGCATAGCCCACCGATAGCGTCGGACACGGCCCGTTGGGGCGGGCCGCCTTCGGGGGAAGGCACTAAGGGGAAATCGGGGGCTCGCGGCACACGCCGCGGGCCCTCTACCCGTTTCCGGGCCCCGCCGGCCGGGAGCTCCCGCCGCCTCAGCGCCGCTTCGAGCGCGGCCGGTTCTGCGCGGCCGGGCGCTGCGGGATGCGCGGAGCGCCCTCGCCGGCGGCACCCTGGGGGAGCGAGGACGCGGGCGGGATCGGGCGGCGGGTCACCGGGCGCACCGGCTCGCCGCGGCGCGTCTGGCCGGGGATCGGCCGGGAGCGGCGCCCGTAGATGAGCTCGGACGAGTCGAGCAGCCACGGGACCAGCGCCACCGTCACTCCGTGCACCAGCAGGAGCTTCTGGCGGATCCGCCGCGACTTGTGGTTGTGGAGGAACGCCTCCCACCAGTGCCCGACGATGTACTGCGGCATGTAGACGGTGGTGATCTCGGAGCCGTGCTCGAGGCGGTGGGCCTTGATGTACTTGATCAGCGGGTACGAGATGTCGCGGTAGGGCGAGGCCACGCAGCGCAGCGGCACCTCGATGTCCATCTGCGCCCAGTCGGCCTTCAGCTGCGCGGTCTGCGCGTCGTCGATGGAGGAGTGCACCGCCTCCAGCGTCTCGTGCCGTGCCGCGATGGCGTAGTCGAGCGCCTTCAGCGTGGGCTTGTTCATCCGGCCCACCAGCACGATCGCGTGGTCGCCGTTGGCGCCGAAGGTCGTGGTCGGGTCGACCTCGATCTCCTTCTCGACGTCGCGGTAGTAGCGGTAGACGCCGGCCATCAGGACGCCGAGGATCGGCATCACCAGGTAGACGAGCCAGGCGCCGTGGGTGAACTTCGTGATCGTGACGACGACGAGCACCGCGAACGTCAGCGTCGCGCCGAACAGGTTGATGGCCAGGCTCGTGTAGACGGTGCGCGAGCCCTCGCCGTTGCGGATCATCCGGACCCAGTGCTTGACCATGCCCGACTGCCCGAGCGTGAACGAGACGAAGACGCCGATGATGTACAGCTGCACGAGGCTCGTGAGCGAGGCCTGGTAGACGAGCAGGATGATCGCGGCGACGAGCGCCAGGATGATCACTCCGTTGGAGTAGATGAGGCGGTCGCCGCGGGTGTTCAGCGACTTGGGCGCGTAGCCGTCGCGGGCCAGCACGGAGCCCAGCAGCGGGAAGCCGTTGAACGCGGTGTTCGCCGCGAGGAGCAGGACGGCGGCGGTCGCGGCCTGGATGATGAAGAACAGGATCGTGTTGTTGCCGAACGTGGCGGCGGCGACCTGCGCGATCACGGAGCGCTGCGGGGTCGTGGCGCAGTCGGCGAAGCCCACCAGGTGGCAGGCGTTCTCGGCGTAGTGCACGTTCGAGAGCAGGGCGAGGGCGGTCAGGCCGACGAAGAGCACGATCGCGATCGTGCCCATCGCGACGAGGGTGCGCTGGGCGTTCTTGACCTTCGGGGCGCGGAACGCGGGCACACCGTTCGAGATGGCCTCGACGCCCGTGAGCGCCGCGCAGCCGCTCGCGAAGGAGCGCAGCAGCAGGAGGACGACGGCCGCCTGCGTGAGCTGCTCGCCCTGCACGGTGAAGCCCGCCGACTCCGCGACCGGGGTGTCGCCGAAGGCGGTTCGGACCAGGCCGACGACGACCATCACGAAGACGCTCGCGACGAAGAGGTACGTCGGGACGGCGAAGGCGCGGCTCGACTCCGAGACGCCGCGGAGGTTCACGGCCGCCAGCAGCACGACGAAGAGGATCGCCAGCTCGACCCGCAGCGGCGCCAGCTCGGGCACCGCGGAGATGATGTTGTCGACTCCGGAGGCGACCGACACGGCCACGGTGAGCACGTAGTCCACGAGGAGGGCGGCGGCGACCGTGAGGCCCGCCGTCTCGCCCAGGTTGGTGCGGGCGACCTCGTAGTCGCCGCCGCCGGACGGGTAGGCCCGGATCAGCTGGCGGTAGCTCAGCACCACCACCACGAGGAGGACGACCACGCACGCGGCCACCCAGGGGGCGAAGGTGAGGAAGGAGAGTCCGCCGAGCAGCAGGATCATCAGCAGCTCCTGCGGCGCGTAGGCCACGGAGGAGAGCGGGTCGCTGGCGAAGATGGGGAGCGCGAGCCGCTTCTGCAGCAGCTGTCCCTCGAGCTTGTCGCTGGGGAGCGGCTCGCCGATGAAGAAGTGCTTGGCGGTGCGCAGCTCGGTCGCGTCGGCCGATGATCCGTCCGCGGCGGACGGGGGGCCCTCGTGTGTCACGAGCGATGACACTACTCCGTGCGAGGGGGCAGTCAAGACGGCCGGGAGCGGGCCGAGCGGAGGCTGATCCCGCGCTGTGACCGGGAGTTTCCCGGTGCGGCGGGGAGCGACGGCCGGCGTCCTCGCGGCCGGCGCCCCGAGCGGGGGGTCAGCGGCCGTCGCGGGTCGCGGCTCCGATCAGGCCGGTGAGGCTGTCGCGGAGCGCGGTGAGCTCCTCGAGGGGGACGTCGAGCCGCTCCACGATCTGCGGAGGAACCTGCAGGGCCTGCTCGCGGAGGGCCGCTCCGGAGGGGGTCAGCGCGACGTCGAGGCGGCGCTCGTCGTCGCTGCTCCGGGCGCGCGTGACGTGGCCGCTCGCCTCCAGGCGCTTCACGAGCGGGCTGAGCGTGGCCGGCTCGAGGCGGAGCGCGGAGCCGAGGTCGGCGAGCGAGCGGGGGCTCCGCTCCCAGAGCGCGAGCATCACGAGGTACTGCGGGTGCGTGAGCCCGAGCGGCTCGAGCACGGGGCGGTACAGCCCGATGACGGTGCGCGCCGCGACGGCGAGGGAGAAGCAGACCTGGTTCTGGAGGGCGAGCGGGTCGGTTTCCACGGCGTCATCCTCTCATCGTGCCCTGATGGTTAGTACACTAAGGATATGACGCGGAAGAAGACCGGCTCCCTCTACCAGCGCTTCAACGCGCGGCTGTTCCCCTGGATCGGCCCGCCGCCGCTCGGCCCGTACGACCAGCCCGAGCAGGAGGCGCCCGCGGGGCAGGCATGCCCGCTCTGCGGCCGGCCGATGTCCGAGCACGTCATCGACCGCTCCGGTCCGCGCACCCAGCTGTACTGCCCGAGCGACCCCTCCTGAGTCGCACGCCCCCGTTCGGGGGTCGGGGGCTTCGGGCGGCGGGGGCGGATGATGAGCGCATGTCCCGTCTGAGCCCCACCGCCGCCCGCGTCGTCCAGTACAGCCGTTTCGGCGACGCGGACGTCCTCGAGATCGCCGAGGTCGAGCGGCCGAAGCCCGGGGCGGGCGAGGTGCTGGTCGAGGTGCTCTCCGCCGGGGTGAACCACATGGAGGCGTTCATCCGGCAGGGCCAGTTCGACTCCGACCACTCCGCGGCCTTCCCGATGCGCCAGGGCACCGACTTCTCGGGCGTCGTCGTCGCCCTCGGTGAGGGCGTCACCGACATCAAGCTCCGCAGCGACGTGGTCGGCCACGCGCTCGTCGGCTCCCACGCGACCCACGTCGTGGTGCCGCGCCGCAACCTCGTCGCCAAGCCCGCCTCCGTGAGCTGGGAGGTCGGCGGCGCGCTGTTCCTCGCCGGAGTGACCGCGTGGCGCGCGCTGGAGGCCACGCATGTGGGACCCGACGACACCGTCCTCGTCTCCGCGGCGGCCGGAGGAGTCGGCAGTCTCGAGATCCAGCTGGCGAAGCTCCGCGGCGCGACGGTGATCGGCACCTGCGGCGAGCGCAACTTCGACTACCTCCGCCAGATCGGCGTGAAGCCGGTGGTCTACGGCGACGGGATCGCCGACCGCATCCGGGCCGCGGCGCCCGGCGGGGTCACGGTGTTCCTCGACAACTTCGGCGGGGAGAACGACGCCCTCGCCGACGAGCTCGGCATCGCGGCGGGCCGCTTCCACTCCAGCGACGACCGCAAGGAGATCGAGCTGCGCGCCGTCTGGCCCGACGCCGAGACCGCCCAGCGCGACACCGAGATCCTCGGCGAGCTGGTCGGCCTCGTCGGCGAGCAGAAGCTGCGGGTGCTCGTCTCGGGCTTCTACCCCTTCGACCAGGTGCAGGACGCCTTCGACGACCTCGAGAAGCGGCACTCGCGCGGCAAGATCGTGCTCGGCATGAACCCGGTGGACCCGGCGAAGGTCACCAAGGCGCGCGACATCCACGAGGCCGGCCGCTAGCCGCATCCTCCCGGCGGCTGTCCGGGCTGCTCTCCGGGCGGCCACAATGGGGCCGTGGCGCGCGGACGCCCGGGAGGAGTGACGCGATGGAGGAGCCCGTCGTCGCGATCGTCTGGATCGTCTCGTTCGTGGTGGTGACCGTCCTGGTCACCGGGCTGTCGGGGCGGGTGAACTGGTCCGCTCCCGTGGCGCTCGTCGCCGTCGGAGCCCTCGCCTCCTTCGTCCCCGGGATCCCGGAGGTGGTGGTCGAGCCGGACGTGGTGCTGTTCGGGATCCTGCCGCCGCTGCTCTACGCGGCGGCGATCCGCACCTCCGTCCTCGACGTCCGCGCCCGCGGCGACAGCATCCTCCTGCTGTCGGTCGGGCTCGTCGTCTTCACGGTCGCGGTGGTCGGCGCGGTGGCCTGGATGGTCGTCCCGGCGATCACGGTCGCCGCGGCCCTCGCGTTCGGCGCGATCGTGGCGCCCACGGACGCGGTGGCGGTCACGGCGATCGCGGGGCGGCTCCGCCTGCCGCGGCGCATGCTCACGGTGCTCGAGGGCGAGAGCCTCCTCAACGACGCGACCGCACTGGTGGCGCTGAACGCCTCACTCCTGGCGATCGTCAGCACGGTCACTCCCGGGCGCATCGCGCTCGACTTCGTGCTGGCCGTGGCGGTGGGCGGCGGGGTCGGGATCGGCATCGCCGTGCTGCTCGGGTTCGTGCGCAAGCAGGTGCAGTCGTCCGTGCTGGACACGAGCCTCTCGCTGGTGACGCCCTACGTCGCGTTCATCCCGGCGCAGCTGCTGCACGGCTCCGGGGTGCTGGCGGTCGTGGTCGCGGGGCTCTACCTGGGCTACCGGGCGCCGGTCATCCAGTCGGCGCAGGCGCGGATCGCGGAGTCGCTCAACTGGCGGACGATCCAGTTCCTGCTCGAGAACGCGGTGTTCCTCTTCATCGGGCTGAGCCTGTCGTCGGTGGTGGAGGCGACGGCCGACTCGGGCATCGGGGTCTGGCAGACGGTCGGCATCGGCGCGGCCGTGCTCGCGGCGCTGGTCGGGAGCCGCGTGGCCTGGATGTGCATGACGACGCTGCTGTTCCGGCACGGTCCGCGCCGGCTGCAGCAGCGCGGGTGGACCTGGCCGACCGCGATCGGGGTGTCGTTCGCGGGCATCCGCGGCGTGGTCACCCTCGCCGCCGCGTTCCTCCTGCCCGCGGAGACGCCGCAGCGCGCGTTCCTGCAGTTCCTCGCCTTCATCGTGGTGGCGGGGACGCTCGTCGAGGGGCTCGCGCTCCCGCGGCTCGTCCGCGCCCTGAAGCTGCCGGCCCCGAACGAGATGCAGGAGCACGTCGAGAAGCAGATGCTGCTCGCCGAGGCGCAGGCCGCCGGGCTCGCCCGGCTCGACGCGGAGCCGCAGGACGGAGTGGAGGACCGCGTGCTCGACCGGCTGCGGCGGAACGCGACGTTCCTCGCCGACGCCCTGGAGAACCCGCCGGAGGGCGAGGGTGTGGAGCCGCTCCCGCAGGCCTACAACCGGCTCCGGCGCGTGATGATCGCGGCCGAGCGGGAGGCGGTGCTCCGCGCGCGCTCCGAGGGGCGGTACCAGGAGCCGGCGGTGGTGAGCGCTCTGGCGTTCCTCGACGTGGAGGAGGAAGCGCTGGCGGTCGGGCGGCAGTAGCGCCGGGAGGGCGGGGACCCCGGGCGGGATCCCCGCCCTCCCGGCGGTACGGTGTCCGGGCTCAGTCCAGGGTGGAGCGGACCGAGGCGCGGGCCTCGTCGAGCGCGGCGCGCAGGGCGTCGACGCTCGCGGTCGTCACGGATCCCGAGGAGGCGGCGGAGCGCAGCTCCGCGCGCAGCTCGTCGCGGAACTCGGTGAGCAGCACCTCGGCGTCGCGCAGGGCGATCCGCGAGGCGGTGCGCGCGTCGGGCGAGGCCGGTGCGGCCTGCTCCGGCGCGGGCTGCTCGGAGGGGGTGCCGGACGTGTCCTGCGGGCGCGGCTCCTCGGCGGAGTGCTCCGGTCGGCGTCCGGGCTCCCGCGAGTCGCGGGCGGCGCTGGCCAGGTCGGCGCGGAGGCTCTTCATCGCCTCCGCGACGCCGAGGCGGACCTCGTCGGCGAGCCGGCGGACGGAGTCGGTGAGCTCCTCCTCGATGTCGCCCAGGTCGGTCGCGCGGTTCGCGAGCTCGGCGCGGCCGGCGTCGGTGATGGAGTAGACCGTCTTGCGGCCGTCGGCCTCCTTCGTGACGAGTCCCTCCTCCTCGAGCTTCGCGAGGCGCGGGTAGACCGTGCCGGCGCTGGGCGCGTAGGTGCCGCCGAAGCGCTCGCTGAGCGCCTGGATCAGCTCGTAGCCGTGACGCGGCGACTCGGCGAGGAGGTTGAGCAGGTAGAGGCGCAGGCGGCCGTGCGCGAAGACGGGGCTCACAGCGAGCTCCCGTCCATCGGGCGGCGGCCGTCGGCGGGGCCGGCGCCGGGGGAGCCCCAGCCCTCGCCCACCGAGGCGGAGGACGCGGCGACGGACCGGCGGACGACGACCACGTCTCCCGAGACGGAGTTGGCGGCGACGTCGACCCACTTCGAGTCGAGCGAGCCCGTGGTCGAGGTGAAGCCCCGGCCGAAGGTGCCCTTGACGACGGAGCCGTCGAGCTGGAGCGTGCCCGAGACGGTGTTGATGCGGTAGCGGGCGCCGAGGCCCTCGTCGACGCGGATCGTGAGGTCGCCGCTGACGGTGTTGGCCTGGATCCGGTCGGGGGTGCCCTCGGCGTCGACGAACACGCTGCCCGAGACGCCGTCGACGGTGAAGCGGGTGAGCTCGCCGGTCGCGGTGACGTCGCCGGAGACGGTGCGCGCGGTGACGCGGCCGGTGTGGCTGCGGACCGAGAGCTCGCCGTGGACGGTGTTCACCTCGATGTCGCCGTGCAGGCCGTCGACGACGATGTCGCCGCCGACCGTCGAGACGCGGGCGTCGCTGTGGAGACCCGAGACCAGGCCGTCGGCCGAGACGGTGTCGAACTTGAGGTCGACGCCGCGGGGGACGAGGAGGCTGATGTCGGCGCGGTCGCCGCGGCGGCCGAGACCCTTCACGACATCGACGATGGTGTCCCAGCGGAGCTGGACGTGGTCGATCTCGAGGCGGTCGCCGTCCATCGAGACCTTGAGCGGGCGACCGTCGACGCTGTGGACCTCCACGCGAGCGGTCGGCTCGTCGTGGGCGATGACGTCGATCTGGCCGCCGACGAGGGCGACCTTGACCGAGCGGACGACGTCGAGGTCGATGACCTTCGTCTCGCCGGCCTGTACGAGCCATTTCTCGAGGGACATGAGCTCCTCCTCCTGCACCGGGGTGCCTTTCTGAAACGCGATACATCGCGAGTGGACGAGAGTCACGATATATCTCGATCGCTGCGGCCGGCAACGGGGCTCGGCCGGTTCCCAGCGTCGAGGGGCCGGGACCGGGGCGGGGCCGAGGCGGGATGAGGCCGGGGGCCGGAGCCGAGGCCGCCGTCGAGGGGGTGAGGGCGCGGCGGGCGCCGTGGTAGACCGGGCGCATGGACCCGATAGCGGCACTCGAGGAGATCGCCGCACTGCTCGAGCGGGAGCGGGCCTCCCGCTACCGGGCGAAGGCGTTCCGCCGGGCGGCCGCGGTGCTGGAGGGGATGGCGTCCGCCGAGCGGGACGACCTCGCCCTCGTGCGGCGGGCCTCCGGGATCGGCGACACGACCTTCACGGTGATCGAGCAGGCGCGGTCGGGCCGGGTGCCCGACTACCTCGCGGAGCTGCGCGGCTCGGCTCCTCCGCCCGCGAGCGCGCTGCGGGGACGGCTGCGCGGCGACCTCCACAGCCACAGCGAGTGGTCCGACGGGGCGACGCCCGTCCTCGCGATGGTGGACGCGGCCCGCGCGCTCGGCCACGAGTACCTGGCGCTCACCGACCACTCGCCGCGGCTCCGTGTCGCCCACGGTCTCAGCGCGGAGCGGCTGGAGGAGCAGCTGGCCCATCTCGCGGGCCTCGACACCGGGACCCTGCGGCTGCTCAGCGGGATCGAGGTCGACGTCCTCGAGGACGGCGCGCTCGACCAGACGGACGAGCTGCTGGACCGCCTCGACGTGGTCGTCGCGAGCGCCCACTCGAAGCTGCGGCTGCCCTCCCGCGAGATGACCGCCCGGCTGGTCGCGGCGGCCTCGGATCCGCGGACCGACGTCCTCGGCCACGTCACGGGGCGGCTGGTGTCGGGCGAGCGCGGCACCCGCCCGCCGTCGACCTTCGACGCCCGGGCCGTGTTCCGGGCGTGCGCCGACCACTCCACCGCGGTCGAGATCAACGCCCGCCCCGAGCGCGAGGACCCGCCGGACGAGCTGATCGCGCTCGCGCTCGAGGAGGGCTGCCTGTTCTCGATCGACAGCGACGCGCACGCTCCGGGCCAGCTGGGCCTGCTCGACTACGGAGCCGAGCGGGCGGAGCGGCTCGGCGTCCCGGAGGAGCGGATCGTGACCACCTGGCCGGTCGAGCGGCTCCTGGAGTGGACCCGCGGCTGAGGATCCTCGCGCGTTGCGCAAACGAACTGCGGCCATCACCCCCTTGACAGGAGGCCGTACCGCGGGAGGAGATCCGACGCAAGTGGCGAAATCCCAGCCGCCCACGCGGCATGCTCGGTACCGGTCCGCTCCTCCTGGGCCGCTCCAGCGGTCGGGAGTCGCGCTCCGTCGCACTCTCCGCTCCGACAGACCAGGTGAACCATGGCCACGCAGACCGCTCTCGACGCCGTGCGCGCCGCTCCCACTCTGCTCGAGGCCGTCCGGATGGCGGACGAGCTGACGGTCGCCGCGGTGAGCGACGGTGGTGGCCGCGCGGTGCGCCTGCTCACCCGCGCAGCCCTGGACCCCTCGGACCAGCTCACTGCGATCGCGGCCGTGCACTCGCTCGCGCAGGTCTTCGACGAGGAGGCCGACCTCGCGCTGCTGATGCTGCTCGAGGACGAGCGCCCGTACCTCCGCGAGCACGCCGCCTGGGCCTTCGGCGGGCGCCTGCCCCGCCCCGCCGCGCTCGGACCGCTGCTGCGCCTGGTCCGCGACGGCGGCTTCTCGGGCATGCTCGCGCAGCGCACCGTCCTGCTCTGGGCCTCCTCGACCCCCGACCTCGTCGCCGTCGCGCTCGAGGGCGCGCTGCTCGGCGAGCGCGAAGCGGCGGCCCGGGCACGGCTCGTCGAGACCCTGGGCCTCGTGCCCGGCACGATCGCCGAGCGCACCCTCCTGCACGTGGCCGCCGATCGCGCGGAGGGGCTGGAGGCGCGGGCCGCCGCGACGGACGCGCTCGGCGAGCGCGGCTCCGACGACGCCGAGCTCCTGCTCACCGGCCTGGCCGAGGAGGCGGCGCCCATCGGGCCCCTCGCCCGGCTCGCCCTCGGCGACCTCGCCCCCGCACCGGCCGTGGAGGCAGGGCCGACGGTCGCGCAGCTCTTCGTCCACGCCGACATCGACGGCACCCTGACGCGGGTGGGCGCCGGCGACAACGGCGGCATCGCGACCCTGCTGGTGCGCCTGGGCGACTCGCTCGTCGAGCAGGAGGGCATCGACCGGGTGCTCACGCTCTCGCGCGGGACTCCGGCCGAGGCCGAGCGCGCGCTCGGCGAGCTGCCCGACTCCGGCCACGGCTTCGCTCCGGTCCCGTTCGTGGGGCCGCCCGTGGCCATGCCTCAGGCGTGGAGCCGTCGCATCGCCGCCGAGCGCGGCATCCGCCGGATCCTGCGCGCGGCCGGCCGGGTCGACGTGCTGCACCTGCGCATGGCGGACGTCGGATCCCTCGCGGCGGCCGCGGTCGCCCGGGAGCTCGAGATCCCCGTCGTGTTCACCCTCGCTCCGGACCCGCACGCCCTGATCGCGGGCCTGGACGCCTCCGGCGCCCTCACCCGCGCGGACTTCGGTGAGCGCGACGCCGCCGAGCACTTCTGGTTCCGCGTGCGCCTGGTGCAGCGCCTGGCCGCCGACGCCGCGCACACCGTCCTGTTCCCGCGGGAGGAGCTGGCGGCGACCATCCGCGAGCTGATCGGCGTCGACATCACCGCGCACCCGGAGCGGCACACGATCGTCCCGGAGGGGATCGACGTCGGCCTGGTCGAGCGCGGCGAGGCGGCCGCACGGGCCTCCGCCGCCGGTGAGCCGGTCGCGCTGGACGAGGGCGGGGACCTGGCCTCGCTCGACCTCCTGCTGGAGGAGCTGCCCGAGCACCGCCGCGGCCTCCCGCTGCTGCTCAGCGTGGGCCGCCTGCACCGGGTGAAGGGGATGGCGGCGCTCGCCGAGGCCTGGGCGTCCGACCCCTCGCTCCGGGAGCGCGCCAACCTGCTCCTGGTCGGCGGCGACCTCGCCGACCCGAGCCCCGACGAACGTGAGCAGCTCGACCGCGTCCGCGCCGTCGCGTCCGACGGGCTGCTCCTGGCCGGCCACCGCCCGAACGGGACCGTGGCCCGCTGGCTCGGCGCGATCCGGCACGGCCGACCGGGGCTCTCTGCTCCGGGAGGCGCCTACGTCTGCGCGAGCGTCAAGGAGGAGTTCGGCATCGCCCTCCTCGAGGCGCTCTCCGCAGGACTGGTCGTCGTCGCTCCGGCGACAGGCGGGCCCGCGACCTACGTCGAGGAGGGGGAGACCGGCTTCCTGGTCGACACCGCCGACCCCGCGGCACTCGCCGCCGGCGCCGCCGCCGCACTGGATCTCGCAGGAGGGCCTCTCGGCGAGCACGCCGCGGCCCGCGGGCGTGCGATGGTCGCCGAGCGCTACACGGTGCAGGCCATGGCTCATGCCCTCTCGGGCGTCTACGCGCACGCGACCGCGGACCAGGAGCGTCCCCTCCGCTCGCCGCTCGTGCTGGGGGCCTCGTGACCCTGCTGATCATCAGCCCCGACTACGCGTCGCACCTGCTGCCGCTGGCGACCCTCGGCACGGCGTGGCAGGAGGCGGGCGAGCGCGTCGTCGTGGCCACCGGCGACGCGACGCGCTCCATCGTGGACGGCTTCGGATTCGAGCACATCGCGCTCCGGCTGGGGCGCGGCTCCAACCCGGGCACGATCCGCGCGGAGGAGCAGGCGCCCGACGAGGGCGCGTCCCTCCGCGGCTTCTTCGACGCCACCCGGCGCGGGATGGTCCCGACCCTCGCCTACCAGGCGCGGGAGCGGCTCACCGACCTGCTCTGGGATCCGGCCGGCGTCGCCGCGCGCCTGCGCGTGATCCTCGACGAGGTGCAGCCCGACGCGATCGTGGTCGACCACCTCGCCTTCACCGCGCGCGTGGCGCTGAAGGCACTCCGCGTGCCCTACGGCGACGTCGTGCTCGGCCACCCCAGCGCGCTCACGGTGCCCGGCGAAGTCTACGGCTTCCCCCCGGTCTGGCCGGACGCCTTCGCTCCGGAGCCCGACGACCTCGATGCGCTCCGCGCCCTCTGCGAGCAGGTGCGCGACTCCTTCACCGCGGAGTGGAACGCCGCCCTCACCACCCTCGACCCCGGGGCGGCGCCCAGCGCCGACGCCTTCGCCGAGAGCGGCGACGTCCTGCTGCTCAACTACCCGGGCGAGCTCCACGACTCGGCCCGCACCGCTCAGCTGCCGCCGCACGCGTTCCTCGGCTCCGCCGTCCGCGAGGAGCCCGACGACGCGGAGGTCGAGGAGTGGCTCGCCGCGTCCGACGATCCGGTCGTCTACGTGAGCTTCGGCAGCTTCCTCTCGGTGCGCGACGACGTGCTCGCCCGGGTCGTCGAGGCCCTGGCCTGCGTCGAGGTCGGGGGCAGGCCCGTCCGCGTGGCTCTCGCCTCCGGCGCGACCGAGCGCTCGGCCCTGGGCGAGATCCCCGAGGGCTGGCTGGTCCGCGGCTTCCTGCCGCAGGTCGCGCTCCTGCGCCGGGCCGCGCTCGCGGTCAGCCACGGCGGCAACAACAGCGTCACGGAGGCGATGACCGCGGGCGTGCCGCTCGTCGTCCTGCCGTTCTCGACGGACCAGTTCGCGGGGGCGGCCGCGCTCGAGGACGCCGGGTTCGCCGCCGTGCTCGACCCCAACGCCGCATCCGCGGGACAGCTCGCGGAGGCTGCGCGGCGGATGCTCGCACTCGACGCTCCCGCCCGGGAACGGCTGACGGCGCTCGCCGAGGGCCTCGCCCGCGAGACGGGGCCGCAACGGGCCCTCTCCGCCCTGAGCGGAGCGACAGTCCAGCGCTAGCCTGGGCCGATGGTCGAGCCGACACCCCAGGACGCGCCCCTGCGCGCCGAGCGGGACGCTGGGCGGGCGGAGCCGATGCTGGGCGCTCTCGGTGCGTTCGGGCGCTTCGAGGGGATCGTCCCTCCGCTGTTCGAGGCGGCCGTGCGGATCCTGCACCCCTCCGACGACCCGCCCCGGCGCTGGCGCGAGGTCGCCGAGCGGGAGGGGACGCTCCTGCATCCGCTCGCGCAGTGGTACTCGCTCACCGGCGAGCATCCCGACGAGTACCCGGAGCCCCGCCTCGGAGTGCTCCCGCTCGACGAGCTCGCGGCCGTCGCCGCCGTGCTCGCGGAGCACACGAGCACCCCCGACGACTGCCTCGCCGTGTTCTGGGAGGGGTTCGGCGTGCTGAGCGGCGGGTCGCGGATCCTGATCTCCCGCTCGGACGCCTCGGAGGAGCTGCCCGAGTGGATGAGCGACACCCGGCCGACCGGCTGGGAGCACCCCGAGACCGCCGCCGCGGCGACGGTCGAGCTGCCGGGGCGGGAGGGGCCTCTGCTCTCGCTCGACGTCAGGGTGCTCGAGGACACCGCGTGGGCGCGCGCGGCGGGCTTCGCCGACGCCTCCGGGCTCGTCGTGCAGACTCCGCTCGCGCTCTGGCCGGAGGACCGGGCCTGGTACCTCGCGAGCGAGGTCGACTTCGACTCGACGCTGATCGGCGGCTCGCGCGCCCTCGTCGACGACCTGCTGCGGCTCTCCGCCGCGGGGCGCATCGAGGCGCTCCTCCTGCCGGATCAGGTGGACCTCACGAGCACCGGTGACCGGCTCAACCCGAGGCGGCGGTGACGGGGTGAGCGACGAGGACGACGAGCGCTGGCTCGTGGTGAAGGGCCGCCGATGGCGGCGCACCGACCCCTCGCTGCCGGAGGACGTGGTCGCCGTCCTCACCTCGCACCTCGGGCGCGGGCGCTCGGGAGTGCGCTCGGCCAGGATGCACGAGGACGCGGAGGCGGAGGCGCTGGCGCGCAGGAGGGTCGGGCTCGCCAAGCACGGGCTGGGCGAGCGCGGACCGGCATGGTGGGACGAGCCCGAGGCCGATCGGCTCGAGCGCGCCCGCGAGGCGCTGCGGGCGCTCGAGGAGCTCGACGCTCCGGAGGACTGACTCGGCTTCTGCATCCCCCGAGCGTGCTCGTCGGGCGAGGCGGGCGGGGAGTGCCCGAGCGGATCCGGGGAGAGCGCGCGGAACCGCGGCCTGTGGAGGAGGACCGCCCCCGCGGAGGCCGCCGACCGAGGCCGCCCGCCGAGGCCGCGAGCCGGGCCCGCCCGCCCCTAGCGGAACCTCACCACGAAGCCGTCCTCCGGCCCGGTCGGGAAGCTCTGCAGGCTCACGCGCAGATCCTGCCCGTCCTCGACGTCGTACGGGTGCCCCGCGGCCAGGAGCTCCAGCGCCGCGGACAGCAGGTCGACGGTCGCCGGCTCGCCCGGGCACCGGTGGTCGCCTCCGTAGTGCCCGCCGCCCTGGGCGATGAAGCCGTTGCGGTCGACCGGCGACCGGAACCGCTCCGGATCGAAGCGGCCCGGCACCTCCCAGTGCGAGCCGTGGTCCGTCGCGTAGAGGTCGAGCAGCATCCACTGCCCCGCGGGAAGCGTCTCGCCGCGGAAGTCCAGCTCCCGGCGGGCCCTTCCTCCGACCATCGGGAAGAACGGGTAGAAGCGCCGCACCTCGTTCGCGAACGCGACGCGCTCCTCCTGGTCGGCGAGCCGCTCGCGCCACTCCGGATGCCGGTGCAGCGCGAGCGCCGCCAGCACCACGAAGCGCCCCACCGCGACCGTGGGCCGCAGCACGTTGATCAGCTCCACCGCGGCGACCTCGACGGGCAGGAGGCCGCCGTCCTCCTTCTCGTGCGCGATCCGGTGCAGGGGAGTCGGGGAGGGTCCGGCCGTCCGGCTCGCCTCGATCAGGCCGCGCGCCCATCGCTCGGTCGAGCGGCGGCGGAGCCGCGCGGCCCAGTTGGGCGGGCCGAAGCGCCCGGCGTTGTCGATCATCGCCCGGAGCTCGTCCGTGCGCCGCAGCACCTCCTCCTCGTCGGCCTCGATGCCGGCCCACGACAGGACCGCGCGGCCCAGGACCTCCGCGGCGACGTCCTGGAGGCGGACCCGCTCGCCCGTCAGCCGGGCGGCGGACGCCTGCCACTCCCGCGCGAAGGCCGAGACCAGCCTCGACCGCTGCTCGGGCGTCTCCACCAGATCCAGGAACATGCGCTTCCGCCTCCGGTGCGGCTCGTCCTCGAGGGTCTGCACGCTGCCCTCGTCCTGCAGGAGGTGCAGCACGGAGCCGGGCAGCGCGCCCTCGCGGTCGAAGCGCCCGCCCTCGTAGAAGAAGCGCGCCGCCTCGATGCCGCGCGCCATGATCACGGGCCGTCCGAGGATCCGGGTGCGGAACGCGTCCGAGCCCACGTCGTCGAAGCGCCGCGTCCCGAAGAGGTAGCCGTCGGCGAGGACGGCCGCGCTGCTGTCGATCGCGGGGAGGACGGGGATCGAGGCGGCGATCAGCCGGCCGATCCCTCGGTGTCGTCGCCCTCGGCCTGCGAGGGCTTGTCGACGCCCGCGTCGTCGACGTGGTCGTGGTTCTGCGGGTTCTCCTGCGGCTGCTCGGTCCGGTCGGTCATGGTGCTCCTCTCGCGTCGGCGCGGTGCGCGCCTCGCGGCCACGGTAGGAAGAGCGCGGCGGACCCGGGTACCCCGTTGACTCGCGGGGGAGGGGCGGGCAGACTCCACCGCCCTCAGCGCCTCCGCAGGAGGACCGGCGCGGTCGCCCAGACCACGGCGAGCAGCAGCAGCACGCCTCCGCCCGCCCAGAGGCCCGCCGGCCCGCCCAGCACGACGTCGAACACGAAGCCCACGACTCCGACGAACAGCAGCGATCCCGCCGCGAGGCACACCGTGACCACCCGGTTGCCGAACCGCACCAGCTCGGCCTTCCTCCGCCGCTGGAACAGCAGCCGGTGGGCGATGACGGGCGCCAGCGCCAGGATCGTGACGCACGCGGCGAGCAGGACGAGCACGAGGTAGAGCGCCACGTCGGGCGGCGCGAGGTCGGCGAAGCGCTGCTGGAAGCACAGCGTCAGCAGGAAGCCGCCCAGGATCTGCGTGCCGGTCTGCACGACCCGCAGCTCCTGCAGGATCTCGTTCCAGTTGCGGTCGGATCGCTCCTCCACCGTCTCGTCGCGACCGGAGTCGGGGGCGGAGGGGTCGACGGGTCGGTCGCTCATGGGACGAGGGTAGAGCTCAGGCGAGCAGGGACTCCGCCAGCGAGATCGCCCCGCGCACCCCGGACTCGTCGCCGAGGGCCGGGCGCACGATGCGGATCCGCCCGCCGCCCGTCCCCGTCGCTCCGGGCGCGCCCATCAGCCGCTCGACCTCGGCCTCGACCGCGGGGACGAGCCCCGGCGTCTTCGACACGCCTCCGCCGACGACCGCGAGCCGCACGCCCGCGACGTAGGCGAGCGTCGTGACCAGCTGCGCGAGGTAGTAGGAGCTGAAGCGGAGGTTCGCGGCCGCCTCCTCGGTGCCGAGGCGGGAGCCGTCGACGCCCCAGCGCGCCGAGATCGCGGGACCGGCGACCAGGCCCTCGAGGCAGTCGCCGTGGAACGGGCAGGTGCCGGCGAAGCCGTCCTCGGGGTGGCGGCGGGGCAGCAGGTGCGCGACCTCGGGCCAGCCGCTGCCGGCGAGGAGCCGTCCGCCCGCGATCACGCCGCCGCCGACTCCGGTGCCGACGGTCAGGTAGACGAAGTCGTCGACTCCGGCCCCGGCGCCCCAGCGGGCCTCGCCCAGGGCGGCTCCGTTGACGTCGGTGACCAGCGCGAGCCGGGCGCCCGGTGCGGCCGCGCCGATCGGGCCGAGAACGTCGGTGCCCTCCCAGCCGAGCTTCGGCGTGGAGGTGAGGTGCCCATAGGTCGGCGAGCCGGGGTCGATGTCGAGCGGGCCGAAGGAGGCGACGCCGACCGCGGCGACGGTGCCGTCGACTCCGTGGCCGCTGACGAAGCCGGCCAGATCGGCGAGAGTCTCGGCGGGCCCGCGGGTCGGCAGGGTCGTCGTCGCGAGGATCCGCTCGGGATCAGCGGCGTCGGCGACCGCCGCGACGACCTTCGTGCCCCCGGTCTCGATGCCGACGAGGAGGGGACGGTCGGCGGTGGCGCTCATGGATCTCCAGGGCTCGTGCGGTGCGTCTCGGGTCTCAGCAGGCGGACAGCGAGCGCACCTGCGCCGACAGGGTCAGGGGGCTGCCGAGGAGCAGCACCTGATCGAGGTCGTGGCCCTGCATCTTCACACGGGTGCTGCGCGGCAGGCAGGTCGGCTCGCTGAGGTAGAGCGGGGCGCCCTGCTTCGCGGCGACCGGGCCGACGGCCAGCGCGTCGGCGAAGCCGGTGGCGGTCGCGAGGTAGACGGTGTCGCCCAGCTCGGACGGCGGGAAGACGTCGTTGAGGTGTCGGCTGGTGTCGTGGCGGTCCGTCCCGGCGATGCGCGACACGGTGTCGGCGATCTTCGCGGCGCGCAGGTCGGCCTCGACGGCGGTCGAGATCGACGGCGCGCCGCCGAGCAGCTGCACGGAGGAGGGGTCGAGTCCGGCGAGGGTGTCGCGGGTCGGCTGGTCGAGGCGCGAGCGGGCGCCGTCGACGAGGAGGACGGGCTCGGCGCGGCGGCCGGCGATCGGCGCGACCGAGAGGGCGTCCGGGAAGTTGGTGCCGGTCGCGACGAAGACGTTCTCGTAGCTGCCGTCGGGGAAGGCGTCCTCGACGATCCGGCGCGAGGTGTCGTAGCGGTCGACGCCCTCGATGCGCTCGGTCGGGATCCCGAGGGCCTTCACCTGCTGGAGCACCGACTCGCTCACGGAGAGGGCGCTGCCGACCACGACGATCCGCTGCGGGGCGAGGCGGCGCAGCTCGGCCGCCACCACGGCGGGCAGGACGCTCGGGTCGGTGAGCAGGAGGGCGCCGCCCTGCTTCGCGGCGGCGGGGCCGGCGCTCAGCGCGTCCGGCCAGTTCGCTCCGCTGGCGAGGTAGACGACGGGGGCGCCGTCGGCGAATCCGGAGGCGGTCACCGCGACAGCGGTCGCGTACCGGTCGGTCCCGGCGAGGCGGGCGACGTCGGAGGAGTAGGCCGACGGGAAGAAGTCGATGCCGCTGCGGCCGCCCGCCGGCACGGTGACGACCGCGCGCTCGTCGAGGCGGGCCAGGCGCGAGAAGTACTGGTCGTCGTAGGCGGGGTACCCCGGCTCCACGAGGCGCAGGAGGTAGTCGCCGGCGGGCAGGGCGAGGTCGCCCGTGTCCCACGCGCGGGCGGCGTCGGGGGCTCCGGTGACGGGGACGGTGTCGAGCAGCGAGTACGTCCCTCCGTCGACCCACCAGGCCTGCACGTCGAAGGAGGGGGAGGAGACGCCCGGGACCGCGTCGGCGGTGACCGATCCGGACAGCTCGGCGGTGCGCAGGAGGGAGATGGCGACGGACTCGTCGGTCCCCCGGGTCGTCCTCGCGGCCTCGGCGACCGGGGTGTCGCCGAACCAGGTCGGGTACCAGTCGTCGCTGCCGATCAGGTTCGCGCGGACGGTGAGGGGCTCGCCGCCGGGAACGGGGAGGGAGAAGTCCGCGCCCGTGTTCGCCTGGGCGACCACGTCCCCTTCGGCGTCCTCGACCTGGACGTAGAAGTACGGGTTCTCGGGGGCGGGGTGCTCCTCGTCGGCGTCGCGGAGCGCGATGGTGCCGGAGAGGACGACCTCGGCGGCCGCCTCCTGCGCGGCGCTCGCGCCCGGGAGATCGGGGGCGGCGACGGCCGGACCGGCGGCGAGGCCGGCCAGCAGGAGAGCGGAGACGCCGATCGCGGCGAGGGGGCGTGCGGGCACGGCGGGCCTTTCGGCAGGATCCGCGGGAGGCCGCGGCGGACACGGTGTCTGAATGCTAGCCGCCGCCCGCCTCCGGGCGAGGGCGGGTGTCGGCGGGATGGGCCCCCGTCCGGGGGACGATGGTGGTGGATTCCCGGGGCCGCCGGAGGAGTCCGCGCGAGCAGGCTCCCCCGGCGGCCCGGGTCGGATCCCCTACTTGACGACCGCTGCGGTGGCGGCGGAGGTGCGCGTCGCCGTCGTGTAGTCGGCCTTCTTGCCGGTGACGGTCACCGTGATCTTCTTCCCCACCGTGGCGCTGGTCGGCTTGTAGGTGGCGGAGGTCGCCCCGGAGATCGCGGTGCCGTTCGCCTTCCACTGGTAGGTGAGGGCCACCGGCGAGGGACCCCACGTGCCCGGCTTGGCGGTCAGGGTGGAGCCGACCTTCGCGGTGCCGGTGATCGTCGGGGTCGCGGCGGAGAGGGTGCCCGCCACCACGGCGCTCGTCTTCGCGGAGGTCTTCGTCACAGCGGTGAATCCGGACTTCGACCCCGTGACCGTCACGGTGATCGTTTTGCCGAGAGTGGCGCCGGTCGGCGTGTACGTCGCGGACGTCGCCCCGCTCAGAGCGGTGCCGTTCGCCTTCCACTGGTAGGCGAGGGCGACGGGGGAGGGACCCCAGGTGCCGGGCTTCGCGGTGAGGGTCGAGCCGACCTTCGCCGTGCCGCTGATGGTCGGCGTCGCGGCGGTGATCGCGCCGCCGGTCACGGCAGCGGTCCCGGAGGAGACCCGCGTGGTCGAGACGTAGCCCGACTTCGAGCCCGTGACGGCGACGGTGATCACCCTGCCCGCGTCGCCCGCGACCGGACGGTACGTGGTGCCGGTCGCCCCGCTGATCGCGGTGCCGTTCGCGCGCCACTGGTACGCGAGTGCCACGGGGGAGGGACCCCAGGTGCCGGCGCTCGCCGTGAGCGTCGAGCCGACCGCGGCGGTGCCGGTGACGGTCGGCGTCGCGGCGGTGAGGGCGGTGCCGCCGATGCGCACGACGGTCGATGCCGCCCCGCTGTCGCCTCCGGCGTTGATCGCGCTGACGCTCATCGTGTAGGTGGCGCCCGCCGCCAGGTGCGTGAACGTGAAGGAGCGGGCGGTGGCGGCGACCGTCGTCGACCACGGACCGGCGCCCGCGTTGTCGACGCCGTTGCGCGAGACGCGGTAGCCGGTGATCGCCGGGTTGCCGGCCGACTCCGGAGGAGACCATGAGATCGTCGCGGATCGCACGCTGTCGTTCGTGGTGCCGGCGACGCGCGTGGGAACGGACGGGGCTTCGTACGGGTCGGCGGTGCGGGTGACCGTTGCCGCTTCGCTGGTGCCGATCGCGTTGATCGCCTGAACGGTGAAGGTGTAGGAGGTGTTCGGGCGGAGGTTCGTGAACGTCTGCGAGCGGCGGTCGGCGGAGACGACGGTCGACCAGGGGCCGCTGCCGGACGAATCGGTGCCGTTGCGGGCTACCCGGTAGCCGGTGATATCGCTACCGCCGTCGTTCCAGGGGGCAGCCCAGGTGACGGTGATCGCGGTGCCCGAGGAGTACCCATCGACGTAGTCGGGCGAGAAAGCCGCCGATGTTCCGGTGCCGAAGGTGACACACGACTCCGGGGAGTGCGAGAAATCAGGAGACTCGTTGTAAGGGCGCTCGCTGAGCGACGCTGCCCACACGCAGAATTTGTACCGCTGGAACGGGGCGATATTCAGGTCGACGGACGTGGCGTCGGCGTCGAGGTAGCTATCGTAATCGGGGTACTGGTCCCAGTCGTACTGCGAGTTCAGGTTGTCGAGGTCGTAGTAGTACCGGTCGAAATTGCAGTCTTCACCACCGGCGGAAGGCCTCTCCCAGCGCGCCGTGGCAAGAGACGAGGTCGGATCTGCCGCGACACTCAGATCGCCCGGCGCGGGGACGTCCCAGAAGTGGTAGAGCGACTCCTCGGCGGGGGCGCTCTGGGTGGAAGAGGCGACCAGAGACTCCCCGTCCGTCCCGCCGGAGTATGGAGCGTTCAGGTCCGAGACGCTGGACACCTCGATGTAGTAGTAGTCCCAGGACCGCGGAAGGTCGAACGTCGATGTCGTGGTACGCCCCGTCTCGATCAGCTTTGCGGAGTAGACGTCACCGTCTTCGTAGTAACCCGAATACTGGCTATACACGTGGATCCGATATCCGGCCGTCGCCGACGCGGACGGCGTCCAGGAGACGGTGACCGCATCGGTGCAGTCGTTGTCGGTCACGGTCACGTTCGTCGGCGCAGCCGGCGAACCCGCGGCCTGGGCCGGGGTCGCGACGAAGAGGGAGAGGAGCAGGGCGAGGAAAAGGGAGACGCTGAGGGTCTTCGTTCGCATGGAGGAGGGCATCCGGATTCGTCGGAGCGAGAAGGCCGACGACTGTCGGGCCGGAGGGATCGTCCCATGCCGCTTATCGCTGCCCTAAGTCCCCCATTCAGGGCGGAATTCGACGGATTCCACAGATGTCATCAGCGCGATGACAAGCGAGGGATAAGGCTCTTCCTCCGAGAGGCGCCGCGTCATCCCTCCGGAAGCCGCCTCAAGGCGAGAGTCGCGGCGGCATCACAGCGCCCCGCGGAAGACCGGCGGTGATTTCCCGCGCCGCACCCACCGTTCACGCGCGTTCCGTGCGCCCCGCGGCGAGAACCGCACGATCGGCGCGTGCAAGACTGGGCGCGAGCGTGCTCCATCCCGTTGCGTCATGCGCGGGGCACGGAGCCACTGGACCCGGTCCGCTCATCCGCATCCTTTCGCAGGAGGACTCGAATGACCGATACCGCCGTGCTCGCCGAGGCACCCGCCCGAACCCCCGTCGCGAAGACGATCCTGATGTGCCGTCCCGAGCACTTCACCGTCGTCTACCGCATCAATCCGTGGATGGACCCGCAGGTCCCCACCGACACCTCCCTCGCCGTCCGGCAGTGGCAGACCCTCCACGACACCTACGCCGACCTCGGCTTCACGATCGAGCTGATCGAGCCCGAGGCCGGACTGCCGGACATGGTCTACGCAGCCAACGGCGGATTCGTGATCGACGGCATCGCCTACGGTGCCTCCTTCACCTACCCCGAGCGCCAGCCCGAGGGCCCGGCGTACATGGACTGGTTCCGCTCGGCCGGCTTCGACGTCCGCGTCCCCGAGGAGGTCAACGAGGGCGAGGGCGACTTCCTCCTCGTCGGCGAGCGGATCCTCGCCGGCACGGGCTTCCGCTCCGCCTCCGACTCGCACGCCGAGGTCGCCCGCGTCTTCGGCCGCGAGGTCGTCACGCTCGAGCTCGTGAACCCGTCGTTCTACCACCTCGACACCGCGATCGCCGTGCTCGACGACACGAACATCGCCTACCTTCCGAGCGCGTTCAGCGAGGAGGGCAACCGCACCCTCCGCGAGCTCTACCCCGACGCGATCCTCGTCTCGGAGGAGGACGCGTCCGTGCTCGGGCTGAACTCCTTCTCCGACGGCCTCAACGTCGTCATCGCGTCCCGTGCGACGGGCTTCGAGCGCCAGCTGCGCGAGCGCGGCTACAACCCGATCGGCGTCGACCTGTCCGAGCTGCTGCTCGGCGGCGGCGGCGTGAAGTGCTGCACGCTCGAGCTGCGCCGCTGACCCACTCCCCGTGGTCGGCGACCAGCAGCGCCGACCCACCCTCCACTGTCCACGATCCGTCGCACTCGACGCCGAGTGCGACGACTCCTGGAGAGTCGATCGTCCCCTCAGGAGGAACGACATGAGCATCACCGACACCGACACCGCCCGCTCCGCCGCCCTCATCGCCGCGGAGGAGGAGCACGCCGCCCACAACTACCACCCGCTGCCCGTCGTCGCGGCCACCGGCGACGGCGCCTGGATCACCGACGTCGAGGGCGTCCGCTACCTCGACTGCCTCGCCGCCTACTCCGCCGTGAACTTCGGCCACTCGCACCCGGTGCTGCTGGAGGCGGCCCGCGAGCAGCTCGGCCGCGTCACCCTGACCAGCCGCGCGTTCCACAACGACCGCCTCGGCCCGTTCGTCACGGCGCTCGCCGCGCTCGCCGGCAAGGACATGGTCCTGCCGATGAACACGGGCGCGGAGGCGGTCGAGTCGGGCATCAAGGTCGCCCGCGCCTGGGGCTACCGGGTCAAGGGCGTCGCTCCGGGCCGGGCGAACATCATCGTCGCGGCGGGCAACTTCCACGGTCGCACGACCACGATCATCTCGTTCAGCGACGACGCGGAGGCGCGCGACGGCTTCGCTCCGTTCACGCCCGGATTCCGCACGGTCCCGTTCGGCGACGCGGAAGCCCTCGAGGCCGCGATCGACGACGACACCGTGGCGGTGCTGATCGAGCCGATCCAGGGCGAGGCGGGCATCGTCGTGCCGCCGGCCGACTACCTCCCGGCCGTCCGCGAGATCACCGCGCGCCGCAACGTCCTCTTCATCGC